>JBAQHW010000299.1:0-7433 GCA_049288525.1 Xanthobacteraceae bacterium
CGCTATGCTTGGCGTTAGGTGTGGCCATGATCGATCAGGCTGCGGCGCTTTCGTTGAGCCAGGAGCGGATGATGGAAACGGTTTCGCGCGGATTCTTGTCGGCGAGCTCGCCGACCTTTTGCACCGATTGAGCGTGGACCTGGCCCTGGATCTGGGCGATGTCGATCATTTGCGAAGTCTTGCTGGATTCCGCCGACTTGGCGGGATCGTCCACGGTGATCGCCGCGGCGCGTGCCGGCGCCGCGAGGCTTTCCGCCGCGGCGGCGCCACCGGGGAGTGCCGCAACGGCGCGATTGTCGGGGGTGAGGATGCGGCGGACTAGCGGCCGCACCACCAGGAGCAGCACGACGATGCCAAGGACGCCCATCACCAGCGTTTCAATCAGGCTCATCAGATCGTTTTGGGTGAAATGGAACATCGACAGCCAGCCGGTCGGTTCGATAATGGTGTTGGCGGGTGTTTCGGCGAAACGCAGATTGACGACTTGAACCTGATCGCCGCGTTTCTGATCGAATCCGATCGCCGAGCGCACCAGGGCGCCGATCTGATCGAGTTCTTCCTTGCTGCGCGGCTGATAAGTCACATTCCCCTTGTCGTCCTTGGCGTAGGTGCCGTCGACCAGCACGGCGACCGATAGCCGATTAAGCCGTCCGCCATCGATGACTTCCGTCTTGGTCGTCTTGGAGATCTCGTAGTTTACAATTTCTTCGGTCTTGCGGGTCTGATCGTTCTGCCCGCCATTGGCGTCGTTTGGCTGGCGTTGATTGGCGCCGGGGAGTTCGTTGGCGACCGTGACTTGATTGTTGCTGGCGCCCTGGTTCGAGGCCGACGTTTCCTCGCGGCTCTGGCTGGACCGGACCACCCGCCCGTCGGGATCGTATTTGTCGGAGGTCTGGGTGATGCGATCGAAATCGAAGTCGGCGGCGACCTGGACCCGCGAATGGTTCGGTCCAACGACCGAGGAAACGATCGATTCGACCTGCTCGCGCATGTGCTTTTCGAATGCCGCCTGGCGCTCGTCGGCGGCGGCGCCGCCGGCGGTGTCGTCGTCGCCGGCGCCGTCCGCCAGCAATTGGCCTTGTTCGTCGACGATCGAAATGCGTTGTGGCCGCAATCCGGAGACGGCAGTGGCGACGAGATGGCGGATGGCACGCACCTGGGAAGGCTCGAGCGTGCCGCGCAGCTTGAGGACGATCGATGCCGATGGCTCGACCTTATCGCGCGAGAACAGCGGCCGCTCCGGCAGGACGAGATGCACCCGGGCGTCCTCGACCTGATCGAGGCTGCGGATGGTCCGCGCCAATTCGCCTTCGAGAGCGCGCAGATTATCGATGTTCTGCACGAAGCTTGTGGTGCCGAGCGCGTCCGATTTGTCGAAAATCTCATAACCGACGCCGCCGCCCTTGGGCAGGCCGCTTTCGGCCATGGTCATACGCAGACGCGCCACCTTGTCGCGCGGCACCATGATGACGTTGCCGTCATCGCGCAGTTCGTAAGTGATGCCCTCGCGGTCGAGCTCCTTGGCGATCGAGGCGGAGTCGTCCAGCGACAGGCCGGTGAACAGCGGCGTCATTTGCGGCGTGGTGACCCGCACCATCAGGAAGGCAAAGAAGCCGATCAGCGCGAGCGTGACGGCGCCCATGGCCGCAATGCGCGGCGCGCCGAGCGTTTTGGCAAACTCCACCAGACTTCGCACCGAGATTTCCCCCAGGGCCTTGCCGCGGATGCGACGCACGCATTGGCGTCCTACTCGGCAAGATTTGCCCGGTGGATGGTTAGCGGCCGGTTAATAAAGTCCGGAATTGCACCTAATCTGCGTTGTTCGGATCTGCGTTCTTCGAATTCGCGTCGCGCATGGACGCGCGGCGGCCCGCGCAATCGCGCCGCGAGGCGCGTCAAAACGCCGGCGCAGTCGTCGGCGTTATCGTTTCGGTAAGATCGATTAAGCGGCCGTTACGGGCGATATTGCTGGATGCGGGTGGTCCGCAGCCCGGCCAACCCGTGCTGGTCGATCGAATATTGCCAGGACAGGAATTCCTCGACCGTCAAAGTATAGCGGCTGCAGGCTTCTTCGAGCGAAAGCAGTCCACCACGGACGGCGGCAACGACTTCCGCCTTGCGACGGATGACCCAACGCTTCGTCCCTGGCGCCGGCAGATCGGCGATGGTCAGGGGGGAGCCGTCTGGCCCGATGACATACTTGACCCTCGGGCGATGGGGTTCGGTCATAGCAACTCTCACGTACTCGACAACTACAGAAGGCGACCTTACGCAGGGCCGCTTAAGATTTGCCTAAGCGGCGCGCACAATTGGCCGCAATTCGTCGGTTGGCGGCAAAGCCGCACGGTTTTGCGATGGCGGTCAGCAGGATCATCCGCTGCAAGTCGGTAGCTTAGTCTTCCGGCAGAACGACAGCCGTCACAGCAGGGTGTTCAGATTGCCGATGCTGGTGTTGAGATTGCCGATGCTGGTGTTGAGATTGCCGAGGACGCTCGTGCTGCCGCTATTGATCGATTGGATCGCGGTGATCGGATAACTCTCCCCGTTCACCGTCAGCTCCGGCGGGCTCTGGCTGAGATCGACGCCGCTGACCGTGCCCTGAATCTGCGTGGTGACGGCGACGGTCTGGCCGCTGGCTCCGGTCGCATTGATTGCAAGCGTATACTGTCCCGCGGGCCAAGTGACGCCGTTATTGCCCTGGCCGTTCCAGCTATAGGTTTGGGTTCCGGCATTCAGCGAGGTTGTGCCGGTATAGGCGACTTGGCCGCTCGAGTTGGTGATGGTGACCTGGCCGGTGGCGGTCGACGGCGAGTTCAGGGCCCAGGTGGCTGACGAACCCGAAGCGAGGGTGGCGGTGGAGCCGCTCAGCGTCACGCTGGACCCCAGATACTGCATCGCCGAGGTCGCTTCCGATGTTTGCTGCAGCGAGATCAGGGTCTGCAGGTTGGTGTTCATATCGACCTGCTGCTGAACCCCGGTGAACTCGACCAGTTGCTGGGTGAACTGGTTGGTATCCAGCGGATCGAGCGGATCCTGGTTCTGCAACTGCGTGGTCAAGAGCGTCAGGAACGAATTGAAATTGTCGGCAAGCTGGGCCAGTCCGGTGTTGCTGGTGCTGCCGCTGGTACTGGAACCGGCAGCGGCAGCCGATGTCGGTGAAGTGGTGCTGGTCGGGCTTGTGGTCGTCATGGTCTATCCTCAGACGATTGCTGTCACACGGTAATGTCGACGCCGGTGCCGCGACCCCAACGCGAATAGATTTGCGCGGCGTCGACGGGCGGCAGATCGCTATCGGGAATGACAAGCTGTGGCGTCGGATTTGGCTGCGCGCCGCCGCCGTTGTTGTTCTGCCCGGCGAAAGATTGATCGCGCAGCGAGAATTGCAGGCCGTTGTCCGCCGTTTTCAACCCTGCCTGCTCGAGCGCGCTTTGGAGCTGTGGCTGCTGGTTTTGCAGCAGCGTCAACGTTTCCGGCCGGTCGACGGTGACGTGCGAGGTCACTTGGCCGCTTCCGTCGATGGAGAGACGCACGTCGATGCGGCCCAGCTCCGGCGGATCGAGCCTGATGTCGAACTGGTTGGTGCCGGCTTGGGCGCGCGCGGCGATGGCGATCGGCAGCCCGGCAATTGCCACCGCTGCCGCGGGCGCGGATGTCCCCGCCGCGACCTGCGTCGTCGCCGCGTTGGTCGCGAGAACGGCAAAACTGGGCAGGTTCGCGCCGGCCGATTTCACGGCATCGGCGGCCTGCGTATTGGCGGCCGGAGTGGATGGCGTGCCGTTCGCAGCGCCATCCAGGCGCACGACAAGATTGGCGGGCAGTGCGTTGGCATCGCCTTGCGGGGCGATGCCGGCCGACGGCGGCTGCACGGCGGAGTTTGCGTTCGGCGTGGCGTTACCGCTGGCCGACGCCGCCTGTTTTGCCGCGTCGCCCGGCGAGGGGCTTGTATTCGGTCCCTGTGCCGCGTGTTGCGCCGATGCTTGCGCTGCTCCTTGGGCGGCGTCCGCAGTTTGGTGAGCCGCGTCGGAGGCCTGAGACGTCTGGGCGCCGACAGCGAGCTGGCCGTTTATGGTTGCTTGGCTGGGCCGGCCCCGCTGACCGGCCACACCGGCGATCGCACCAGACGGTCCGTTGGCTGGAGCCTGGGTGTCGACCAGGTTGCTTACCGTGACCGCGACGGCGACTGGCGTCGGCAAGTTTGCCGCCGCTGCCGTTGCAGCCGTCGCAGCGGTGACGTTTGCGGTTTTGGCAGCCGTGTCTTGCTGATCGTCCGATGGGTCGCTTGACGATTTCTTTGTTGCCGCAGCGGGCGAGCCGGTCGATGGGCCGGCCCCTGCTGCTGCTGCAGCCGCCGCAATCACTTGCGGGAGGAGCGAAGCCGAATCTCCAGGAGCGGCAGGCGGCCCGGCCGTAGCAGCCGCAGTCGCGGAAGTGGCGTCAGCACTGCCGGAGCCAGCCTGTTGCCCAGCCGGCGTTGGGTCGGTGCTCGCACCGTTATCGGCGTTCTGTGCCGCGGTTGCCGCGGCGGTTCGCTTTGCGCCGCCGTCGGCAATGGCATGCAAGATCGCCGAGGTGGCGCTCGTCGCGACGCCGGTTTTCGCGGCCGTGGCGGTCTGCGTGCCACTGCCCACCGGTCGTTGGGGCGCCGCTCGCGAAGCCGAACCCGGCGGGCTCGTCGCCGCTGCGGACGGTGCGGTGCTGGCCGCTGATGGCGAACCGGAAGCCGAAGCCGTGGGAGTCGGCCCCGGGTTGCCGTCATTTGCGGCCGGCGCTGTTGCCGACGCTGGGGTCTGCGCCGTCGGCTGTTGCCCGGTTTGCGGCGGGCTGCCGGTCGAATTGGGCTGTGGAGGCGTGGGAGAGGGGCTCGGCGGTATCGACGTATTGGCGTCGAGCAAGTCCGCGAAAGACTGTGCGCTGGGTGAGTTCGCTGAACTTGGATCCTGGCTCGGTGTCGACTTCTGCATTGGCGGCGGCGGGGCAAGCAAAACCGCAGGAGCGAAATCGGACGCTATACCCGGCATACCCGACACGCGCGAACTCCTGAAAGCGACCAAGACTGCGCATCAGCTTGCAACGGCTGGGCCACTCGCCGCGTCTATAAAACATGTGTTTTTTCAATCACTTAAGACGCATGCGGAGAAGCGCATACGGCAGCCTTTTCGCGGCAGGTCGGCAAATTTTGCCGCTCGGCGCCCAGCCATGGCAGTCTGAAGCAGCGCCGCTTATAGTATTGGACGGCCGAAACGGATGACGATTGAGCCAGGATTGGATTAGGTCAGGGACCGCATGGCGTTGAGTGGCTTCGATATTGACGGAGAGCCGTCGGCGACCCGCGTGGTGGTCGCGATGTCGGGGGGCGTGGACTCCTCGGTGACCGCCGCGCTTTTGGCCGAAGCCGGCTACGATGTCGTTGGCATTACTCTGCAGCTTTACGACCATGGCGCCGCCACCCACCGCAAAGGCGCCTGCTGCGCCGGCCGCGATATCCACGATGCCCGCGCGGTCGCCGAGCGCATCGGCATTCCGCATTACGTCCTCGATTACGAAAACCGCTTCAAAGAAGCTGTCATCGATCGTTTCGCCGAGAGCTATATGGCCGGCGAAACGCCCGTGCCCTGCGTGGAGTGCAACCAGTCGATAAAATTCCGTGACCTTCTGCAGACCGCGCGCGATCTCGGCGCCCAGGTACTGGCAACCGGTCACTACGTCGCCTCGCGCGCGCTGCCGCGCGGCGGCCGGGCGCTCTATCGCGCCCGCGAGGTCGAACGCGACCAGAGCTATTTCCTGTTCGCCACCACGCCTGCGCAGCTCGATCATCTGCGCTTTCCGCTCGGCGACCGCACCAAGGCGGAAACCCGCGATTTGGCGCGGCGCTTCGGACTTGCGGTGGCCGACAAGCAGGACAGTCAGGACATTTGCTTCGTGCCGGCCGGGCATTACGCCGACATGATCCAGCGGTTGCGTCCCGGCGCCGCCGGGCCCGGTGAGATCGTCGATCTAAGCGGACGCGTGCTGGGCCATCATGAAGGGATCATCAACTTCACCGTCGGCCAGCGCCGCGGGCTCGGTATCGCCGCGGGCAGCCCGCTTTACGTCGTGCGGCTTGACGCCGCCACGCGGCGCGTCGTTGTCGGCCCGCGCGAGGCGTTGCGCACGAGCCGCATCCGGTTGCGCGACATCAACTGGCTTGGCGACGCCACGATCGAGGCGGCCTTGCAGCGTCATCCCGAGGTGTTCGTGAAGGTCCGCTCGACCCGGCCGCCACGGCCAGCTTGGCTTCGCTCCGGCACGGGCGGCATCGAGGTCGAACTGATCGCCGGCGAGGATGGCGTGTCGCCCGGCCAGGCCTGCGTGTTCTACGACTCGGCCGAAGGCCAGGCCCGCGTTTTGGGCGGCGGCGTGATCTCCGGCACCGTGGCGGCGGTTGCTATCGATTATGCGGTCGGCGCCGCCGTATCCGCTGCCACATAGTCTTTATCGAGACCTGATCTCCTGGGGGTCATCGGCTGCCGGACTGGGAGCGTGTCGTTTCAAGGCAGCGTGCAGAACGCGCGAGACGCCAAATTCCGCATGACCCATCAGCATGACCGACAAACTCGATAAGGCTGGCATCGCCAGAGCTTATGCGCGCTGGGCGCCGGTCTACGACGTGGTGTTCGGCGCCGTGTTCGCCCGCGGCCGTCGGGCGTCGATCGCGGCGGCCGAGCGGATCGGCGGCCGCATTCTCGAAGTCGGCGTCGGCACCGGGCTGTCATTGCCGGATTATTCCGCGTCAAGCCGGCTGATCGGCGTCGATTATTCGGAGCCGATGCTGCGCAAGGCCCGCTCGCGCGTGGTCGATCGGCGCCTCGGCAATGTCGAGGCTCTCGCCGTCATGGATGCGAGCCATCTCGGCTTCACCGACGCGGCGTTCGACGTCGTCGTCGCGCAATATGTCATCACCGCGGTGCCGGATCCGGAAGCGACGCTCGACGAATTCGCGCGCGTGTTGCGGTCGGGCGGCGAGATCGTGCTGGTTAACCATCTGGGCGCCGAAAAAGGCCTGCGCGCGTTCGGAGAAAAATGTTTCGCGCCGCTGGCTCGCCGGCTCGGCTGGCATCCGGAATTCGGCTGGGAGCGGCTTGCCCGCTGGGCCGCGAATCATGGCGACGTGCGCCTGCTCGAGCGCCGGCCGATGCCGCCGCTCGGGCATTTTTCGCTGATCAGATTCGCAAAGGCTTAAGCAACATTGAAGCAGTTCAGCCGCGGCGCTGGGCTTCCCAGTGACCGGAACATGCGGAGGTCGATGAGTGTCCGGTCCAATTGCCGCGGCCGTAGTCGTTCGACAATTGCCCGGTGCCACTGGCACGCTCGCCGCCGGCGCTGATACTGACGCTGACACGGCCGCGTGCATCGACATGGCCTGAAACATCGAACGAGGGGTCGTCGTAAGTGAC
>JBAQHW010000300.1:0-13184 GCA_049288525.1 Xanthobacteraceae bacterium
GCCTCCCGGCGCTCCACCGCGATCCGCCGCCGCGGCTGTCGACCGCCGCTAGCTTTGCGGACCGCACCCGCTCCGCCGGATCGCTCAGCGCCCGGCGTCTTATAAGCAAGCGGGATGAGCCGCCTAAAGCGCCGCTCGATGGCCAGTGTCAAGGACCAATTAAAATGCGCTGCCGATTTTTCCAAGCCATTGGCGCAAGCGTGTTTTTTTCGCGCGCCGCAGCAAAATGACGGTGGCCGGCGATGTCATGCCGTGCCGAGCGGCGTTCACTCCGGAATGATTCTTTGGCGGTCAATTGAGCGCCTGAGGTCGCAAAGTGCCTAGGACGCCTCCTCAGAGGCAACCGAAAGTCCGCTATGGGGGATAACGGCGGACATTGTACGATCAAAGGGCAATGTCAGCATCTGTCCGATATCGTTGAAAAAGTCGGCTTGTAGGGGCTGATCGCTGCTGATTCACTGTTTCCAGATGATTCAGGAGGTCCGCGCGATGATGGGCGATCGGCTGTTGGTGCAAGAGAGTTTGTTTTACCAGTTCCGGTTGGACGATCACGTGCCTGCCGGTCACATGCTGCGAGCGATAGACCGTTTCGTCGATCTCGACGGCTTGAGGCGGCATCTGGCGTCATTCTACAGCACGCTCGGCCGGCCATCGATCGATCCCGAGCTGATGATCAGAATGTTGATCGTCGGCTATTGCTTCGGCATCCGCTCGGAGCGTCGGCTTTGCGAAGAGGTGCATCTCAATCTGGCCTATCGCTGGTTCTGCAGGCTTGGACTGGACGGCGAGGTGCCGGATCACTCCACTTTCTCGAAGAACCGCCACGGCCGCTTCCGGGCCAGCGATGCGTTCCGGCATGTGTTCGAGACCGTGGTGAGCCGCTGTATTGAGGAAGGTCTCGTCGACGGTGAGACGCCCTGCTAGGGCCGGCTTCGCTATCCGGCCCAGCTTCTCCAGCCACACCAACCGTAGCGCCACAACCAGTCTTGAACTAACATCACACAGGACAAATTGGAGGCCGGCCAAGTGGCAAGCTTGAAGGCGGTGTGTATGCTGGTTCTTATCGGCGCAAGCCTTTACGGCGGCCTGGCCTATGCGGATCCTGTCGCCGTATCCAAGAATGCGGGGGAAGACGACGCTTCGTTCGTAAGAAGAATGACAAAACAGAATATCGACGCCGACAATGCGGGGCACAACCAAATCGCCAACACGTCCAAGCTGATCAAAAATGCTGAGACTCTGGTTGCGTTCACCGATGCGGTGAATCTGGCGGAGTCGGTTCCCGCCAATGCCCCCGACTACGACATTACGCTCAACGCATTTCTCAAGAAGCCCGATGGATCCTATACGTGGATCGGCCATACCGTCGCCTGTGAGATCGAGGGCGGTTCCGCCTCGCTGCGGGCGTTTTTTTACGCGGGTTTGGACAACGCGGCAGCGCCGGACGTTGGCGTCATCTGTGGCTGGGATGAGAGCCATGCCTCGGACTGCGGCGCGCCCGACGAGGTCCGCTTCTTCAAGGTCAACGGAAATTCCATCAGCGCGGTGCCGATGGAAAAGTACCAGAAGATTCTTTACCGGCAGTCAAAGCCCGACAAGGACACCGGCTTCACCTGCACCGTGGCAAAATTTAAAAACGCCGGCGACGTCAAAAGGCTGCTGAAAGCCCGTCACTAAGAGTTTCGAATGGGGACAGCACAGTACGCACTGCCCCCTAGTACTCCCCGTCGAGCGATGATTAGGCTGCCTTCTTACTCCTCACTTGTACCGCGGTCTTGCTCATGTGCCCAAGAACACCATCAAGCTCGCCGGTCTCGGCCGCTGCGATGACAGTCTCAATGGTTTGAATGAGCTTGTCCTTCACATCGAGAAGGCCGTTCGTCGGGGGGCGGGCTGGAGCTTAGCGGGTCGACGCCGGGCGGCGCGAGCGTCCCCCGACCTAAGTCGAGCAAGCATGCGCATTTCGCGGGATCGTGAGCACGGATTTCATCGCATTGTGAGCAAGCATTTCGCGGGATCGTGAGCAGCGATTTCAGATGATCGTGAGCACCTTTTGGAGGTGCTTCGGCCGACAACTCAACCGGGCTACGGGTTTCTCATTCAACCAGTGAGGAAGCCCGATGCCCACCCAGAGATTGTCGATGCGCCGGATCAGAGAAGTTCTACGTCTAAGGTACCAGGGCCTGACCGAACGCGTCATCGCGCGCATGATCGGAGTGAGCAATGGCGTTGTGCATGGTTATCTGCGGCGCGCCCGTCATGCCGGGTTGACCTGGCCGCTGCCCGAGGGGATGGACGATGAGGGCCTGGAGTTGCTCCTGTTCCCAGCGCCGATTGCAGCATCACAAAGCGACCGGCGAGCGATCCCTGATTGGAGTTATGTGGAGAAGGAACTGCGCCGCCGCAGCGTGACACGCTTGCTGTTGTGGGAAGAGTATCGCGCGGCCAATCCCGACGGCTTTGGCTATACATGGTTTTGCACGACCTTCGAGGCTTGGAAGAAGCGTGCGCGCCCGACTGTGAATCGGCTTCCAACGATGACCCCCGTCGATACCGCCGCAAGTCTTTGAGCGACGGCCTGTTTTGGGGAATCTGGCGGGGTCACGATTGGACGCCTATCAATTTCTTCGCATTCCGACAATTCCGGTTCTGTTCCAACAGCTTAGAGCTCAATCGAGGTGGGGTCCAAGTTGGGCGCCGATTCACAGAATGAAACGGACATGAGCCGGACATCGGATTTCGTCGCCTAATGATCCGGAACAGACCTGCTTAATGGCCAAGCGGCTTTGTTGCTTTCAATAGGCGCCAACGATGGAAGAATGCGACCTGGCCGTTTTTGACGGCGAGGCCCATTCCCGCGGTGCGGCCGGCATCTGCCAGCGCTCGGACAACTGTTCGGATGGGTTCGGCGCGATCAGGATCGTTGACGATTCCCATCCATTCCTCGAATTCGCGATGCTTGTCCCAGGTGGTGTGTTGAAGCTCGACGAAACCGCTGCGGGCAACGCGTGCATCTAGTTCCGATGCGGGTAGCATTCGTACATGAGAGGGATCACGTAGGCGCTCGATTGCATTCTGCAGATTTGATTCATCGACGTTTTCCGATGAAACCACGTCCACAATGACGGCAATTCCATGGGGACGGAGCACTCTAAACATTTCATTGAGGGCGCGTTGAGGATCGACAAAATGATGCACCGCCAATCGAGTGATCAAACCGTCGAATTGTTCCTCCTCGAATGGTAAGTTCTCTGCGTCCCCGCACCTGAATTGAACGTTATGCAATGCCGCCTTGGCGCATCTCGCCCTAGCCTTTTCAAGCATCTGCTCAGTTGCGTCGAAGGCCACTACGGATACCGCTCCTGGTGCAATGGCGGCCGTAACAACACCCGGCCCGCATGCAACATCGAGAATGCTGCCGTGGCCCGCTTTGGCCAATGCCGTCCGAAAGCGATCTGCGACTTGATCATCAGTCTTCTCCGCCCATACGTCGAACGTGTGAGCTTGTCGTCCAAATTCTTCCGCGACGCGCTTAATGTGATCCACGCCTTCCTCCCACGATCTCGTCGCGGATTGCTAGCACCTTTGTGCTTTGCTGCGAATGTCGCTTTTTGGCCCCTAACGAACATGTCGATGCGTCCGCTTCATGTCCGCTTTTGCGGCCAAGCAGACAGCGCTGCATGACGGATATATGCTCGGCTCTCTTGGCGGGTTGCCTCGCCGGCCCGCGCTCGTGGGCGACAGGCACGCGCCTTCGCAGCAAGGCGTGGATGGTCCGGACAAATGCGACCATGACGCGGCGAGCCGATCGCGACGGCCCGGAAGCCCGCTCAATAAAGCCCGGTCAAGCCGTGATTGGCGACGATCTCGCCCATCTGGTCGCTGCGCGCGATGTGGGCGTGCAGCACTTCGCCAAGGTCGCGGTGCAGTTCCGCGGCGCTGCGTTCGGCTTTGGGCTTGATCTGGGCGGAGAGGTAAGCGCCTTCCTCCCGATTGAGATCGACCAGCGCCTTGCCGAACGGCAGTTGCCGGCGCTCGTAGCGGGCGAGCCCGGCGGCAAGCGCGCCGCCGGCTTCGGCGATGCTGTCGGCAAGACAAGCGGCGTCGAGTGCGGCCTTGGTGGTGCCGGCGCCGGCGTGCGGCCGCGCGACAAAGGCCGCATCGCCGGCAAGCGCGACCCGGCCGAACACCATGCGCGGCGAGGCGAGATCGTAGATCGGCTGAAAGAACGGCGTCGTGCGCTCGAGAATGGCGGCAATCTGCGGCGCGATGAGACGTTCGGCGTCGGCTTTGACGCGCGCGATCACGTCGGGTCGGATCTGCGGCGGCGGGATGCCGGCGGCATGAGTGCGGCCCTCGGCGTCGGTGCAGATATCGGCAAGCGCCGCCGCATCGGTCGGCCGGTACCAGATGATGTTATAGGCGCGGCGGCCGACGGCGGTGTCATTGTCGCGCCCGGGCACCGGATAGCTGATCAACTGCTCGCCGTCCGGCAGGCAGAACGCATAAAGGTCGACCACTTCGCGCCAAAGCGCGGGCGGCATATCGGCCTCGTCGAGCACTGCGCGCCAGGCGACATAGCCGGCATAGACCGGCTCGACGCCGGGGAGAAATTGCGCGCGGACCGTCGAGCGCAGGCCGTCGGCGCCGATCAGAAGGTCGCCGCGCTCGCTGGTGCCGTCGGCGAAAATCGCGGTGACGCCGGCGCCGTCCTGGTCGACGCGCGTCAGCCGCTCGCCGAACCGATAGGTCCGCGCCGGCAGGCCATCGAGCAAGGCGCGGTATAGCCGCGACCAGCCGCTGAGCGCGCGCGTCATCGGCTGTTCGAGGATGATGCCGCCGTGGCGGTCGAGGCAGACGCCGCGCGGCGGCGTAATGCCCATCGAGTCGTCGAAATGAATTCCGGCCCGCTTGAGAATGGCGATCAGTTGCGGATGCGTGCCAAGGCCGACGCCGCGGCTGGCCAGTTCCTCGGTGTTGCGCTCAAACACGACCGCGTCGAAGCCGACCGCGCGCAGCAGATGCGCGACCATGAGCCCGCCGAGCGAGCCGCCGATGACAAGCGCGCGGCGCGATGTCATGCGCACCGACTCGCACTGTCATCATCCGCGAAAGCGGATGATCCAGTAATCGCCAAACCGGCCGGTCGAACCGCAGCCATCGTGATTACTGGATGCCCCGCCTTCGCGGGGCATGACAACGTCACGGCAGCGCCCACGCCAGCGAGTCGTGGCCGGGCTTGTAATCCATATTGCTGGCGGCCGGATTGCGGTTGATCAGCGGCCGGCCGTACATCGGATTGGTGACGCTGCGGGTTTCGTGCTCGACGGTGAACAGCACTTCCTTGGTGTCGAGATCGACGATGTCCTTGAAGCGGTACTGGTAATCGTTGTCTTCGATGGTGATCAGGCCGAGATCGAGCAGCTTGCGATACGGACGGGAAAAGTTGCTCAGATAAATCTGCACGTGGTGGCCGTCGTAGGCCGACTGCGGTGCGTCGGTCTCGCGGAAATGGAAATACTGGTTCTCGCCGACCTGAACTTTCGCCTCCGGCCCGGCGCCGTTTTTCTTCACCTCCGCCGGCGCCTCCAGCACGTCGCGATAGAAGCGAGCGATGCGCTCCGCGGTGCCCGGCCGCACATCGAAGCGGACATAGGGCATGCCGAGCTGGATGCGGCCGAAGCGGGCTGGATCAGGCTCGTGCACGGTGATGCGGTTGCCCCACGGGCACACGGTCTCGACGCCGTCGTTGCTTTCGCGGAACTGGAATTTGGTGCCGTCGAGCGCCTTCTTCACCCGATTGAGCCGCTTCAACAATGCCTCGCGATCCGGCATCACCAGGCCGGTGGTGCCGCGCACCACCTCGGGCTTGCCCATCGGCAGATGAAACTGGCTCATGCCGGCATTGATCCACATATTGCCGGCGCCGGTGTTGAGGAACGGGTCGCGCGTATAGCCGAGCCCGGTGACGTAGAAATGCGTCGCCTTGTGCTGATCGTCGATGCAGACATTGACGTGGCCGATACCGACGGAGTTGCCGATATCCTGCGCGGCGCGATCGTAGGTTTTGTCAAGCATGTGATTTTCCTTCCCGACCGGATATTAGGCTCGGCGGGCTCGGCGCTCAACAGTGCTCCGCGTTAGAATGGGCCGGACCAGGGAGACCAGACATGCCGCTACGAACACCGAGCGTGACGGAATTTGAGCGACGCGGCCATCCGCTGGCATCGCGGCGCAAGTTCCTGGGCCGTATGGCGGTTGCGGTCGGATTATGGCTGCTATTGACGGCTGGAGGTCTCGCAATCGGGATTGCCGGCTATGCCTATTTCGAAGGCATGTCCTTCATCGATGCGTTCGTCAATGCGTCGATGATCCTCTCCGGCATGGGCCCGATGGGCGAGCTAAAGACGACCGGCGGCAAGCTGTTTGCCGGGCTATACGCGATGTTCTCCGGATTGGTCATCATCATCGCCACCGGTTTCGTCTTGGCGCCGATCTTTCACCGCGTCTTGCATCGCTTCCATGTCGAGACCGGGAAAGACTGAAACGAGGGGATGCGACCTCTCTCTTGATCCCGGGTTTGCGGGGGAGATGAAACGGAACGCCCGCCGTCACTGCGGCTCGATGCCGGCGGCGTGGATAATGTCGACCCACTTTGCGGTTTGCGCGACGATAAAAGCGCGAAATTCCTCCGGTGTGTCCCATTGCGCGACGATGCCAAGCGCCTTGAAACGCGCCGCCGTTTCCGGCCGCTTGAGATCGGCGACAAGAGCGGCGTTGAGTTTGTCGATGATCGGCTGAGGCGTTCCGGAGCGGGCAAAAAGCCCTTGCCAACTGCTGCCTTCGTAGCCCGGTACCGTCTCAGCCAAAGCCGGCACGTTCGGCATGTCCGGATCGCGCCGGCGCGACAGCACGGCCAGAAGCTTCAGCTTGCCGGCCTGGATCAGCGGCAGCGCCGGCGTGAGATCGGAAAACTCCATGGAGACATTGCCGCTGGCGACATCGGTCAGTCCCGGCATCGCGCCCTTGTACGGAATATGGCGGATGTCGACTCCGGTCGCGAGCTTGAACTGCTCGGCAAAAATCTGATGCGGCGTGGCGATCCCGGCCGACGCATAGGTGAGGGCGCCGGGCTTTGACTTGGCGAGCGCGATGAGTTCCGCGACCGAGTTCACCGGCAAAGACGGCGAAACGACCAAGCAGAATTGCGTAAGACCGACAAGCACCACCGGATCGAAGTCCCGGCCCAGGTCGTACGAGACTGATTTCATCGCGAAAGGCAGAACCGTGATCGCCGATGGCGCATGGAGCAGCGTGTAGCCGTCGGGCTCGGTTTTTGCGGCATAGGAAATGCCGATTTCGCCGCCGGCGCCCGGCTTGTTCTCGACGATGAAACTGCCGTGCAGCGCGCGCGCCAAGACGTCAGCCTCATAGCGGGCCAGAAGATCGTTCGAGGCACCCGGCGGAAACGGCACGACGATCGTCACCGGCCGTGTCGGATAATCGTCGGCCGCGCGCGCCGCCACGCTGCACAAGCCGGCAGCCGCGGTAGCCGCCAGCGCCATTGCGGCCAGCTTGAGAATTGTTGCCTTCATCGTCGCCTCCTGTCGGAGGGCGCTTATACCAAAACGGCGTGTCCCTGCGGACGCAAAGAGTGTTAGACAAGAGGGTGAGATCGCTAGGCGCGGGGGCGCGGTGTCGAGCTTGTGGCATAAATTGCAGCCGGCTTGGCGCCGCGGCGACGGCGCGCCGGCCGGCGACACCGATTACCGGCTGCTCGTCCCGCTGATGCTCAACGTCACGATTATTCAGGCCGTCTACGCCATCGTGCGTGTGACGACATCGTACCGCGCCATCGAACTCCAATTGCCGGTGGTGTGGCTCGGCATCATCTCGGCGACATTCGCAATCCTGCCGATCATCTTCGCGGTGCAGGTGGGCCGTTATCTGGATCGCGGCAAGGACGCGCAGGCTGCCTGGATCGGCGCCGTTCTGCTCATCATCACCTGCGCTGGCTTTCGCTTCGCCGCCGGCTCGCTGGTCTCGCTGCTTTTGCTGACCGCGCTGCTCGGCACCTCGCATATCCTGATCATGGCCAGCCAGCAGATGTTGTGCGTCCGCTGCACCGGGCCGCGCGGCCGCGAGTCCGCTTTCGGCAATTATGTCATCGCCAGCGCCGTCGGCCAGGGACTTGGCCCTTATCTGGTTGCCTGGGCCGGCGGCTCGGCGACGTTGCCGCCCACCGGCCGCCTGTTTGCCATCGGATTGATCGTGTCGCTGGGCTCGCTGGCAACCGCCGCCGCCATCCGGCCGGCGGCCGACCACATGATACGAGCGAAAAGCAAACAGCTCGCGCCGCTGCGGGACCTGCTGCGCCAGCGTGGATTGATGGCCTACCTCGTCGCCAGCGTCATCACCATGGCCGCGCAGGATCTGGTCACCATCTATCTGCCGCTGCTTGGCGCCGAAAAGAACATCAACGTGCGCGACATCGGCAGCCTGCTTACGGTTCGTTCGGTCGCTGCGTTAGTGTCGCGCATGGGTTATGTGCGGATCATCAGCTTGATGGGCCGCCGTCCGCTGACGCTGGCCAGCATGCTGGGATCGGCCGTCGGCTTTGCTTGTCTGGCGTTGCCGGTGAAGCTTGCCGCCTTGTTCGCGGCGATGACGCTGACCGGCATTGCGCTCGGCATCGCGACGACGTTGAGCCTGACCAACGTCGTCGCCCTGGCCTCGCCGGCCTCGATGGGCACGGTGATGTCGTTGCGCAACACCGGCAACCGTATCGGGCAAGCGGCGGTGCCGTTTCTTGGCGGCCTCATTGCAGCGGCCACCGGGGTGGGCGGCATTTTCCTGATCATCGCGCTCAGTCTCGTGGCGTCAGGCGCGGCCGTGCATTTCAGCGACGACGAAGGGTGACGCCGGTATTTGTTGGAGCATGATCTTTTCCGAAAAGGCCGCCCTCGGATCAAAGTTCGATGGCGCGCTTTTTCGCGATCATGCTCTACCAGTGGCGGTGCCAGCCGCCGTAATAACCGCGATGCCGCCAGTACGGGCCCGGACCGTAATAGCCGGGGTAGGGGCCGTAGTAGGGTGGTGGATAGAGCGGCGGGGGCGGCGGCGGCGGATAGCCCGGCGGATAAGGCCGCGGCGGCGGAGCGCCAAGGCTTGTCGCGATGATGTAGCCGGCGTGGCCCTGAAACATCACCTGGCACCAGGCGCCGTTACAGCCGGCGACAGCAACCGGCGCGCCGGCAGGGATTGTGGTGACGACCGGGTAGTTGGTGCCCGGACCTTGCCGCAGATTGACATTGGTATTCACCGCCGCTGGGGGGCCGCCGGGCCGCGGACCTCCAGCCTGCGGTGGCGGTCCGCCCGGTATCCCCGGCGGCGGTCCGGATTGATCGGGCGCAACTTGTCCCGGAGGCGGCGGCTGATCCGGCAGTGGCGGCGGAGCCGATTGCACCGGAGGCGGTTGCTCGGGCAGCCCCGCCGGCACCGGTTGTGCGCTCGCGGATTGTGCGAGGACGAAAGCCAGCACCGCGGCGGCGCTCACGCTGGACGTGAATCTCGCCGGTACCATTCTGCCGTTCAAAACTTTGCGGAGCATATAAGCCTCCCCATCCTCTATCGGCCGCACGCCATCATCATCTTCAAGCTGATTAGCGGCGAGATCACGGCGGCAGGCTCTGCAATTCCGGGAATGGCGCATAGGCGGCGCCCACGCACAGGTTCTTCGATGCGTCGGCATCCCGCGCTATGTCGACGAAGTGATCGAAGCGGCCGACCAGAAAGACCGCCGCAAGCTCTTTGATGCCGGCGTAGTCCGTGCTGTTCTTCTTCGGGTTGAACCTGATGCAGGCCAGGTAGCGCGTTTCGCCGGCGACCTGCTTTAATATCGGCGGAGAAACCGCGGCGTCCCGAATTCCCGTAGGGTCGTTCAGATAGACATGCATGGCCGCCAGGATATCGGCCTTGTAGGTCGCCGGATAGGTGTTGATGTCGCTGTCATCGTCATTGCCGGTATGAAAAAGACGATGACTGCAGGCACCGAGCGCCATCGCCACGCCGAGAAGGAGGGCCGCCCGCCGCGCCGCATTGCCGGTCATAGATCGATGCTCGTCAGCGTCGCCCCCCGCGGGTGTAATCCGGATTCGCAGCAAGTGCCACAGGCTCAAGCGTCACCGGACCAAGTCTAGGAGTAGGCTCGTTCGGCAAGCGTATCGGAGAGCTTGCGGGCGGCATTCTTAAGATGGGGCAGGCAGGCCAGCGCCTGCTCGATCTTGAAGCGTACGTTCGGCGCGTGGCACGCGACGGCGGCCAGCACCGTGCCGTCTGCCGCGCGCACCGGCACGGCGATCGCGGCCATGCCGAGCAGAAATTCCTCACGGTCGAGGCTATAGCCTTGTTTGGCAATCTGATCGAGTTCGGCGTCGAAGCGATCACGCGCGGTGATCGTATGCGGCGTGTACGGCGTGAGGCCCGCCGCGTCCACTATGCGCCGCCGCTCGGGCGGTTTCATCGCCGCCATGAATACCTTGCCGCTTGCAGTGCAATGGATCGGCACGCGCGAGCCCATGTCGAAATGCAAGCGCAGCGGCCAGCGCGCTTCGACACGATCCAGATACAGCACCTCATGTCCGGCCAGCGTGGTGAAATTGCAGGTCTCGCCCAGCCGCTCGACCAAGGCGGTGAGAATGCCGTGACGCTCGGCGGTGATCGCCGAGCGCATGAGATCGAGACCCATCCGCACCAGCCGCGGGCCCGCGGCATAACGCCGGCCGCCCGGTTCGCGCATGATGTAGCCGATCGCCTCGAGTTGCTGGCACAGTCGGTGCGCGGTCGCTTTCGGCAAATGCGTAAGGGCGCAGATCTCGGGCAGCGCCAGCGGCTGAGCGCCGTTGGCGATGGTCTCAATGACGGTCAGGGCGCGCCCGACCACGGCACTCCCACCCATCGCGGCTAAAGGCTCCATCACCGCTTCCTCCCCCCGGCGTTCGGCCGGTGTTTCTTGCAATTTACCCCGGCGTATCAGTCGGGGGGCGAAAACCGTCCCGCAGTATGGGACAAAACATCCCGAAATTCATTGACTCGTTTTGCCGCGGGCCGCAGCATTTTTCGCGCGGGATCATTGGCCGATGAGCGTGGAAACATACGACTTTATCGTCGTCGGCGGCGGGTCGGCCGGCTGCGTGCTGGCTAATCGGCTCAGCGCCGACGGCGTTCATAGCGTCGCGCTCATCGAGGCCGGGCCGCGCGACAATAGCTTCTGGATTCATCTCCCCATCGGCTACGGCCGCACGATGTGGGACCCCACGGTGAATTGGAAGTTCTATACCGAGCCCGAGCCGCATATGGCTGGGCGCCGGATCTATTGGCCGCGCGGCCGCGTGCTCGGCGGCTCCAGCTCGATCAACGGCCTGATCGTCATCCGCGGTCAACCCGAAGACTACGATCACTGGGCGCAATTGGGCAATCGTGGCTGGTCATGGCGCGACGTGCTGCCGTATTTCGTCAAGATCGAGAGCAACAGCGAACTCGGCGGCGATCAACTGCATGGCTCGCACGGGCCGTTGCAGGTCACCAGCATTAATGAGCGGCACGAATTGATCGAGGCCTTTATCGCCGCCGCCAATCGCAACGGCATTCCGCGGACTGCCGATTTCAACGGCCGTGAGCAGGAAGGGGCCGGCTATTTTCAGCTGACCACGCGCAATGGCTGGCGCCAATCCTCCGCCGCGGCTTATCTGCGGCCGGCGGCGAAGCGGCGCAACCTGACCATTCTGACCGATACGCAAGTCGGGCACATTCTGTTTGCTGGGCGCCGCGCTGTCGGCGTGTCGTGCCGCAGCGGCACCACGGTCCGCACGATAACCGCCAGACGCGGGGTGGTTCTGACGGCTGGCGCTATTCAGTCGCCGCAGCTTCTGATGCTGTCGGGCATCGGTCCGGCCGAAGAGCTGCGGCGCCATGGCATTGCGGTGACGGTCGACCGCCCGGCGGTCGGCCAGAATCTGCAGGACCATTTGCAATTCCGGCTCATTTACCGGATCGCCAAACCGATCACCACCAATGACGCGCTGCGCTCATGGTGGGGATGGATGAAACTCGGAAGCGACTGGCTGTTTCACCGGCGCGGCCCGCTGGCGGTCGGCATCAATCAGGGCGGGCTATTCGCGCGGCTGATGCCGGGAGCGAAGACACCCGACATCCAGTTTCACGTGGCGACGCTGAGCGCCGATATGGCCGGCGGCAAGGTCCACGACTTCTCCGGCATGACGTTGTCGGTCTGCCAGTTGCGGCCGAAGAGCCGCGGCTCGATTGCGCTCGCTTCGGCCGACCCCTACGAGCGCCCGCTCATTCATGCCAATTATCTCGCCGAGGAAGCCGACCGGTACTTTGCGGTCGAGAGCATCAAGTTCGCGCGCAAGCTGGCGCAAACGCCGCCGCTGGCCGATCTCATCGACACCGAAGCGGTGCCCGGCCCGAAGGTTGAAAGCGCCGCCGACATCCTGGACTTCGCGCAAGCCAACGGCGCGACGATTTTTCATCCGGCCGGAACCTGCCGCATGGGAGCGGACGAGGCGGCGGTGGTCGATCCGCGCCTGCGCGTGCGCGGTGCCGAACGTCTCTGGGTGGCCGATTGTTCGATCATGCCGGCGCTGGTGTCGGGCAATACCAACGTCCCGGCCATGATGATCGGCGAAAAGGCCGCCGAAATGATCTTGCAAGACTGTCGACAACAAACCGGAGGGAGTGAAACATGGCAAACGGAGTCAAGTCCGATAGCAACCTGAGACGCGTCGTCGCCGCCAGTCTGATCGGCGCTACGATCGAGTGGTATGACTTTTTCCTCTATGGAACAGTCGCCGGAATCGTCTTCAACAAACTATACTTCCCGGTGCACGACCCGCTGCTGTCGATCCTTCTCGCGTACACCACTTTCGCTATCGGCTTTGTGGCGCGGCCGGTTGGCGGGCTGATTTTCGGCCATTTCGGCGACCGCATCGGCCGAAAAAGCATGCTGATCATGACGCTGATGATCATGGGCGTCGCCACCGTACTGATCGGGGTATTGCCGACCTATCAACAGATCGGCATCGCCGCGCCAATCCTGCTGCTCGTGCTGCGCGTGCTGCAGGGCATCGGGCTCGGCGGCGAATGGGGCGGCGCCGTCGCGATGA
>JBAQHW010000301.1:0-3379 GCA_049288525.1 Xanthobacteraceae bacterium
ACGGCGTACCGCCATTGCGCATCGCCGGCGCCAGGCGCGGTCACCGCACGCAACAACGTCGAGTAATAATCGACCATCGGAGGAAAACCGTTTAGGTGGCGATGTTAGCAAAAAATTTCCGCATGCGAGATGCCGTTGGTGAGCACGCCTTGCCCGTTTAACCCTTGATTTGGCGGCCGGCGCGGGCATCGGCGATCAGCGCGGCAAACGCGCCCAGCGTCGCTTTGGCGGAGTTGAAATATGTGTCGGTTTTCGAATCGAGCCACTTCTCGCCGTAGCCGATCGCCGTGTGGGCGAGCCGCACCCGGCCATCGAGCCACGGCCCGCCGCCGAAGCCGCCGATCACCGGGATGTTCACGGCCGCGACCACGGCAGGGCCGGCCACCGGGCCCGAATTGGTAAAATCGAGCAGCGCGGCGCCGGCGGCTTCGAGCAGTCTCGCCTCCTCGACAAGCCTTGACGCCGCTGCCGCGCCGGCCTGGGCCTCCTTCGAATTCTGCGCGCTGTAGGGGATGCCGTATTTGACCGCGGTCTGCGGCGTCAAACCGAACTGCGCGAAGACCGGTATGCCGTCGCCGACCAGCGCGCGCACGACCTCGGGAAAATCCGCCGCCGCGTCGACCTTGATCAAGTCGGCGCCGCCTTCCTTGACGAGACGGGAGGCGGCGGCGCGCGCCGCATCGATGCCCTGCTGCACCGGGCCGTAAGGCATGTCGCAGCTCACCAGAGCGCGCTCGACGCCGCGGCGCACCGCCCGGCAGCAGATCAGCATCTCGTCGAGCGTCACATCGAGCACGTCGGCGCGGCCCCACAGATTGACGCCGACCGAATCGCCGACCGAGACGAAATCGAAACCGGCGCGGTCGGCGAGGCGCGCAAGCTGGTAGTCCCAGGCGACGACCCCGACGCTCTTTTTGCCGTCGCGTTTCATGTCCGAAAGCGCCGCGATCGTCATCCGGTCGGGCGAGGTGCTTGGCGTGCTGCTGACTGCGGTCATGGAAAGGAGAGCTTAAGCAACGCCCAGGCGTTCGTCACCCCGCCGGACGACGTCACGCAAGGCCGAGCCGAGACCGCCGCGTTTGGGGCCGGCTCAGGATATAAAGACTTATTGCGGGATGTTTGCGGCCGACGACTTCTTCGCCGCGGCGACGGACCTTGGCGTCCCGGCCGGGTCGGCGTTGAATTCGGGAGGCGGGCTTGATGCCAGCGCCGAGGACGACATCGGCGTCCACCGCGCGGCGGCAGTCTTGCCGGCGTGCTTCTTGCCGTCAACGGCCGGTTTGCGTGCGCGAGGCTTAAGCGGCTTTTGCTCTTCCGGTTTTGCCGTTTTGCGCTCGGCGGCGCTAGTGTCGTCGCCCCTTGTATCCGCCTTGACCTCGCCTTTGGCCACCGCGACTTTGCGCTTTTTCCTATGGACGGGCTCGGCGGCGATCTGCGCCTCGAGCTTGGCGATCTGGTCGGGGCTGCGCGTCGGGCCGGTATAGACGACGACCGGAATAATCGGCCCCTGATCGAGCAACAGGTTGCCGGGGCCCGGTGCGCGCAGCGCCGACAGGATGTCGGAAAATTTCGGACCGGCGTCGGCGCTGCCGCCGCTGGTGTCGAAATCGGCGTCCGGATCGTCGGTTTCGCTCGGCGCGCGATGGCGGTGCCGGCCGCAGATTTCGTCGGTCAGATCCGGCGGCGCGGCGTCGATCGGCGCCAGCGAGTCGACGTTGCCGAGCGCCGGCGTCAGCCAGGACAGCGGGCTCTGATTGAACCCGTATTGCAGCATCTCCGCGGCCTTGATGGCGCGGGCGCTGGATGACGAAGCGCCGAGCACGACGGCGATCAGCCGCTTGTTGCCGCGCTCGGCCGTGACGACGATATTGAAGCCCGAGGCGCAGACGAAACCGGTCTTCATGCCGTCGGCGCCGGGAAAGCGGCCGAGCAGCGGGTTGTAATTGCGCACGATGCGCCGGCCGTATTTGATCGCCGGAATATGCCAGTAGGCGCTGTATTGCGGAAAGTCGTGAATGAGCGCGCGGGCGAGAATTGCGAGATCGCGGGCCGAGGTGATCTGATTGTCGTCCGGCAGACCGTTGGGATTGACGTAGTTGGTTTCCGTCATGCCAAGGCGGTGCGCGGTGTCGGTCATTTCCGCGCTGAATTGCGCGATCGAGCCGCCGAGGCCTTCGGCGAGCAGCACCGCCATGTCGTTCGCCGATTTCACCATCATCATCTTGATGGCGTTATCGACGGTGACTTGCGTGCCGGCCGGGAAGCCCATCTTGGTGGGCGACTGTATCGCCGCAGTGGGCGACACCGTGAACAAGGTGTCCGGCGTGACTTGTCCGTCGCGCAGCGCCGTCAGCGTCAGATAAAGCGTCATCAGCTTGGTGAGCGACGCCGGATGCCACGGATAGGTTGCGTTGTCGGCCCGCAAGACCTTGCCGGAACCGGCATCGACCAGAATGAGCGACTCGGCCTGCGCCGGGGCGGCCGATACGACCGCAGTCACGGCCGCGGCAGTGACAGCAACCGAACTGACTGCAATCGAACTCAGGGCAAAGCCGAGCAGCAGCGCCCGGAACGAAATCTTACGATTCACTGGTCGCGGTCCGTTCGGTTGATCGGGCCCGTTGTGGGGTCGGGGCCGCGAGTGTTCGATATTCATAAGGTGCTGTCGTATGCCTATGTAGACCACAGCAACCCTCGAAGGCAAAGGCGATTAGCGCTATGTTGACGAGCGGTGTGGATTGGCGAATGTTCCTAAGCGCACAATGACTCTAAGCCCAAACGTTTCTAAGCCCGAACGTTTCTAAGCCCGAACGTTTCTAAGCCAATGAAAAGCGACGAAAGTTCGGCGGAGCACGAAGTCCGGGGGGAACCATGACGGCCTGCATCGTAGGATGGGCGCATACGCCGTTCGGCAAGCTTTCCGGCGAGACCGTCGAGCGCCTTATAGTACGGGTCGCCAGCCAGGCGCTCGCGGACGCAGGCGTTGCGGCTAAAGACATCGACGAGACCGTGCTCGGCCACTTCAACGCCGGGTTCTCGGCGCAGGATTTTACCGCTTCGCTGGTATTGCAGGCCTCGCCCGATCTGCGCTTCAAACGCGCCACCCGGGTGGAAAACGCCTGCGCCACCGGTTCCGCCGCCGTGCATGGGGCTCTCCAATCGATCGCATCGCGATCGGCGAGAATCGTCCTTGTCGTCGGCGTGGAACAAATGACCGCAACGCCGCCGGCGGACATCGGGCGTAATCTGCTTAAAGCCTCCTATGTCCGTGAGGAAGCCGACATTGACGGCGGCTTCGCCGGCATTTTTGGCCAGATCGCCGGGCTTTATTTTCAGCGCTGGGGCGACCAGTCCGACGCGCTCGCCCGCATCGCCGCCA
>JBAQHW010000302.1:0-5437 GCA_049288525.1 Xanthobacteraceae bacterium
GGCCGATGCCGCTTCGCTCGATCCCGCCCCAATCCCGCCGAAAGCCAGCCCGGATGCTGCCCTGCCGGCGACGACGCTATGGGATGCGCCGGCTGCGGCGGCGGCACCCGTCAGCCCGGCTGTGCCGATGCCTCCCGCCGAACCCCCGGCGCTCGTCAAAGTCGCGCCCGCGAGCCACGCGCCGATTTCGATTTTCATCAGTCGCCGGGAAAAGAAGATTTACGTGCGTCAGGATTTTGCGCCGCTGTTCCAGGCCCCCGTCACCTTCGCCGATCCGGGCCGGCCGGTCGGCACGCTGGCCTTCACGGCGTTGGATTTTACCGGCGCCGACCGCACGACGCTGCGCTGGAACGTCGTGGTGTTTCCCGCCGAACCGCCGCCACAGCCGAAACGGAGAGCCGGGCGGGACATGCGCAACGAGAAATACGGGCACGCCCGGCGCTATGTTGAGGAACGTGAAAAGCCGGATCTGTCGCCGCCGCAGACGCCCGCCCAGGCGCTCGCCGGCATCACAATTCCGCAAGCGGCGCTCGACTATATTTCCCAGCTTATCGTTCCCGGTTCGACGCTGGTCGTGTCCGACCATGGACTTGGCGATGAAACCGGCGCGGGCACCAATTTCGTCGTCGTGATGCGCTGAGCTTCGGCGGGTTTCGTGCCGGCGCGGCTCCAGGCTCGCCGCTGGCCCCTGCGGCGAACCGCCATTCAAACGGCACTCGCCCTGTACTATGGTGGGGTGTCACGAGTGGATCACGCGCATTTCGGCATCAGCGCACGCGCAGCCGGGTGTGTCGCAAATTAAGGAGGAGCGTCTTGGGTCAGCATTTTACATTGACGTCATCGGATAGTTTCAAGCTTGGCGCCTATCGCGCCGATCCGGCGGGAAAGGCCAAAGGCGGCCTCGTCGTCATTCAGGAAATTTTCGGCGTCAATCATCACATTCGCGCGGTCTGCGACCGGCTGGCCGGCGAGGGCTATGCCGCGCTGGCGCCGGCAGTGTTCGACCGCCAGCAGCCGGATTTCGAATCCGGCTATTCGCCCGACGAAATCGCCAATGCGCGCAAATTCGTCGCCAACCCGGATTGGGGCGCCATGCTGCGCGACGTTCAAGCTTCGATCGATGAGCTGAAGAAAAGCGGACCGGTCGCAATCATGGGGTTCTGCATGGGCGGCTCGATTTCGTTTCTCGCCGCCTCGAAACTCAACGGCCTGTCCTGCGCGGTTTGCTACTACGGCGGCAATATCGCGAAGAATGCCGACGAGAAGCCGAAAATCCCGGTGCAGATGCATTTCGGCGAAAAGGACGCGTCGATCCCGATGAGCGACGTGGACATGATCAAACAGAAGCGCGGCGGCGATTGCGAAATCTTCGTCTATCCGGACGCGCAGCACGGCTTCAATTGCGATGAGCGCGGCAGCTATCAAGAGGCCGCCGCCAAGCTCGCCTGGCAGCGCGCGATGGCGTTTTTGGCGAAGCACGTAAAATGATCTCTCCTCTCCCCGCATGCGGGGAGAGGAATTCTCAGAACCAGCGCTCTTGCACCTGGATGGTGTCGCCGGGCTGCACCGGCGCGGTGATCGGCGTCTGGAAGCGGACGGTTTGGCCGTTGTAATTGCGGCTGATGGTCACCGCCTTTTTGTAGCCGCGTGGCCCAAAGCCGCCGGCGATCGCCACCGCGGTCTCCACCGTCATATTGGCGACATAGGGATATTGGCCCGGCTGCGCGACTTCGCCGAGAATGAAGAACGGCCGGTAGGCTTCGATCTCGACCGCGACATGGGGGTCGCGCACGTAGCCTTGGCGCAAGAGATCGGTGATGCGCGCCGCCAATTGGTCGGTGGTCAGCCCGCGCGCCGCCACCGTGCCGATCAGCGGCATATCGATGTCGCCGCTGGCGTCCAAGACGTAGGAGTTGGTCAGCCCGTCCTGGCCGAACACCACCACGCGCAACCGGTCGCCGGAGTCGAGCGTGTAGGGATAGTGCGTCGGCGCATAGGTAGCCGCTCCCGGATAGCCGGCTGCATAAGCCGGCGCTACATAAGCCCGCGTGGCATAAGCCGGCGCTGCATAGGCCGGCGCTACATAAGCCCGCGTGGCATAGGCCGGCGCGGCATAAGCCGGCGCCGCATAGGCCGGTGTGGCATAGGCCGGCGTCGCATAGGCCGGTGTGGCATAAGCAGAGCTGGGGGCAACGGCGTAATTGGGCGTCGCGACGGCGGCGTAGGCCGGTGCGGGCGCCGGGGCGTAGGCGGCAGGCCGGGCCGGCGCATAGGCCGATGCTCCGCCATAGACCACATTGTCGATGCCGTAGGGTGCCGGCGCAGCCGCCATCGGCACGGCGATCATGGGTCCGCGCGCGCACCCCGCCACCGCGATTGCAACGCCAAACAACAAAAACAGCAGAAGGCGGGAGACCCGCATCAGCGTAATCCGACCCTGTTCGAGCCAAAGCGAGAGTCCGATTAACGCCAGTTATGGTTAACAAACCCTCACCGCGCCGGGTCGGCCAGCCGACGCAAGGGCTTATTCGGGCTTGGCCTATTCCGTCTTGCCGTGGCGGCGGGCGGTGAGCCAGTCGGCAAGGGCCAAGAGCACCATGACGACGGCGAAAGTCACCGGAAAAGCCAGCACCCAGATCAGCCGCGAGGTGTCGGTGTATTTCTCGATATCGAAATACCAGGCCAGGGCGTCGACCGAAGCGATGCCGACGATCGAGCCGAGCAGCTTTTGTTTCAGCGAGCCGAAATCGACCTGGGTGAGACCCTCCGGCCAATCCGGATGCGCGGCGGCATCGATGCGGCGAATGAAATTTTCGTAGCTCGAGAAGATCACGATCAAAATGAGATTAGCGGTCAACGCCAAGTCGGCCAGGTTGAGCACGCCGGTGATGAGATCGTGCCAATTCATGCCGGGCACCTGCAGCGCCAGCGCAAACAATTCGCCGAAGAAGCGGTAGATCAGGAGCAGCAGGCAGAGCAACAGGCCGAGCAGGAACGGCGCCAATAGCCAGCGGCTGAAAAAAATCGACGCCTGAATGTAACGTCCGTCGGGCCAGGACATGGACGGCCTCCGCGCGATGAATCGCGAACAGCGTACTGTCTCCAGCCGTTATTCGCCACCCGTCACGCCGCCACCACGCCGGTCCCAATGGGGCAGCTCACGCCGGTACCGCCCAAGCCGCAATAGCCGTGCGGATTCTTGGCGAGGTATTGCTGGTGATAGTCTTCGGCGAAGAAGAACGGCGGCGCGTCGACGACCTCGGTGGTGATCGGGCCCATGCGCTGCGCCAGCAGCGCCTTGCCGTAGGCGGCCTTTGAAGCCTCCGCCGCGGTGCGCTGCTCGGGGGAGAACACATAGATGCCGGAGCGGTATTGCGTGCCGACGTCGTTACCCTGGCGCATGCCCTGGGTCGGGTCGTGGCTTTCCCAGAACGTCTTGAGCAGTTTGTCGTAGGAAATCTTTTTCGGATCGTAGACCACCAGCACCACCTCGTTATGGCCGGTGCGGCCGGAGCACACTTCCTCATAGGTCGGATTGGGTGTCAGTCCCCCGGCATAGCCGGCCGCGGTCACATAGACGCCATCGCCGAGCTCCCAGAATTTCCGCTCGGCGCCCCAGAAGCAGCCGAAGCCGAACAGCGCCATGGCCATGCCGTCGGGGTAGGGGCCCTTGAGCGGCCGGCCGTTGACGAAATGCGTCTTCGCCGTCGGGATCGCCGCCGCGCGGCCCGGCAGGGCGTCGGCGGCGGTGGGCAGATCGAGCTTTTTGCGGAACGAGAACATGGCGGCGCCTCCCAAGCGGACCGTAGGAATTATCGGGCAGATATAAGCCGGCCGCGTAGCTTGCGCATCTCACGCCGCAATCACGTTTGCGGGGACCCGGCGACAGCCCTCGGGGCAGGCCGAGTCGGCTCTCAGTCGGCTCTTGACCAGTTCTTGGCTAGTTCTTGACCGACTCTCGGCCGGCCTTGGATGCTTGAAATCCGGTTTGAATTCCGTCGCAATTTCGGGCCGCCGCCTCCCTTTTCCCTGCCACTTTTGCCGCCTATGGTGCCGTGCAGATTCGGTGGGAGGCCTTGCAGATGTTTCGACGACTGTTCCTCGCTGGTGCGACCGTGGGGGTGGCGCTGGCCGCGGGCGCCGTATTCGCGCAACAGCCAACGTCCGCGCCGGCCTATGGGCCCCCGATCACGCTCGATCAGGCCAAGCGGGTGATGGCGGCGGCCGAGCTCGAAGCGGCCAAGAATTCCTGGCAGGTCGGCATCACCATCCTCGACTCCGGCGGCAACTTGGTGATGTTTCACAAGATCGATAATGCCCAGCTGTCTTCGGTCGAGACGTCGGCGGGCAAGGCCCGCACCGCGATCGAATTCAAGCTGCCGTCGAAGGCGCTCGACGACGCCATCGCTGCCGGTGGCGCCGGCATGCGGCTCCTGGCGCTCAAAGACATCACGCCGCTGCAAGGCGGCCTCCTGGTCCTGGTCGACGGCAAGATCGCCGGCGCCATTGGCGTCTCCGGCGCGCTGTCGTCGCAGGACGAGCAGGTCGCCAAAGCCGGTGCCGACGTGTTGGCCAAATCAGGCATGTGACTTCAATGTCGACGCGGCGGCGGCATAGCCACCCTGCGCACCGTCGATGAAATGCACGTGATCGCTGCGCACGGCTGACGGCGCGAAGCAGGTCATCATGGCGCCGTCTTGCCGGTGCAGGCCATAGCGCGCCGTCGCCGCAGCCGCGGCGAGCCGGCGCTCCAGCGTCGCGGCAAGCTCCGGCGTGCAATCGATGATCATGCGCAGCCCGTCGTCGTATTTGCGGAAATCGGAGTTCTCGACCACCTGGCGCAAATAAGTCGCCGGCACGAAGCCGCCGACGCGGATGCCCGAGCGCATGATCAGAAAATAAAGCAAGGTGCGCGCCAACACACGTGCCTGCCTGAACCGGCTGCTGGGCGGCAGCGTATGGGTCTCGAGCGCGGCGCCCGGCGAGGGCCAGCCGAAGCTCGGACCACCGGCCGGCACTGGCCGCCCCGCCTCCGGACTGTCCTCCACCAGTGCCACGATCTGTTCGGTCAGGGCGCGGAAGGCGGAAGGGCTGGCGCCGGGCGCCGGTACGATCAGGACCGCCAGGATCAGCCCGCGCACCGTGCGGAATTCCTGGAACCGGCACGATAGCCCGGTGAGGTCCGGCCAAGCATCGGGCGGCGCCGCCGGAAGCGCAAATTCGCCGCGCTTGATGGCGGCGTCGGCCCAGGCGAGACCGCCGCCGGAAAACATCGCGTAGGATAGATTCTCCGACGGCCCGTAGCGCGCCACGCGCACGTCGAGCCCTTGCCGGCGGATATGCGCGAGCGGGATCAGACCTACCCGGAGGGCTAGGCCAAGCTCGCCGTCGGCCCAGGCCGCGGTTGCCGCCAGGGCGTCGCGGGCGGCCGCGGCAT
>JBAQHW010000303.1:0-2014 GCA_049288525.1 Xanthobacteraceae bacterium
TTGAGAAACGGCATCATGAAATGCTGGCCGTGCCACATGGCGACGATCGCCGGCAGATCGGGCACGACCTTCGTATAAAAATCCGGCGGATCGAGGCCCAACCGGCAGGTGCTCCAGACGAAGCGCAAATATTCCGCGGCGGCTACGCCGATCGTTCGCTGCACCCACGGAAAATCTGCCAAACGCCTGAACGCCATTTCGCCTGCCGATTTTGTTTATTTTGTCTCTTGCAGATTTTGCGAGGGAGCTTTGGTTGTCGAGCGGGACACAACCGCGGGCCGCTCGCCGGGAGAAACGATATTGGCCAGTTTTGGCAGGCCCCGCAAGGCAGCGCCGAAATGCGGACGGCAACCACCGCGCCGGCGCTTACTCCACCTTGATATGAGCCTCGGTGATCAGCTTGCGCCATTTCGGTTCCTCGGTGCGCAGGCGCGCAGAGAGCTCCTTGGGCGAACCGGTGATCGATTCGAAATACTCCTTATCGAGGAAGTTCTTTTTCACATCCGGATCGCTGAAGGTCTTCTCCACTTCGTTGCCGACCTTGGCGACGACGTCGGTCGGCATGCCGGGCGGACCGAACAGCGCGAACCAGGACACTGCGGTATAGCCGGGCACGGTTTCGGCGATGGTCGGAATGTCCGGCAGCAACGCTATGCGCTTGGGCGCGCCGATGGCGATCAGCTTGACCTTGCCGGCCTTGGCCTGCGGCAGCGCGCTGCCGACCGACACGAACATCAGCTGGATGTGACCGGCAATGACGTCCTGCATCGCCGGGGCGGCGCCCTTGTAATGCACGGCGACGAATTTCGTCCCGGTCACGGATTTGAACATTTCCATGTTGAGGTGACCGCTGGAGCCGATGCCGAAGGTGCCGTAGTTGAGCTGGCCGGGCTTGGCCTTGTCGAGCGCAATCAGCTCCTTGACGTTGTTCGCCGGCACGGCGGGATTGAGGATCAGCGCGTGAAAAATCTGCACCAGCCCGGTGATCGGGGTGAAGCCCTTGACCGGGTCGTAGGCCAGATGCGGATACAGCGTCGGATTGACGATGAAGGTGGTTTCCGGGCCGACGAACAGGGTGTAGCCGTCGGCCGGCTGATGCGTCACATATTCCGCCGCGATCTGATTGTTGGCGCCGGGCTTGTTCTCGACCACGACTTGGGCGTGCCAATCGGTGATCATGTGCTTCGCCAAAATCCGGCCCAGCATGTCGGTCACCCCGCCGGGCGACGCCGGCACGATGATGGTGATGGTGCGCGACGGATATTGCTCCGCCCGCGCCGCGCCGTTCGTTGTTACGGCGGCAAGAAGACACGCCAATGCCGCCGCGGCGCGCAACTGGATTTTCATTGGTTCCTCCCCAAGGACTACCGGCGCCACCCTCCCCAGGGATGAACGCACGGGCGTCGCCACCGCCTTATTTCAGCGATGCACCGTCAGTGATGCATCTCGTCGGTCGGCATGATACCCCATAAATTCGACGCCGACGGGTCCTTGGCCCACACTTTCGGCCGCTGCGGATTGTCGCGGTGCCATGGCCGCGGCTCGAAATAGCCAAGCTCCTCGTTCATGCGGTCCAGCTCGGCGAAGGTTTCGGTAATCAGCCCGTTCGGCATGCGGTGATAGGCGAACAGATTGTGGCCGATGCCGTGCCGCCCCGGCCCCCACAATAGCTTGTAGCCTTTGAGACTGAGGAAATCGCAGGCCGTTTCCATGTGGCCCCAGTCGCGCAGCTCGAATGCGGTGTGGAAATGCCGGTTCGAGCCAGTCTGCATCAGATTGATGGTGTGATGGTCGGGCCCGCAGCGCAGGAACGAGAAGAAATCAGCCATCCAGTCGGACTCGCGGAAGCCGAGCACGTCGCAATAGAACTTGGTGACGTGCTTGACGTCGGTGACGTGGAACGCGACGTGGCCGAGCTTGTGCGGCACGATGCCTTTCTGCTGGAATTTCTGCTGCGCGAAGGCGTCGCGCTTGAACACCTCTATCACGGTGCCTTTGGGATCGGCGAACACCA
>JBAQHW010000304.1:0-4157 GCA_049288525.1 Xanthobacteraceae bacterium
GCAAAAACCAGCGTCAAAGCCAAGCCGATGGTCTGTTCGCTCGCGCCTTTGTTTCGCAGCACGAATGGCAGGAAGAGCAAAAACGCCATGCGCGTCGCGGTGTCGATCATGCCGATGCTGAACAACACCGGGAACGCATAGCGCCGATGCGGGCGCTCAACGCCGCCCTGCGACTTGATCTGGGGATGAGCAGTCTCGCGCTCGAAACGCGGCGTGGCGAGATAGATCACCACCGCAAGCGCCAGGCCGAGGCAGCCGAGGATGGCGAGCGCCGGACGCCACGCCATCACCAAGAGCATCAGCGACAGCGTCGCCGGCAACGTCATCTTGCCGATATCGCCGGTGAAATTATACGTGCCGAGCGCCTTGAGCGAACGCGGCCCGGCAAAGGCGCGGGCGACCAGCGCCGAAGCCACCGGGTGCTGCGTGCTCGAACCGATGCCGCTGATCAGGAGCGCGACGAGCAGCATGGCGAAGCCGGCGCTGATGCCGGCGAAACAAAATCCGAGACCGGCGAGCGCCGTGCCGAGCGCCAGCACGATGGCGGAGCCGAACCGCTCCGCGGCGAAACCGGCCGGGATTTGCAAAGCGGCCATGGCGCCGACCAGCACGCTGCGTAACAGCCCGAGCGCCGCGTAGCTGAGCCCGAATTCCGCCTGCCAGATCGGCAACATGATGTAGACGAGATCGGTGTAGCCGTCGTGCAGCGCGTGGGCGGCGCCGGTGACCACGGCCACGCGCCGTTCGTCGCCGGACATCTGCGGCGTCAATTCGCTGAAATCGTCCCAAAACACCAATTTTCGCATAGCGCCGAAAGTAAATTCATCGCGCCGCCGGCTCAATTGCATTAATCTCCCGCCATGAGGGAGAAAAAGTCACCTCTGGAGAAGGCGAGCCTGCCGCCGCTAAACGCAGTTCGGGCATTCGAGGCAGCGGCGCGACGCGGCAGCTTCGCCGACGCGGCGCTCGATCTTAACGTCACCCACTGGGCCATCGGCAAACAGATCAGGCTGCTGGAGGACTGGTTCGGTTTGCCGCTGTTCGAGCGGTGCGCCCGCGGCGTCGCCCTCACCGACGAAGGAGCGGAGCTGCTCGCCGATGTGACCGCGGCGTTTTCACGGCTGTTGTCGGCAAGCGGCAGAATTGGCCGGGTACGCTCGCAGCGCCGTGTGTCAGGCGTGGTGCGGCTCAACGTACCGACGAGCTTCGCCAGCGGCTGGCTCATTCCCCGCCTGGGCGGCTTTCAGGCGAATTTTCCAAACGTGGAAATCAAGCTGTCGACCACGTCTCGCAAGCTTCGCTATGTGGGGGACGCCTACGATATCGGCGTGCGATTGCGGCGCGAACCGGGCGCGCATTTCAAGTTCAGGAGCTTGCTCAAGGACATTCAGCTGCCGGCTTGCAGTCCGGACATATTGCGCACGCGGCCGCTGACCACGGTAAGCGATCTGCGCGCGCACACGCTTTTGCATTCCTCCACCGCGCGCGCGGCCTGGTCTACGTGGCTGGAGCTTGCCGGCGGTCCTAACGTGACCCCCGCCCATGAGTTCGAATTTGATCACGTCCATCTGCAATTGCAGGCGGCGGTGGACGGCTTGGGCGTAGCGATGGCGTCGCTGCCGCTAATTGAAAGAGAGCTCGCCGCCGGCCGCTTGGTGTGCCCGCTGGCGCGGCCGGCATGGCAGGCGGGAGAATATCTCCTCGTCAACGGCAATGACGCCGAAAGCGTGGCGATCCGCAACTTCCGCGCCTGGATCGCGGCCGAGGCCCGGCGCACGGCATACGGACGCAACTAGAGCGTATAGATTCTAGACCACGACCCGGTTTAACCTTGACGGATCATGGTCTAAAACCGCACCGGCCACCCGGTCGATTGACCGGCTGCAAGGCTGGGTGCAGTAATGTCGCCCAATCGAGAATCGCGCCGCTTTGCCAGGAGGAATCATGTTCGGCCTCAGCGACCTGTTCCAGTGGGAGCGGTTCGTGACGCCCACCGTGATCAAAGTTTTCTATTGGCTGGCCGTCGTGATTTCGATCCTGCTCGGCGTGGCGGGAGCCGTCAATTCGCTGACAATCATGGCCTACAATCCGTTCGTCGGCATGCTGCTTCTGATCGTGAGCATACTCGGCGCCTTTATGGGCGTGATTCTGGCGCGCATCATCGCCGAATTCGTGCTCATCGTGTTCCGCATCAACGAGCATCTCGGTGCGATCAGAAATCAGGGCGGCATCCGCAATCAGCAATGAGCGATCGCGCCCGATCGGATAGTTGCACCTCTCACGTCGAAAAACGGAAATGCATGACGTCGCCGTCATGGACGACGTAATCCTTGCCTTCGAGCCGCATCTTGCCGGCATCGCGGGTGCCGGCCTCGCCGCCGCAAGCCACATAATCGCCGTAGGCAATCGTCTCGGCGCGAATGAAGCCATGCTCGAAGTCGCTGTGGATGACGCCGGCGGCTTGCGGCGCCTTGGCACCGCCGGTCACCGTCCAGGCACGGGCTTCCTTCGGACCGGCGGTGAAGAACGTCACCAGGTGGAGCAGCGCGTAGCCGGCGGCGATCAGCCGGTCGAGCCCCGCTTCCTTCAATCCGATCGTGGCGAGATAATCTTCTCGCTCGTCGCGCGACAGCACGGCGATCTCCGCCTCGATCTTGGCGGAGATCACGACAGCGGCCGCGCCTTCGGCCCGCGCTTTGGCCTCGATCTTTTGGGAAAATGCATTGCCGCTGCCGGCGGATGCTTCGTCGACATTGCAGACATAGAGCACCGGCAAGGCCGTAAGCAGGCCGAGCATATGAAAAGCCTTCTCCTCCTCGGACTTGCGTTCGGTCAGGCGCGCCGGCTTGCCGTCGCGCAAGAGCGTCAGCGCGCGGCCGACGAGATCGAGGCTTTCCTTGGCTTCCTTGTCGCCGCCTTTGGCCTTTTTGCTCAAGCCGTCGACGCGGCGCTCCAGGCTTTCCATATCGGCGAGCATCAGTTCGGTCTCGACAGTCTCGATGTCGGCAACCGGGTCGATGCGGCCTTCGACATGGGTCACGTCGGTGTCTTCGAAGCACCGCACGACGTGAGCGATGGCGTCGACCTCGCGGATATTGCCAAGAAACTGATTGCCGAGGCCCTCGCCTTTCGAAGCGCCGCGCACTAAGCCGGCAATGTCGACGAAGGTCAGCCGCGTCGGCACGATCTGGACCGATTTGGCGAGCTTCGCCAAAACGTCCAGCCGCGCATCCGGCACCGCCACTTCGCCGACATTGGGCTCGATGGTGCAGAACGGATAATTCGCCGCCTGCGCCGCCGCGGTCTCGGTCAGCGCATTAAAGAGCGTCGACTTGCCGACATTCGGCAGGCCGACGATGCCGCATTTAAAGCCCATGGGTAGTTCGTTCCGTTTCTCGTCTCACGATTTTTCGCGACCGCTGTTGTCGTCCACTGCCTCGCCAAAGCCTTTCGCGAGCATGGCGAGATGGACCTTGTTCTGGAAACTCGCATCCTCGCCGCGAACGATCAGCTCGGCATTGTCGGCGATGATGGCAAGCAGTGCCTCGAGCCAGCCGCGCTCGCTCTTGGCGAAATCGCCGAGCACGTAATGCTGGACCATATCCTTGTCGCCGGGATGGCCGACGCCAATGCGCACCCGCCGGTAGTCGTTGCCGATATGCTCGGAGATCGAACGCAGGCCGTTGTGGCCGGCAATGCCGCCGCCGATTTTGACGCGCAGCTTCGCCGGCGGCAGATCGATCTCGTCATGGAACACCGTGATGTCGCCAAGCGGCGTTTTATAGAAGTGCGCGGCTTCGGCGACGGCGCGTCCGGACTCGTTCATAAAGGTGCCGGGGAGGAGGAGAAGGGCGCGGGTGCCGGCGATCGCACCCTCGGTCGCGACGCCCTGGAAGCGCCGGCGCCACGGTGCAAAACCGTGGCGCTTGGCGATGGCTTCGAGCGCCATGAAGCCGGCATTGTGCCGGTTGCCGACATAGCGCGCTCCCGGATTTCCGAGTCCCACCAGGAGCAGCATCACCGTTGTCCCACTAGGGCATGATCCGGAAAAGTGGAAACCGATTTTCCGGCAAGATCATGCCCAATAAAAGCGAGACCTCACTTCTTCTCAGGAGCGGCGGCCGGGGCGGCGCCGGGCGCAGCACCCGGAGCGGCAC
>JBAQHW010000305.1:0-16336 GCA_049288525.1 Xanthobacteraceae bacterium
CCGGCGCACGGCGCATCAAAGGATACACGCCGGAGGAAATCATCGGCCAGCATTTTTCCGAATTTTACACGCCGGAAGACCGGGCTGCCGGCGCGCCGCAACACGCGCTCGAAACCGCCGCGCAGCAGGGCCGCTTCGAAAACGAGGCCTGGCGGGTGCGCAAAGACGGTTCGCGGTTTTGGGCGCACGTCGTGCTCGATCCGATCCACGCCGATGACGGCTCCATCATCGGATATGCGAAAATCACCCGCGATATTACCGAGCGAAAGGAGACCGCAAAAAAACTCGAAGAGGCGCGCGAGAGGTTGCTGCAATCGCAAAAAATGGAGGCCATCGGCCATCTGACCGGCGGCATCGCGCACGACTTCAATAATCTTCTAATGGCCGTGCTCGGCAGTCTCGAACTGGCGCGTAAGCGCATTGCCGCCGACGACAAAAGACTGCTCGCGCTGGTGGACAACGCGGTGCTGGGCGCGCAGCGGGGCGCCATTCTGACCAAGCGGATGCTGGCCTTCGCCCGGCGGCAAGATCTGAACAATGAAACCGTGCGTATTCCGGAACTCGTGATCGGCATGACCGAGATGCTGCAGCGTTCGATCGGCTCACAAATCTCGATAGAGACCCGTTTTCCGGTCGCGCTGAGCCCGGTGCGTTCGGACGCCAACCAGCTCGAAATGGCGCTGCTCAACCTCGTCGTCAACGCGCGCGATGCGATGCTCGGTGGCGGCCAGATCATCATGGCGGGCCGCGATGCGGTTATTCCATCCGACGAACCCGGCGGCCTGAAAGCCGGACGTTACGTCTGCCTGAGCGTGCAGGACTCCGGCGACGGCATGGACCGATGGACGCTCGAACGGGCGATGGAGCCTTTCTTCACCACCAAAGAACCGGGCAAAGGCACCGGGCTTGGCCTGCCGATGGTGCACGGTCTCGCCGAGCAATCGGGCGGACGCTTTGTGTTGAAAAGCCAGCCGGCACAAGGCACCACGGCGGAACTTTGGTTGCCGGTCGACGAGCGGACCAACCCAGCCGTCGAGAAGCGGGCCGCAGCTCGGGAAGCCGACAGGCATCAGCCATTGCTGATCGTGCTTGCCGTCGATGACGACCCTCTGGTTCTGACGAATACCGTCGCCATGCTGGAGGATCTCGGTCATACCGCCATCGGCGTATCGTCCGCAAAGGCGGCGCTTGAAACGCTGCGCCAGGATGACTCGATCGATCTGGTGATCACCGACCAGATCATGCCGCAAATGACCGGCGTGCAGCTTGCCGACGCGATCAAGGCCGAGTGGCCGGAGCTTGAAGTGATTCTGGCGTCAGGCTTTGCCGAGGCTCCGGCAGGCATTCAACGGCTGCCGCGGCTGTCTAAGCCGTTCAACCAAAGCGAGCTTGCCGCGAAAGTGGCTGAGGTCCATTCCTCGCTTGGGAAGGCGCGGGTTTTGAAATTCCCCGCTGCACAGCCGAAAGCGTAAAATTTCCGCCTTTAGCGCGCGCCGGCCCTCTGGCAGTTCGGACCAGCCCGACTTGCAGAGTCCGGCGAGGCAGGACTTAATCCTTGAGAATCCGCCTTAGAATCGCACGCGGCGCGTGCTACGGCACAGCGGCAAAAGCAGCAAAAGGGCAAAAGGATAAAGACCGATGTCGGTTGCGGAGACGATTCGCGAGGCGGGCCAGGACTTCATCCGCGACATCGTGCGCGCCGATCTCGCCTCGGGAAAGCACAAGGCCATCGTCACCCGCTTTCCGCCCGAGCCGAACGGCTATCTGCATATCGGCCACGCCAAATCGATCTGTCTGAATTTCGGCATTGCCGAGGAATTTTCCGGCCATTGCAATCTGCGCTACGACGACACCAATCCGGTGAAGGAGTCGCAGGAATATATCGACGCCATCGAGCGCGACGTGCGCTGGCTGGGCTTCGGCTGGGGCAGCAATCTTTTCCACGCCTCGGATTATTTCGAGCAACTCTATGCCTGGGCCGAGCATCTGATCGGCACCGGCAACGCCTATGTCGACGACCAGAGCCAGGAAGCGATGCGCGCCAATCGCGGCACGCTGACCGAACCGGGCAAGAACAGTCCGTTTCGCGACCGCGGCATCGAGGAGAACCTCGATCTGTTGCGCCGCATGCGCGCGGGTGAGTTCCCGAACGGCGCGCGCGTGCTGCGCGCCAAGATCGACATGACCGCGGGCAATATCAATCTGCGCGATCCGGTGCTCTACCGCATCCTGCACGCCGAGCACCCGCGCACCGGCAAAACCTGGTGCATCTATCCAAGCTACGATTTCGCTCATGGCCAGTCGGACGCCATCGAAGGCATCACGCATTCGATCTGCACGCTGGAATTCGAGGATCACCGGCCGCTCTATGACTGGTTCCTGGCCAACCTGCCGGTGCCGTCGCATCCGCATCAGTACGAATTCGCCAGGCTCAATCTCACTTACACGGTGCTGTCGAAGCGGGTGCTGACCGAGCTGGTGCGCGGCGGCTATGTGTCGGGCTGGGACGATCCGCGCATGCCGACGCTGGCAGGCATTCGCCGCCGCGGCGTACCGGCGGGAGCCATCCGCGATTTCGTCAAGCGCATCGGCGTCGCCAAGGCCAACAGCCTGGTCGACGTGGCGATGCTGGACTTTTCCATCCGCGAGCACCTCAACAAGACCGCGGCACGACGCATGGCGGTGCTGCGGCCGCTCAAAATCGTGATCGAGAATTATCCGGAAGGCAAAAGCGAAGAGCTCGAAGCGCTCAATCATCCGGACGATGCGGCCGCCGGCACGCGGCGCCTGCGCTTTTCCCGCGAGCTCTACATCGAGCGCGACGATTTCATGGAAAACCCGCCGAAGCAATTCTTCCGGCTTTCGCCGGGCGCCGAAGTGCGGCTGCGCTACGCCTATTTCATCCGGTGTCATGAAGTGAAGAAGAACGCGGCCGGCGAGGTGGTCGAGTTGCGCTGCACTTACGATCCCGCCACCAAAGGCGGCAACGCGCCGGACGGCCGCAAGGTGAAGGCCACCATGCATTGGCTGTCGGCGGCGGATTCGCTGCCGGCGGAGGTGCGCTTGTACAACCCGCTGTTTTCAAATGCCGAGCCGGACGCCGGCAATTTTGCCTCAGAGCTCAATCCGCAGTCGCTGGAAGTTATCGCCGATGCGCGCGTCGAGCCGGCGCTGACGGAGGCTGCGGCGGGCACGCCGGTGCAGTTCGAGCGCCAAGGCTATTTCTGTCCGGATGTCGACTCAACGCGCGAGCACCTCGTCTTCAATCGGACCGTGGGTTTACGAGACACCTGGGCTAAGGTTTCCGCAGCCAAAGTTTCGGCCAGCGGATAGGCACGTCTGCGTACACCTCTCCCCGGCGAGGGCGGTGTGTTGTGTGGTGCGGGCGTCCGGTCTATGAGGGTCCGGGGGTTGTGGGCAGCGCGACTGCGACTTTGTGCACCGCAACGATTGTCGTCGCCGCGTGTTTTGCGTCCGCCACGCCATTCGGGAACCCAAGCGCCGATGCGATGACTTTTAGATTGCCGACGTTTGGGCGGCCTATCGTATGGCAGCATAAGCGTTTGTTTACACTTGCGATCCTGACCGTGCCGCTCGGGCTGTTATCCGGCTGCGGCAACGGCGTGCTGACACCACGCGGCCCGATCGGCAGCGCCAACTCCGTCATCCTCTTGGACTCCGTCGGCATCATGTCGGCGATCGTCGTACCGACGATCATCGCTGTCGCGGTTTTCGCATGGTGGTTTCGAGCGTCCAATACGCGGGCGCAATATCGGCCCGATTTCGTCTATTCGGGCCGCATCGAGATCATCGTCTGGGCGATCCCCATCCTGGTGATCCTGTTCCTCTCCGGCGTGATCTGGATCGGCGCGCACGAACTCGATCCGTTCACGCCGCTCGACCCGAAGACAAAGCCCACCGAGGTCGACGTCGTCTCGCTCGATTGGAAATGGCTGTTCATCTATCCGGAGCAGGGGATCGCCAGCGTCAATGCACTCACCGTGCCGGCCGGCGTGCCGGTGCATTTCCGGCTCACCTCGGCGACGGTGATGAATTCGTTCTTCGTGCCGCAGCTCGGCAGCATGATCGCGACCATGAACGGCATGGTCACGCAGCTTTATCTGAAGGCGGATCACCCCGGAGATTTTTACGGCGAATCCGCGCAATTCAGCGGCGACGGCTTCTCCGACATGAATTTCGTCCTGCATGCCGTGCCGCAGGACGCTTTCAACCAATGGGTCACCAGCGCGCGCGCGTCCGGACCGGCGCTCGATCGCGCCGGCTACATCGCGCTGCTGGCGGAAAGCCAGAACGCCAAGCCGTTCACCTATCGCAGCGTCGCGCCGAAGCTGTTCGACGCGATCGTGCGGCAGCAATTGCCCACAGGCCCGGGCCCGCAGAACGGCAGTGGCGGACCGCAAGTGCGGCCGATCGGAGATCGCTGACATGTTCGGCAAGCTCAGTCTCGCGGCCATTCCGTTCGACCAGCCGATACCGCTGATCGCCGGCTCGGCGGTGATCGTCGTCATGCTCGCGGTGGTCGGCTGGATCGTGGTGAAAGGCCATCTGCCTTATCTCTGGCACGAGTGGATCACCAGCGTCGATCATAAGCGCATCGGCGTCATGTATGTTTTGCTCGGCCTGGTGATGCTGCTGCGCGGTTTCATCGACGCCATCATGATGCGCTCGCAGCAGGCGCTCGCTTATGACGCGCCCGGCTATCTGCCACCGCAGCACTACGACCAGGTGTTCTCGGCGCACGGCACGATCATGATCTTCTTCGCCGCGATGCCGCTGATGATCGGGCTGATGAATTTTGTCGTGCCGCTGCAGCTCGGCGCGCGCGACGTCGCCTTCCCGACGCTCAATTCGACGAGTTTCTGGCTCACCGCCACCGGCGCGCTGTTGATCAATATATCGCTGGTGGTCGGCGAGTTCGCACGCACCGGCTGGCTGCCTTATCCGCCGCTGTCGGAGCTTCGATACTCGCCCGGGGTCGGCGTCGATTACTATTTATGGGCGCTGCAAATCTCCGGCGTCGGCACGCTGATGACCGGCATCAATTTCGTCACCACAATTCTCAAGATTCGCGCACCGGGCATGAGCTATCTGCGCATGCCGATCTTCTGCTGGACCGCGCTCGCCGCGAACCTGCTGATCATCGCCGCCTTTCCAGTGCTGACCGCCACGCTCGGCATGCTGATCCTCGATCGCTATGTCGGCTTTCATTTTTTCACCAATGCGGCCGGCGGCAACATGATGATGTTCATCAATCTGATCTGGGCGTGGGGCCATCCCGAAGTCTACATCCTGGTGCTGCCCGCCTTTGGGATTTTCTCCGAAGTGATTTCGACGTTCTCTGGCAAGCCGCTGTTCGGCTACCGCTCGATGGTCGCCGCCACATTGTTCATTTGCCTGGTGTCGTTCACGGTGTGGCTGCATCACTTCTTCACCATGGGTGCCGGCGGCGACGTCAACGGCTTCTTCGGCATCGCAACCAGCATCATCGCGGTCGGCACCGGGGTGAAAATCTACAATTGGCTGTTCACCATGTATGGCGGGCGCATCCGCTTCGCGACGCCGATGCTGTGGGCGCTGGGATTTCTCGTGACTTTCACCATCGGCGGCATGACCGGCGTGCTCCTGGCGGTGCCGCCGGCGGACTTCGAGCTGCACAACAGCCTGTTTCTGGTGGCGCATTTTCACAACGTCATCATCGCCGGCGTGGTGTTCGGCGCTTACGCCGGCATCACCTTCTGGTTTCCCAAGGCGTTCGGCTTCCGGCTGCATGAGGGCTGGGGCAAAGCTACCTTCTGGTTCAACATTTTGGGCTTCTACGCCACCTTCATTCCGCTTTATGCCGCGGGCCTTCTCGGCATGACACGGCGCCTGCAGCATTACGGCGTCGCCGAATGGCGGCCGTGGGTGCTCGCCGCCGGCGTCGGTATTGTATTTTTTTGCATCGCCACGGTTTGCCAGGTGGTGCAGCTCGTCGTCAGCATCCGCCGCCGCGGCAGCTTACGTGACCTCACCGGCGATCCTTGGGACGGCCGCTCGCTGGAATGGGCGACGCCGTCGCCACCGCCGCCGTTCAATTTCGCCGTGCTGCCGAATGTGGAAGGCGAGGAGCCCTATTGGCAGATCAAGCAGCGTGCGATCGAGACCCAGGAAATGTCGGCCGAGCCTGAATACCAGCCGATCGAGATGCCGCGCAACAGTCCGACCGGCTTCATCACGGCGTTCTTCGCTACCATCACCGGCTTCGCTCTGATCTGGCACATCTGGTGGCTGGTCGGCGTCGGTATCGTTGCGGCCTATGCCGTGTTCGTCTGGTTCGCCTGGCGCGACGTCGAGGAATACGAAATTCCGGCCGAGGAGGTGGCGCGCATCGATCGCGCCCGCCGGAATGCACGCGCCGCCTGGCTTGCGGTGCATGCGCGCCAAGGAGAGCCGGCATGAGCGCGACCGACGCCGTCGCCGGCGGGCGCGATTGGGACGCCGATCCCTATAAGCTCGGCCATGGCGACCGGGGCGGCGATCGCGGTCATGGTGGACATGGTGGCGGACATGGCGGCGGCGGTCACGGCAGCGGCGATGGGCACGGCCACGATTATGCCACCGGACACGGCGAGGGCGGTCCGGCATCCAAGCGCGTCATTGTCGGCTACGGCTTCTGGCTGTTTCTGCTCAGCGACATCGTGCTGTTCTCCTGCCTGTTTGCCGCGCATGCGGTGCTGCAGACGGCAACCGCCGGCGGCCCGTCCGGACGGGACCTGTTCAATCCGACCAGCATCGCGCTCGAAACCACCTGTCTCTTGCTGTCGAGCTTCACTTGCGGGTTGTCGCAAGTGGCGGCCGACGCCCGCAATCAGATCCTGACCCAGCTCGCGCTGGCCGTGACCGGTCTTCTCGGCCTGACTTTTCTCCTCCTCGAAGCGCACGATTTCGCCGGCATGATCGCCCAAGGCGACGGGCCGCAGCGCAGCGCGTTTCTCTCCTCGTTCTTCGCCGTAGTCGGTTGCCACGGCGCGCATGTGACGGCGGGGCTGTTGTGGCTCGGCACCATGATGGCGCAAGTGTTCTTCAAGGGCTTCCGGCCCAACATCATGCGCCGGCTGTTGTGCTTCAACCTGTTCTGGCACGTCCTCGACATCATCTGGGTGGCGCTGTTCACGATTGTCTATCTGATAGGAGAAGGCCGATGAGCGATATGGACGCCAATCACGACCACGGCGACCTCACGCCCGGCCTCGATCCGGCCGGCACCAGCGCCTGGAACGAGATTGGCGGCTATTTTTTCGGCCTCGCGCTCGCGGCCGGCCTCACCGTCGCCTCGTTCGCCATGGTGCACACCAACCTGATCTGGGGACCGGGCATTGCGGTGGCGCTGGCCGTGCTCGCCGTCGCGCAGATCGGCGTGCATCTGGTTTTTTTCCTGCACCTGACGACCGCACCGGACAACACCAACAACGTGCTGGCGCTCGCGTTTGGCGTGCTGATCGTCGCCATGATTATCGGCGGCTCGCTGTGGATCATGAACCACCTCGACACCCGCATGATGCCCATGGATCAGATCATGCAGATGCAGCGATGAAATCGTGACGCTTGCGGCAGGTGGATGTCGCGACCGACGCTCGGCGGCTTTTAAAGCCGCAAAACCAACGCTTACGCGGCTTCGGATTGTCGGGTCGGACTTTCGCCCAAGACCACGGCAGGCGTTTTTGAATCGCGCAACTCTGCGCCGGCTCGGGCGCTGCGTTTACGTGAGGGGCGAAATGCTGCCATGACAAGGACGTCGACCCGCGCACCATCGATAAAGAGCAGTCTTTTCAGAAGCCCTTCCTTTTTGAAGCCGACGGCCTTGTAGGCGCTAATGGCCCTTGTGTTATTACAAAACACGACGAGCCCCACGCGTTCGAGGTTAAGGTGACGCCAGCAATAATCCAATGCAATCTTGATCGCATCCGTACCGTACCCTTGTCCGCGATATTTTTCTTCGCCGATCCTAATACCGATATCGGCCGAACGATGCACAGCGCTGATATTTTGAATAACAAGATAGCCGATGATATGCGGATCGCTGCGGCGGCGGATTGCCATCATAACGCGGGATGGATCTTTACCTGCAGCTTCGCACTGATGCACCACTTCGGTCAGGTTGACCGGCCGAAATGCGCCATCAAGGCGGAACGCCGCGACATCATTTGCCCAGCAATACATCGCCGGAAAATCTTCGGGAACGAACGAGCCGACGGTGACCTTGGTTCCTACGAACATCTTGGCTTCATGGGGCGGGCGGCGATCGGTAACGCTTGCCGGGCTTGAAAGCGATGACTTCTACGCAGTGATGTTCAGGGCATTGCTGGCCGAGGCGGCGGTGCTCGAAGGTGACGGTGCGTTATTGGTTGATGCCGTCGAACTCCCGCCGCCGCCATGATGGCCGTGGTGCCCGTGATGTTGGCCACCTTGCGCCTGCTGGAGAGATGACAAGGCCTGCTGCGCCGCAGTCAAGTTGCCGCTCTGGAGAGCTTGCCCAATCTGGCTCAGCGCTTGAGAAAAAGGGCTGGTCGCAGACGGCCCTTGACCGCTGCTTTGGGTCTGGCTCAGCGAGGAATAGGCTTGCTGAGCGCTGGACAGATTTCCCGAATTAAGAGCGCTTACCAGCGTGCCGAATGATTGCTGTAATCCGGATACTGAATTGGAGGTCTGATAATTGTTGGTGGGAAGTGACGGAATTCCTGAAATCGTCATGCCGATGCCTATAGAGGTCCTAGACCCCGATTCCAGCATCGCCCCGAGGCATCGTATGGAAGAGTTTGGTTAATGGGTGGTTAGCGACGCAATCGTCGTCGTGGCTGCATGGGCCGATTGACGCGGATTTTCCTGTCCTAATTCCGCCAAAGGCGCCCTCTATCCGCCAGTTTACTGAGGGGCGTTTTGGAGGACTTTTGCAAATGCGCATCCTCGTAGCGGGACTGGCGATTGCGTTGATGACCGTATCCGTCCACGCCCAGGAAATGGGAGGGGGAAGAGGAAGAAAACATCAGCAGGACGCCCAGAAGACCGAGGATAAGACCAAAGTAAAAGCCGATGAGCAGGCCTACAAAAATGCGCTCAAGAGCATACCGGTGTCCCACGAAAAGCCGGACCCTTGGGAAACCGTGCGATAGGGCCGTCAAAGGTGGCGGGCGTCGATCAAGGCTGTGATGTCGCCCATCGGTACTTAGTGGACCAAGCACGATGTCCGAACTGAGTCCGAGATGAGCTGCAACGCGCACATTGGCCGCCGTGGCTGGCCGCCCGGAATTCCCCGCGCGTGCACTCGCCAGGCGGCAGGGCGAGCATGAAGCGGTGGGCATTCCTTTGGTGCCGGGTGGGGCAGCCCGCATGACACGCCCAAACTACGATTGGACAGCGCAAGCGCGCCACTCTATCCATTCGGCCAACCTATCGTGCGACGCATGAGAGCCCAACATGACTGACTTGCCGCAATACACGCCACCTGAAGTCTGGGTCTGGGAGAAGGAGGGCGGTCCCAATTGGCGCTACGGCAATACCAATCGGCCTATCGCGGGCGCGACGCATGAGAAAGCGCTGCCGCGCGGCAAGCATCCGCTGCAGCTCTACTCGCTGGCGACGCCCAATGGCGTCAAGGTTACGATCATGCTGGAGGAATTGCTGGCCGCCGGTCATAGCGGTGCGGAGTATGACGCCTGGCTGATCCGGATCGGCGAGGGCGACCAGTTTGGCAGCGGCTTTGTCAGGGTGAACCCGAACTCCAAAATCCCGGCGCTCATGGACTATAGCGAGCAGCCGCCGCGACGGGTGTTCGAATCCGGCGCGATCCTGCTCTACTTGGCGGAGAAATTCGGCGCCTTCCTGCCCAAGGATGGCGCCAAGCGCACCGAGGCGCTGAACTGGCTGTTCTGGCAGATGGGTTCAACGCCGTATGTCGGCGGCGGTTTCGGGCACTTCTATGCCTATGCGCCGGTGAAGATCAAATATGCCATCGATCGTTTTGCGATGGAGGTAAAGCGCCTGCTCGATGTGCTCAACCGGCAGCTTGCGGACAATCAATTCATCGCCGGCAACGAATATACGATCGCCGATATGGCGATCTGGCCGTGGTACGGCAACGGCATGTTGAACGGCGCCTCCTACAACGACCCGCGCAAGTTCCTGCAGACGCACGAATACAAAAACCTGACGCGCTGGACGAAAGAAATCGGCGAGCGGGCGGCCGTCAAGCGCGGGCGAATGGTCAACCGCGCCAGCGGGACGCTTGCAGAACAATTGCACGAGCGCCATGACGCCGGCGATTTCGCCACCAGAACGCAGGACAAGATCGGCGCGGGCGCGTAACCCGCGTTGCCATGGCTTGTGGTCGCTTACGATTTCGGCGGCGGGCTCTATGTCACGGCCGAGCGCGAGCCGGCTACTTGAGCTGCGGCGGCGCGATGCTGCGCCGCTCGTGCACCACCGCCACGTCGTCGCTGTAGACGCGCCGCCATTGCGGCAAGCGGTCGAGCAGCGCCACCGCCGGCGTATCGGGCGCCAGCAAGGTCGCGCCGATCTTGTAGTCGTCCAGCAGCTTCAGGAAATCGGGCAGGTCGGCGAGCGAGACGTCGCGTTCATAGCGCGCGATGAATGGGCCGCCGTACAATTCGCCGCGCCCGTCGATGAAAGTGGGAATGCCGGCGAAGATCAGATAGCCGCCGAAACGGTAATCGTTGAGCACGTGCCCGGCGTCGCGCAGTCCGGCATCGGCGATGGCGGCTTGCGGCGTGTTGCCGGGTGCGGGCCGTACATCGCGCGCCAGCGCGAGGCCGGTCATCAGCGCCATAGCCGCCGCCAGCGCCAGCGCAATACGACGCCCCGATACGGACGCATCGTCCTCGGCCGGGCCGCCGAGCTGTCGCGCCAGCGGTTCGGCCAGATACAGCGGCGCCAGCACGGCCAGCAGGTCGGCATTGCGCACCTGGGCCAGTGCGAAATGCATCAGCCCGAGCACCACCAGCACCCGCACCACCGGCAGCGTCACGCCGCGCGACAGCCCGAAGATGCTCCCCAGCAGGAGCGCCTCGAAGATGCCGAAATGGGCGAAGTCCTGCGGCCGCCATTCAACGATCATGTTGAGCGCATGACCGAGCCCGAGCGTCTTCAGCGGCATCAGCAGCGGGGCCGCCCCATAGGGTGTCAGGCAGCAAGCCACGATCGCCAAGGCAGTGAACGGCAGCCAGCGCAGCGCAATGCTCGGCCAGGCGTTGCGTTGCTCCTCGAGCAGCGCCTCCAGCACCGCCGGGCCGATCAGGCCGAGCGCCACCACGACGCTGCCGTGCAGGTTCGCCCACAGCACCAAGAGCGGCAGCGCCCAATAGGGCGGGGGCGCATGCCGGTCCATTGAGCGAACCAGCGCCGCCGTCCAGGCCACCATAATCGGCAGCGTCAGCACGTGCGGCCGCGCCAGCATGTGCGGCGCCGCCAGCGCCACCGCCGCCATGACCATCAGCAGCGCCGGCGTCGGCGCGAGCTCCCGCAAGAGGAAGCGCATCAGCAGACCGAAGGCGAGCGCGATCGCCGCTGCCGCCAGCGCCACCACGCCAGCCCAGCCGGAAAGCCCATAGAATGCCGCGTAGAGGACTTCCGACAGCCACTCGAAATCAACCCAGGGCGCGCCATGCATGGAAAAGGAAAATGGGTCGGTCCTCGGCACGGCGCCGTGCGCGATAATCCAGCGCCCGATCGCAACATGAGAATAGCTGTCCGGATCGTTGAGGAGCCGCGGCCCGAGCGTCAGCAGCAGGGCATAGACGCCCGCGCCCACCAGCCAAGGCAACGCCGCCCGCACCGGGAACGGTTTGGCCGCGCTGCGAATGACGCCCTCGCTCATAGGCAGCAAAAGGTAAGGCGGAGGCATTAACTCTTATTTACTGGTGGTGTTCAGTCATCGTCGGTCATGAACCGCCTCGACACTCGCATGATGCCCAATATGATGCCGATGGATCAGATCATGCAGATGTTTTGCACCCCCCTCGCCAGCGCCCGCATGCCCCTGTAGCTTAAGGTTGTATTTCAGCGCGCGGGGGCCGCGCAGTGGCGCAGCACGGCCAAGACACAACGGATAGCAAGGTCGAGAACCGCGCTCGCGCGGGCGCTTCGACTGGCTCAGTTGCTTGGCCTGTTGGCGGTCGGCCGGTCGGCGGGCAGGCACCCTGGACAGGCGCCTGGGGCGCAATCGGCGGCCAAGCGCAATTCGCCGTTGCGGCCCGCATCCGCAAATGGGCGGCGGTCGAAAGCGGTGCCGGGCGCCTCTTGCCATGGCTCGCGGTGGCTTACGGTTTCGGCGACGTGCTGTATTTCACGGCCGAGCGCGAGCCGGCTGTTTGGGCGGCGGTGGCGCTTGCGGCGCTTGGCGCGGTGATCGCGATCATGGCGCGGCGCAGGAGCTTCGGCTTTCCGCTGGCGCTTGCCTTCGCCGCGCTGGCCAGCGGTTTCGCCACTGCAACGCTGCACACGGCGTGGATCGCCCATCCAGTGCTGCGCCGCCCAGCCTGGGGCATCACCGTGACCGGCTTTGTCGAGTCCCGCGAGGAGCGCGAACGCAGCGACCGCATCGTCGTGCAGGCGCACACGATTGAAGGCAGCCGCCTTGATCCGGCGCCGCAGCGCCTGCGCGTCGTCCTGCGCCCGGGCACCGCGCCACCGGTCGGCGCATTCGCGGCGTTCAAAGCCGACCTGACGCCGCCGCTTTCGCCGCTGCGGCCCGGCGGCTACGATTTCGCCCGCGACATGTATTTTTCCGGGCTCGGCGCCTCCGGCTTCGTGCTCGGCCGGATCAAGACCGCCGTGCCGCCGGCGCAGCGCGGCGCCTGGCTGCGCTACGCCGCGGCCGTCGAGGGCATGCGCGAGAAGATCGATAAGCGCATCCGCGCCGTCATTCCCGGCGACGAGGGCGCGATTGCCTCGGCGGTGATCACCGGCAAGCGCGGCGAAATTTCGCCGGCCGTCAAAGACGCCTTCTACGTCTCCAGCCTGGTTCATGTGTTGGCGATTGCCGGCTTCCACATGGCGGTGGTGACCGGGATCATATTCTTTTTCGTTCGCGGCGGGCTCGCTTTGATACCGGGGCTTGCCGAGCGCGCACCGATCAAGAAATGGGCGGCGGCCTGCGCCTTCGTCATCGCCGCGTTTTATCTGGTGCTTTCCGGCGCCGGCATCGCCACCCAGCGCGCGTTCGTGATGGTCGCCATTGTGCTTGTCGGCGTCATGGTCGACCGGCCGACGCTGACGTTCCGCACATTGAGCCTGGCCGTGTTCGCGGTCCTCATCCTGGCGCCGCAAGCCGTCTTGACGCCGAGCTTTCAATTGTCGTTCGCGGCAACGCTCGCCTTGATCGCCGCCTATCAATTCGGGCTGCCGTGGCACCCCAGAAGCGACACCGGCTTTCGCGCCCGCGTGGCGCTGTGGGGCGCGCGCGAGGTCGCGGCGATCGCCTTTACCTCGATGGTCGCAGGCCTCGCCACCATGCCTTTCGCCGCCTACCATTTCCATCGCCTGGCGCCCTATGGCGTTCTCGCCAATGTTCTGGCGATGCCGGTGGTCTCCGTCTGGGTCATGCCGATGGGCATTCTCGGCGTGCTCACCTTGCCGCTGGGTTTCGATGCCGAGTTCTGGCGGCTGATGGGCGATGGCATCGGCTGGATTATCGCCGTCGTGCTGTGGGTGGCGAATCTGCCCGGAGCGGTCGGCCGCATTCACGCCTTCGGCACCGGCCCGGTGCTGCTGTGCGCCGCGGGTCTGCTGCTGCTGTCGCTGTTGCGCAGTCCATTGCGCTTGAGCGGCGTGCCGCTCATGGTTGCCGCCGGACTCTGGGCGGTCGCAACGCCGCGGCCGGATATCCTGGTGTCGCCCGACGGCGCGACCGTGGCGCTACGCGGGCGTGACGGACGGCTTGCCGTGCTGCATGAGAGCCGTGACAACTACGCGCTCGAAGACTGGCTTGCGGCCGACGCCGACGGGCGCGACGTCCACGACCGCAGTTTGGGGGAGGAAATCGCCTGCGATCCATCAGGCTGCACCGGCAAACTCGCCGACGGCGCGGTGGTGGCCTATGCGGTTGAACCCGACGCATTCGAGGACGATTGCCGCCGCGCGTCCTTGATCATCGCGGTGTACGACGATCCGCCACCGGGCTGCGCCGCGACAGTGATCCGGCGTAACACCTGGTACGACCGCGGCGCGCTCGTTGTGCGCCGTGACGGCGCCGGTTTTGTCATGCAATCGGCGCGGCCCGAAAATTACGATCGTCCGTGGGCGCCGGCGTGGCATCCACGCGCCAACCAATCCTCCGATACGAGTAAAAGCGCGACGCGTAACGCGGTGCCGCTTAACGCCACCCCAGCGAAAGACGATATCGAAGAGGATGAGTAACGCGTCATTCCCGGGCGCCGCGCGATGGGCGGCGAGCCAAGAATCCATCGCCACTGCCCTTGCAGAACGATCGGTAACAGTTCCGCTTGACCGGTGAGTATGGATTCCGGGCTCGCGCCTTCGGCGCGGCCCGCAATGACGGCTAATACCTTCGGAACAATCCCACGAGCTTACCCTGAATGCGCACGCGGTTCGGCGGCAGAATCCGCACTTCATAAGAGGTGTTGGCCGGCTCGAGCGCAATCGAAGCACCGCGGCGGCGGAAGCGCTTGAGCGTGGCTTCCTCGTCGTCGATCAAAGCGACGACGATGTCACCGGTGTCGGCGGCGTCGGTGCGCTTGAGCAGCGCCATGTCGCCGTCGAGAATGCCGGCTTCGATCATCGAATCGCCGCGCACTTCAAGCGCGAAATGCTCGCCGGTCGACAACATGTCGGGTGGCATGTTGATGGTGTGACTGCGGGTCTGAATGGCCTCGATCGGGGTGCCGGCAGCAATGCGGCCCATCACCGGCACCGCCACCGGGCGGCCCCCCTCGTCTTCGGAGACCGCGCGGACGCGGCCAAGATTGCCTTCGATGACGCTCGGCGTGAAGCCGCGCGTGCGCCCTGCGCCCATGCCGTGGGCAATCGATTCCGGCAGCTTGATCACCTCGATGGCGCGCGCCCGGTTGGGCAAGCGGCGAATGAAGCCGCGCTCCTCCAGCGCGGTGATCAGGCGATGGATGCCGGACTTGGAACGCAGATCCAACGCGTCCTTCATCTCGTCGAATGAAGGCGGAACGCCTGCTTCCTTCAGCCGCTCATGGATGAACCGCAACAGTTCAGCTTGCTTGCGCGTCAGCATCGGCGTTGGTCTCCCTGAGCGGCTGTTCGACCGAAAAGATCGAAACAAATCATGAACGGACACTATCCGTTCCATATGTGTTCTGCAACCATTTAATTGGCGACGTTACACTTCACAACCCCACACCCTATGGGTATGGTTGATATGAGGTCCGATTCGTGAACATTCCGTGGACGATCCCGGATCAGACCCAATCGGATGGTAGGCATCTGGTAAACGGGTTCTGGAGCCTGTGGGATATGATTACGCAGTTTGGACTGAAATTTTCTCAGGCGATCATTCAGCTTGAGGAGGCGAAGTGGCTGTGCATGCCGTTCCAATTGCCGGAAGGGCAGCAGCCAGTGGATCCAAATTTTGTGCGCAGAGCTGCGGCGGCCGGTCTGCGGTCAATGCGAGAGGTCTGTATCCTGTCCGATATGGACGATGTGCTGCCGGAATTAGATCGCGTCTTTTATCTGATCGAACCTATTGATCCGTCGATTCCGCCAGCGCCGTTGATGGGGCTGTCGCAAGCGATCAATCATCTGCTGTCCAGGCTGCAGGATGATTTGCAGCAGCAATTTTTCTTTCACGTAATGCAGCAGGACGTCCAATTTTACGGCAACAGGTCATTCTTTGGCGAGCTCGTTGCTAAAAAGTTCAAGGATGCTGGAGACGACATCCAGAGAGCGGGAAACTGTTTGGCCTTTCACGAACCCACGGCTTGCGTTTTCCATTTGATGCGCGCCATGGAAGTTGTTGTGCGGCAGCTAAGTAAGCGGCTGAAAGTGACGATCACACCACAGACCACATGGCGGCAGATGACACGCAATATGGACCCGAAGATAAAGGCGATGCCGGAAGCGACTCCGCGCCAGAAAGAAAAGAAAAACGATTGGGAGGCGGCCCGCGCTAACCTTCATCACGTCGGGTCGGTATGGCGCAACAATACGATGCACCCGGCTACGTCATATACGCAATCGCAGGCCCTTGACGTTATCAATGCCGTGCGCGTTTTTATGATCGGTCTTTCTGCTCTTTAGGCGGCTTCAGAACGATCTTCTTGAACGCGCGCTCCAAGGC
>JBAQHW010000306.1:0-5186 GCA_049288525.1 Xanthobacteraceae bacterium
CGGTATTGTTGATCGGCGGCATGTCGCCCTCGTAGGTGCCGCCGAGCTTGGTCAGCGCCTTGACGAAGGTATCCTGCAGCGTGTGGCCGTAGGCATAGTCGGGCGTGATGAAGAACCATTTCTTGCCGAACTTCGTGATCAGTTCAGGCGTGATCGCGTTGGCGTCCATCGACGTGGTGTTGCAAACCCGGAATACGTTCCATTTGCAATCGGTGCCGGTGATCGGATCGGTATGGCCGCCCGGCACGATGTGAAAGATTTTCTTCTCATTCGTCACCTGCGACATGGCGTAAGCGATGCCGGAATTGACGTTGCCGAAGATGGCGTCGACCTGATCGCGGTCGATCAGCTTGCGCGTCTTCTGCACGCCGGAGCCGACGTCGTTGGCTGAATCTTCGACCAGAAGGCCGACCTGACGGCCGAGAATGCCGTTCTTCTTGTTGACTTCGGCGACCGCGTATGTAGCGCCGTCGACTTCGCTTTGCGCGAGTGCGGAAAACACGCCGGTCAGCGGCTCGACCATGCCGATCTTGACCGGCTGATCGCCAAGCGCCCTGACGACGAACGGTGTGCCGACGATCTGGCTCGCGCCGAGCGCAAGACCCGCCTGGAGCAGTGTGCGGCGGCGCACGAATAGCGGGGTGTTCGACATATCGACCCTTTATGCCGTGCCGCGCCCGAGCGGTGAACGTCTTCTACTGCGCGTCTAGAGCATGTCCCGCAAAAGTGGAAACCGGTTTTGCGAAAAGGACATGCTGAAACAAAGAGCTAATAGCGTATCCCGATTCTGTTAAATCGGGATACGCTACAGCACGGTCAAGGCGATAAAATCGGCTGTCGGCTTGGAGCGACGCAGTGCGTTTGCGCTGGGGTCAGATCAGCGGGGTGATCGTGTTCGCCACGCCGAGGAGTGCCTTGCCGTAAAGCTCGTAACCGACCGGCGGCAGCACGACGGCATGCCGCGAGGCGACCGCGGCATCGCGCCAGATGCGCTGCAGCGGGCTTGCTTCGGCAAAGCCCGCCGAACCGTGCGCAAATAGAAGCTTGTCGATGGCCTGCGTAATCTTTTCCACGACGTAGCCGGTGTCGGCGCGCACCCGCGCCCGCACCAACAGATCGGGATAGACGCCACGCAGCGCTGCATCGTCGATGTCGTCGGCGGCGCGGTAGGCGTGGAAATGCGCGGTGTCGATCATCAGCGCCGCATCGGCGATCTGCAACTGAAACGCCACCGACGCAGTCTGCTTCTCGAAGAACGTATAGGCGATCGTGCGGGATGCAGCTTTTTGCCGCACGAATTCGAGGGCGGCGCGTCCGAGCCCGAGGATCGGTCCCACCAGGATGATGGCAAGGATCGGCACGAAGGCCGAGCGATAGAACGGTTCTTCATCCCGCATTTCAGTCGGATAGTCGCCCTCGATGGCGCGCGGCACCGACAGCACGCGATAGTCCGGCACGAACGCGTCTTTGGCCTTAAGCGAGATACTGCCGGAGGAGCGCATGCCGGCAACGAACCATGTATCGATCCGCTCCAGGTCCGCCATCGGGAACAGCGCCAGACCCTGGTCGATCGTTTCGCCCGCCGCATTGACGATCGGCATGCCAAGAACCGCCCATTGGGCGTGCCAGCCGCCGGAATTGTAGTGCCAGGTGCCGCTCACGCGGTAGCCGCCATCCACTTTGACGGCCTCCGCGGTCGGGTTGAGGACCCCGGACACGCACACATCCGGATCGGCGCCGAAGACTTCGTCCTGCGCCTTGATCGGAAACAGGCTACTCAGCCAGCAGCAGACATTGTTGAGGTTGGCCACCCAGGCCGAGCCGCCGTCGGCCTCGGCGATGGCGGAACTGACGTCAAGGATGGCGCGCGTATTCATTTCCCAGCCGCCATAGCGCTTGGGCGTGCACACGCGCATCAAGCCGGCTTTGCCCATCGCTTGAAGGGATTCTTCCTCGAGGCGGCGATTGGCATCGCCGGCCGGCGCGTTCTTGCGCAAAAGCGACGCCAATTCGCGGGCGCGGCCGACGAGTTGGGCCGCGGTCGGTGTCGAGACGCTGCGCAGCGTGGCGGGCTTTGTCATGGCCGGTTTTGTCATGGCCGGTTTTGTCATGGCGCATTTCCTCCCGTGGCAGCGTCGTCGCACAACATCGGTGACGTCACCACGATGGCCGAAGTTCGATTGAGATGATCTTCGATCAAGGCGCAGGCGCGGTCGGCGTCGCGGGCCAGACAGGCATTCAGGATGGCCTTATGCTCGCTATCGACGTCGCGGTTCTCACGGGCAAGCACTGCCGACAGATGCCGGTAACGCTCACTCTGCGCATAAAGCGTCGCGCGCAGCGTCAGCGTCCACGGGCTGTCGCAGCCCGCGGCCAGCGCAGCATGGTAGATGGTGTGGGCCGCGACCCAGGCCGCATTGAGCGGCGCCTTGCCGCCGGCGATCTGCATGGGAATGCGGTGCAGCCGATGATAGGCGGCGACGATCGACGTTTCCCACTCGACGTCGCCGAGCGCGATCGCCGAGCGCAGACAGATTTGCTCAATCGTGATCCGCGTCCGGGTGAGGTCGCGCAGCTCGGCGATCGAGACCGGCGTCACCGAATAACCCTTTTGCGCCGTGGCGACCGTCCACTTTTCCGCTGCCAGCCGCGACAGCGCCTCGCGGACCGCGCCCGGGCTGAAACCGAGCCGCACGGCGGCTTCGCTGATCGTGACTTTGGCGCCCGGCGCCAACCGGCAATCCAGAATCTCGGCCCTGATCGCCTCATAGGCCTGGTCGGATTGGGTGGCGGCGCGGTCGAGAATGGCAAGGGTGCTCATGCTGCCATGGTGGGGCGCCCGAACTTTAAATGCAATAAAAATATATTTTAAGTTGACAAAAATATTTCTCCGAGATGGGATAGGCGCGTCCGGAGTGGGACGCATGGCAGTCTTTACCGCGCCCTTCTTGTTGGGGGGCAAGGTCGGGGGCAAGGGTTGTCGGCGGCAAGGGCAACCCCAATGTTCCGGGAAGACGATCAGGAGGACGTGCGATGACGGCGATCCAGGGATTCATTCAGCCGAACCGGCGCCCGGGCGAGCTTGGCGTCCATTCGGTCGATCATTTTCATTTTGCCGTTCCCGATGTCGCTGTCGCGCAGAATTTTTACGGCGAATTCGGTCTCAAGCTTGGCGAGAAAGATAATCTGCTGACGCTCTCGACATTCGAGCAGCCGCACATCTGGGGCACGATCGGCGAAGGCCCGCGCAAGAAATACGGCTATGTGTCGTTCGGCGCCTTTGAGGACGACCTCGAGAAATTTTCCGAGCGCCTGCAGAAGATGGGCGTGAAGCGCCTCGATCCGCCGGCGGGCGTCGATTCCAACGGCATCTGGTTTCGCGATCACGACGGCATCCTGGTCGAGATCAAGGTCGCGGCGAAATCGTCACCCGATGAGAAAAGCCGCGTTGCTCTTCACTCGGCCGGCCCGGGCGAGCGCGGCGCGCCCTATCGCAGCCTGACGCCGCGGACCTATCCGCGTCGGCTCGCGCATGTCCTGATGTTCACGCGCGATGTGCGCAAGGCCATCGAATTCTATACCCGGGTTCTCGGCCTGCGCCTGTCCGATCATTCCGGCGACAACATCGCATTTCTGCATGGCATTCACGGCAGCGATCATCACATGGTCGCCTTTGCGCGCTCGGACGCGCCCGGGCATCATCATTTCAGCTGGGATGTCGGCTCCATCGGTGAGATCGGCGCCGGTGCGATGCACATGCTGGGCAAGGGCTTTGCCAAGGGCTGGGGCCTTGGCCGGCACGTGCTCGGTTCGAATTATTTCCACTACGTCCAGGACCCGTGGGGCAGCTTCTCGGAATATTCCGCCGACATCGATTACATTCCGGCGACGACGGATTGGCCGAGCAAAGACCATCCGGCGGAGGATTCGTTTTACGCCTGGGGTCCGAACGTGCCGGAAGACTTCGTCCACAATTACGAAGCCTAAGCTTCAAGCCGCTTGTTCTTCCGTGCCTTCGCCTGCTCGGCCAGAAAACGTGACAGCCGCGCGCGCACGGCCTCGGCTTGCCCCGGCGCCCATTTGCGCAGGCCTTCCCCGGTCTTCATGCCGAGCTTGCCGGAGTTGACCAGCTCGCGCAGATAGGGATGCGGTCCGGCCGTGCGGTCGAGGTCGGCGTAGAGCACTTCGGCAATATCGAGCGTGAGGTTGGTGCCGACAAGATCGGTCTGCTCCATCGGGCCGAGCACGGCGGTGCGGGTGCCGAATCCTTCGCGGACCACGACATCGATGGTATCGGCGTCGCAGACGCCGGCGGCGACCAGCGCGATCGCCTCGCGTTTCATCGCGTGCTGCAGCCGGTTGCCGACGAAGCCGGGAACGTCGCGGCGCACATGCACCGGCGTTTTGCCGGCGTGGCGCAACAGCTCCATCGTGCGGCGCACGGTGTCGTCGCCGGTCATTTCGTTCTGAACGACCTCGACCAGCGGCACCAGATGCGGCGGATTCCAGAAATGCGTGCCGACGACGCGTTCGCGATGGTTCAGATGGCGGCCGATCTCGGTCGAAGGGATCGCCGATGAGTTGCTGGCGAGGATCGTGTCGGGTGCGACAAGCTTTTCCAGTTCGGCGAAGATTTGCTGCTTGAGCTGAAGCTTCTCCGGCGCCGCCTCGAAGACGAAGGCGGTGCCGTCCACCGCCGGCGCCAAGGCGTCGTAGGCTTCGATGTGGCGAAGCAGCGACGGCTCGTCGCCAAGAAGCTCGGCGATCGCGCCAACGCGTTCGGGCAGCGAAGCGCGGCTCTCCGTCGCAGGTTCGAACACCCCGACCGGATGTCCCGCGGCGGCAAACAGATAAGCGATGCCGTGGCCCATCAAGCCGCCGCCCACCACGCCTATTCTTTGTCCCTGCCGGTCACCCATCTTTGTCTCACTCGGTTTAGGGAACCGCGGCGATTTCGCGGCGTTGGAAAAGTGCAGTTTATTTCAATGACCGATTGGTAGAAGGAAAAAAGGTCATGCCTGTCTTGCTTTGGGTTGCCTTCTGGTCGTCTCTCATAGGTACGGCCGTCTGCTTCGGCGAAGTCCCTCGCCCGGTCCCGGCCGCGGTACTGAAGCGACGCAAACTTTCCAGCGGCGACTGAGCTTTCAGCGGCGACTGACCGCCAAGTCGCCACCGACACCCCCATC
>JBAQHW010000307.1:0-8579 GCA_049288525.1 Xanthobacteraceae bacterium
GAGGATGTGCCGGATAGCGCGATGAACGCTGTGCTCGATGCCATCGACGCGGCGGTAGCGCCGAGTGGCGCCGATGCGATCGCGGGAAACCGGCAGACGCTCGGCGGGCTGGTGTCGCATTGCTATCCGCTGGGCCCGGTTTTCATCGATACCGGCGATCTCGACGGCAAAGCGGTCACCGCCATCCCGTTCCAGATTTTGGTGCCTTAAAGACACGCGAGTGGCGAGTAACGAATAGGGCGGGCAGGGATTCGCCTCCCATTCGCCATTCGCCATTCGCCAATCACCATTTCCCATTCACCCTATGCACCCCTTGATCCAGGAGGTTTTATCCATGACCCAATATGCCTTCGGCTCCGGTACGCTGATTGCCAAGCGGACCGATATTACCGGCACGCCGCCGAGCTTGTTCGGCACGCTCCACAGCGTCGAGATCGATTTCGACCGCAAGATCGAAACGCTGCTCGGACAATATAATATGGCGGTCGCGGCCGGCGGCGGCGAGTTCAAGATCACCGGCAAAGCCAAATATGCCCGGCTGCAAGCCGCACAGTTCAACAATCTGTTCCTCGGTCAGACGTTGACCGCGAACAGCATGTTGGAAATGACCACCGGCGAAACCGACACGGTCGCGTCGGGCGCGGTTACCGTGGTCAATAGCGCTACCTTCGTCGAGGATTACGGCGTGTTCTACGCCGCGAGCGGCGCCCAGCTTACGCCGGTGACGGCGTCGCCGGCGCAAGGCCAGTACAGCGTGTCGAGCGGCGTTTATGGCTTCAACACCGCCGACAACGGCGCCTCGGTGCTGATCTACTACAGCTACAATGTGTCTTCCGGCAACAAGGTCAGCCTCGCCAATCAGCTTGCCGGCCCTTTGCCGACGTTCGAGGTCGCGCTGAAGGAGACGTTCAACTATTACGGCACGTCGAAGGACTTGATCGTCAAGCTCAACGCCTGCGTCTCCTCGAAACTGTCGCTGCCGTTCACCAATCAGAAATTCACCGTCGCCGAGTTCGATTTCCAGGCCATCGCCGACGCTTCCAATAATATCGGCACCATCAGCCTGAGCGAGTAGGGATGCGGCCCGCGTCGAACAGAGGGGCGGCGTTGTCGAATACAGGCTTTGGAAGCATTTTGAGCTGTGCAGAATCATAGGGCAGTTGCGGCATGTATTCGGCTACGAGACAGCCAATGACTTCGGCCTGACCCTCATCGCGCCGCCGCTTCAGCGCGTCGCGATCGACACGCTTGGAGAGCCAGAGCTTGTGTGCCGCCCAGACGCGTGGATCAGTTGTCACTATACGGAGGGGCTCGCCCCTTTCGTCAATGGTGACAGCCTCGAAAGAGGGGGCGCTTTCCTGCCAGGCAAGCCCCTCGATCTCTGCCGCCAAAATGTCGTCTGCGTCCGCGCTGATTTGCTGATTCTCGGTACGCCACGGCGGACTGCGCAACGGCTTGATCAAATCCACGAGGTAGCCATCGCTGTTTGCGGCGCGGAAGGTCTGCTTCGAACGCCGGAAGCTGCGATCGATCTTTTGCAACAGTTGAAGCAGCGATGTCTGTGATACGTTCTCGCCTGCTGTGAAAATCAAACCGGCGCGCGCATCGAACAGCCTATTCATCATTATATTTCAATGTGTTCAACATTTTAGAAGAATATCGACCTGAACTGTTGAACAAATCGCTAAATGGCACCCGCCTTTGAGAAATAGGAGGCCGCCGTGGCTTTAGATCCTGACGAAAATGCCGATTTAGCCTCGGCCCGCACCGTGCGGCTTGCCGGCCATGACCTTCACGTGGCGCCGCTCAGCCTGCGGCAGATCCTTGCGATCGCCGATTATGTGCCGAAGCTGTCGGCGCTCGGCGCGGACGATTTGTCGGGCGAGCGGCTGATGCCGCTGGCGGAAGTCCTGTGGCACGGCCTGCGCCGCGCTCATCCGAAACTGACCCGCGAAGAGTTTTTCGATTTGCCGATTACCATCGCCGAATTAGTCGCCGCCCTGCCGGTGGTGATCGAGCAGGCCGGTGGCAAAAAGGTGGATGCCGCGCCGGGGGAATCGGAACCCCATCGCGCCGGCGCGATGGGGACCTCGACGGGAGCGGCGAGCGCTTTGACGCCGTCGATTGGCGCGGGCTCGTCGCCGAGCTCGTGATCGAGCTGCATTGGACGCGCGAGCAGGTTCTCGATCAGGTCGATATTCTATTTCTCGAGGACTTGCATCGCGTCTGGGCGGATGCGCCGCCGCTGCGCAAAGCCGTCGCCGCCTATCTCGGCTACAAGCCACGGGCGCGCGCGTCGCGCGATTACTCCGCCTTGCTGTCGATGTTTCCGGGCGGCAGAATCAAATAATGCATTGAGGTCGATCCATGGCTGACGACAATAGCGTTGTCATCAATTTCGGCGCCTCGACCGACGAAGTGCTGGCCGGCATTGCGGAAGTCCGCGAGGGCCTGGCAGGGCTGACCGGAACCATTGGCGGCATCAACGGCAACCTCGGTCAATTGAACGGCGCATTCACTGCGGCCCTGCCGGTAGCGCAAATCAATCAATGCGCCAAAGCCCTGAGCTCCATCGGTGGGGCGGCGCGCGAGGCGAAGACCGGCATCGCGCTTCTCCACACACAACTCGGCGAGCAGCGAACGCTGCTCGACGCCGAGGTGAGCCAATTCAAGATCACACAAGATCAGAAATTTGCGCTGCTCGAAGCAGAAACAGCCAATGAATACCAGGCCGAGCTCGATCTGCTGAACAAAAAGCGCGGCCTATTGGCCCAGGAGCCGCAGCAATACCAGAATGTTACGGCTCAAATGAATGTCATAGCCGCAAAAGGCTATACCGAACTGGTGCGGCTCGACGAGCAATCTATCGCCGCGCAGCAAACGCTGTGGACCGGTTACCTGTCCACCGTGACCGGTGCCTTCAATTCGCAGCTCAGCGGGCTTCTGGAAGGCACGACGAGCTGGCACACGGCGACGATCAAAATGCTGGAAGACCTGACGATCAAATTCATCGAAATGGCCGAGCAGATGGTGGTGAAATGGCTGGCCGCCGAATTGGCCCAGACCACGGCGACGACGACCGGCGCGGCGGCGCGCGCGGCGGCCGACCAGAGCGGCTCCAATGCCGGCTTGTTGGCCAATGCCGCCAATGCTGTGCGCACCATCATGAGCGACGCGGGGCAAGCCTTTGCCGGAGTATTCGCCTTCCTGGCGCCGACCATGGGTCCGGCGGCGGCGGGACCAGCCGCAGCGGCGCAAGCCTCGGTGTCGGCCGCGGCGATTTTCGACGTCGGCACCGATTACGTGGTGCGCGGCGGCCTGGCGCTCATTCATCCCGGCGAGACCATCATTCCGGCGGCGCGCGGCTCCGGCCCTTTCACCGGCGCGCCGCTCAATCCGCAAATTCATGCGCCGGTCAACATCGCCGTTTCCGCGCTCGATTCGCAAAGCGTGGCGCGATTCTTCAACGATAATTCCAATCACATGATGCGCGCTATCAATGCCGCGGTGAAGCGCGGCGCGCATCTCGGCCTCCGCGCGATCAATCCATAAGCGGCTTGTGCTGCAGGTGAGCTTTATCTGGGGGCGGCTTGACGGCACACAAATCGCGGCGTACTTCTGGCTAGAAAATCTAGCCAGAAAGGCAGCGCCATGACGCGTCGCACCTGGTCGGTTCAGGATGCCAAAAATCGGTTCAGTGAAGTCGTCGAAGCCGCGCGGCGAAAGCCGCAGACCGTAACCAAACACGGTAAGCCGGCCGTCGTGGTGGTCGCGGCCGACGAATACGAGCGCTTGCGCAAGCTGGAGCAGTTCAAAGCGCCGAGTTTTGCCGAGCTTCTTCTTGCCATGCCAAGCGACGATGGAGAGTTCGAGAGACTTGAGGGGCGCATGCGCGATCCAGACTTCTGATGTATCTTCTGGACACGGTCGTGCTTTCGGAACTGCGTAAGCACCCGCGGCAGCGCAATCATTATTTGGTTCATTGGATCGAGGGTGTAGCGTCCCAAGATCTATTTGTGAGCGTCGTTACCATCGGCGAAATCGAGCGGGGGATCGAACGGCAACGGCAACTCGACCCACCATTCTCCGAACGTCTGGCGACATGGCTCGATACGATTTTGCGCGCTTATGAAGGTCGAATTTTTCCGGTAGATGTCGCAGTCGCCCGTCGTTGGGGCCGTCTGTCGCAGCGGATCGGCAATATGGGACTCGATTTGGCGGTGGCGGCGACTGCCCTCGAACATGGCCTTACCGTAGTAACGCGCAATATCTCGCACTTCGAGCCGACGGGCGTCCCGGTGTTCGATCCGTTTGGGCCATCGCCGCGCGGCAAGCCGTAGATCGCGATAGAGCAGGCTGTGCATCATCGGAGCATGAACGCGTTGCATCGCGTTCAATCCATCGTGCGCTCTTAGAAAAAGCTTGAAATGATTTGTCAGCACCCCTTTGGCGGGCGCTCGAAAACCGTTTGCCCCAACGATGATCCCCTAATTTTTCGCCAGTCCAACAAACGCGCCTCGTATTTGCCCTTTGGCGCATGGCCGCAAGTTGTCGATAGCCACAATGACCTACATCAACGGCGTCAATCTCTTGCCGGCGACCGGCGAGTGGACCTATGACAGCGTGCCATATCAAGGCCGGCGTGCCGGCGAAACCGCTTTCGCGCAGCTTAACCTCAACGCCAATCCGGGCGGCAGCAAAACCGACTGCGATTACGCGCTCGATCAACTGCAAGCGGCGTTCCCCGGATGCGGCACGGTGGCGCTGGTGGTGGCGTGGTTCGGCAGTTCCACCAGCGCCGCCGCCTGCCAGGTCTATCCCTCGACGACATTCATCGGCGGGGCTTTCGAGAAATATAGCGGCGGCGCCTGGGTTGCCGACAATTGGCAGGTCTCCTCGCTCACTCAAGGCTCGCCCGGCCTGGTCGCCATCCCGACCAGCGGCGGAGCGGAGGTCTACGGCGGCACGCCCTCGGATCAGTCGGTCGTCCGCTGCATCCAGGATTTGAAGGCGCGCGGCTTTCGCGTGGTGTTCTATCCGTTTCTGCTGATGACATGCGCCGGCCTGCCGTGGCGCGGCAACGTGACCTTCGCGCCGGACCTCAGCGCGGCGGCAACCAGCGCCGTCGATGCGTTTCTTGGGTCCGCCTCGGCGGTGCAATTCACGCGCGATGCGGCGAATCTCACCGTCGCCTATGCCGGCCCGGCGACCGACTTCACCTATCGGCGGATGATTCTGCACTATGCCAATCTGGTCGTGCTGGCGGGCGGCGTCGATCTGTTTTTGCTGGGCTCGGAATTGCGCGGGCTTGAGACCGTCCGCGGCCCGGGCTGGACCAAGGCCGGCAGCACCGGCGGCGACGGCCTGGTGACGTGGGACTATCCCTTCGTCGACGGGCTGATCCAATTGTCGGATGACGTGCGCGGCGTATTCGATGCGGCATCGCTGACCAAGGATACGTCGGGCCTGCACAATCTGGTCAGTTATTCGGCCGATTGGTCGGTGTGGATGGGGGTGCAGCATCCGGGTGCGAACGGTCAGTGGCCGCATCTCGATCAGCTCCATGGCCACGACAACATCGATCTCGTCTGTTTCGACAACTATCTACCGCTGTCCGATTGGACCACGGGGGACGGCGGTCTCGATGGGCAAAACTGGCTCGCACCGGCGCCCCCCGGCACGTGGCCGCCGACGGCGGCGACTTTCAGCGGGCTCGGTCTCGGCGGTCAGCCAACGATCTACGCTAAGGCCTATCTGAAGGCGAACATCGAGGGCGGCCAATATTTCAACTGGTTCTACAACGACGGCAGCAATCTCGGCATCGGGCTCGATCCGAACGGCACCGATCTGCGGGTGTCGGTGCCGGCGGGCGACCGGCTGACGCAGTCGCGTAACGCCTATGCTGCAAATCAACAATTATTGGCGCCAAAGCAATTGCGCTGGTGGTGGAACAACAGCCATCAGGCCGTCTATGACGATGGCGACGGCACCGGCTGGCAGCCGCACGGTCCCGTCACCGAATGGATCGCCCAATCCAAATCGATCGCGTTCGTCGAATACGGTTTTGCCACCTGCGATCGCTCGACCAATCAGCCGAACGTGTTTTTCGATCCGGCAAGCAGCGCGAGCGGGACGGCGTTCTGGTCGATCTGGGATCCGAGCGCGAGCGGCGCCGGCGGCTATGCGCCGCGGTACGACGGTGTCTTGGCGACACTCGCCTTGCAAGCGGTCTATGAATACTGGCTGACCGACGGGAACAATATGACGTCGGCCGCCGGTGTGCCGATGGTGCAGGCGGCGTTCATGTCGGCGTGGAACTGGGATGCGCGGCCGTTTCCGGCATTTCCGACGCTTGCAAATGTTTGGGGCGATGCTCCGCAGTGGCCGGCCGGGCTGTGGCTCAACGGCAAAACGCCGTTTCTGGCGCCGCCGATCGCCGACGCGCCGCCGTCGCCCGGCCCATATTCGCTCTTTCCGTCGCTGCCGGCGCCGGGCTGGTCGGTACGCATTTCGCCGCGCTTTGCGACGCGGTCAGCGCTGCATGTGTCCGGGCGCGAAGCCCGCGCCGGCAAGTTTCTGACGCCGTTGTGGCAGATCGAGCTCGAATACAATCTGTTGCGCATGGTGTCCCCGAACGACGAATTGCAAACAATCTTGGATTTCTTCGCGCAATGCGCTGGCGAGGACACGGCGTTTTATTTTGCACCGCCGGGGCTTTCGCCGGCCACGGTGCAACTGCTCGGCATCGGCGACGGCGCCGTGACGACTTTTCCCTTCATGGTCTCGATTGGCGGCTTTGCTTTGTCGCCGGCCGGTGTCGGTAGCGTATCCGCACTCTGCCTCGACGGCATCGCGTCGGGCGGCGGATACACGATCGACAGCGCGCCGCCGGCGCCGTCCGTCAGCTTCGCCACGCCACCGGGCAGCGGCGTAATCCTGACTGCAAGCTTCGATTGGTACCTGCTGTGCCGGTTCGAGGATGACGATCTCGATGTCGAGGAATTCATGGCTCAGCTCTACGCGCTGCAATCGCTAAGGCTCACGTCGGTGCGATCATGACGCCATCCAATTTGCCGAGCCTGCCGGGCCTGACGTGGTCGCGGCACAAGAAGCCGGGCTTTTCGACGCGCGTCGCGTCGCACGTATCCGGCCGCGAGGTACGTCTCGCGCTGATGAGCTATCCGCTTTATGAGTTTGAAGCCTCCTATAGCGGTCTATCCTCGGCCTCCTCGCCGCCGGCCGCACAGGCCGGGCTGGGCACGTCAAGCCTGCAAAGCTTGATGGGCTTCTTTCTGCAGCTCTTGGGGCAGGCTGGAGTCTTTCTTTACACCGATCCGGACGACAATGCGGTCGCCGCGCAAAACATCGGCGTCGGCGACGGCGTGACGCAAAGCTTCGTGATGGGGCGTACGCTTGGCGGCTTCAACGAACCGGTGTGCTATGTCACCGCGGTCAACAATGTCTATTTGAACGGGGTCAATCAAGGCGCACCCGGACCCGGCTGGGCGTTAACATCGCCGAATGTGCTGGCGTTTGCCACCGCTCCCGGCGCCGGCGTCGCCATCACCGCGGATTTCACCTTCGCGTTCCAGTGCCGGTTCCTCGACGATCAGCTCGATTTCGAGGAATTCATGTCGAGCCTGTGGAAGCTCGACAGCCTGAAATTTCGCAGCATCAAGGCGAACACGTCGACATCGGGTGCGGTGATCCCGAAATGGTACACTGCTTACAACATTGGCAGCACCGCGCCTTACGGTTTCGCCGACTTCGCGACCGAGGGCGGCGGCAATCACTATCTGTGGAACGGCGGGACCTATTCTTCCGGCGCGGCGTGGCTCGCCGCGGCCGGGGGCGCCTATGGAAATTCGACCGGAAAATACGTCACCAATTCGTCCGGGCTGCTCGCGCGGGTCGCAGCCAACACGTTGCCGTTCGATTATTCGCCAACGAGCATCGGGACGTGTCTCGGATTGTTGCTCGAAGGGTCGAGCACGAACCTTGTAGAATACTCCAATCTGACGTCCGGTTGGACAAATTTTAGCACGATGACGGTGACGGCGAACGCGACGACGGCGCCGGACGGAACTTTCACGGCCGGCCTGCTCACGATGGCGAATTCCGGAAGCGCCGAATATCAGAATATCCAGACGCCGGGGGGCGGCGGGGTCGTCAATGGAACAAATACATTTTCGGTTTACCTGAAGGCGGGCACCGGCCGATACATCAGTTTACAGGTTTACGCCGGTTCCTCAGTCAAAAATTGCGCGGCGGTCTTTGATCTTGGCGCAGCGAACGCAGCGGCGACGCAGACGCACTCCACCGCCGATATCACGGTCGTTTCGACATCGCAAAGTCCTACAGCGGAGGGCTTCTATCGGCTATCGATTACCTTCGACAGCACCGTGACCGACAGCGGCGGCTTCGTCGGCCTAAACCCTTGCGCTGCGGCGACCGGAAACACGTTTGGAGCCGACGGCGGCATAACGGCGAACGTCGCAAATCTCACGTTCTATGCGTGGGGCGCGCAGTATGAAGCACTTCCATTTGCTTCCTCGCTGATCGCGACCACATCATCGACC
>JBAQHW010000308.1:0-2073 GCA_049288525.1 Xanthobacteraceae bacterium
CTTGTCGATCAAATCGTCGTAGTCGAGCAGGCCGCGGCGCGCTTTTTCAGCATGATAGCGCGTGAGCACCGCGTAGGCGACCGTGAGCAGTGCCGCCGAGCGATCGCGGCAGATCACGGCGCGCAAGCGATCCAGCAGCGCGCAGACGCGGCCCTGTTCGGCGCTCAGCCGCTCCCTCAGGCCTGCGTTCTTGATCGCCTTGGTCACGATCGATTTGCGCGGCGTGCGATCTTCCGCGGTGCAGAAAATGTCGAGATAAGTCTCGACCCGGTCGGACAGCGGCAAAGCCGCCAGGCGGCCAAACCGCCGCGACTGCTCGGCGTCGGACTTGCCGCCCAGCGCCAGGGCAGCGGCGATTGCCGGCCACTCCCGTGGCGTGATCGCCGGGTCGGCAAAGAACTCCTCTTCGATACTGGAGCGGCTGGCACTCGGGTCGAGGCCGAGCGCGCGCGACAATGCAGCAATCGCCTCGGCGACGCCGCCGGCCGCCATGATCCAGCCTGCGACGGCGTCGCGGCGTCCGATGGCGTCACGCACCACGTCGCGAAATGTCTGGTCGGCGGCCGCCGTCATCGCCGTCGCCAGCGCATGGCCAAGGTCGCCCTCGGGGTTCTTGGCGCCGTCAAGCAATACGCCGAGCGTCAATCGTTCGAGGAGCTGGGTGTGCTCGGCTTCGTCGAGCACGGTGAAACGGGCGGCGACATTGGCCTCGAACGGGAACTGATGAAGGAGCTGCGTGCAGAACGCGTGGATCGTTTGTACCTTCAGTCCGCCCGGCGTCTCGAGCGCGCGCGCGAACAGCCGCCGCGCCAGCGCGCGACGGACCGGGCCGGGTGTTTCGCCCAATTGGTCGCGGATCACTTTGTCCAGCGTGGCGTCGTCGTACGTCGTCCAGTCCGCGAGCGTATCGAACACGCGCTTGGCCATGTTCGCCGCCGCCGCCTTGGTGAAGGTGATGCAAAGTATCTTTTCCGGCTCGACGCCCTCGAGCAGGAGGTTGATCACCCGCTGCACCAGCACATGCGTCTTGCCGGAACCCGCATTGGCGGCGAGCCATGACGATACCTTAGGGTTGGCGGCCGCTCGCTGCTGCCGGCGCACCTCCTCGGGAATTCCGTCCGACGTTCTCATTCGCCGCCGCCGATGTCGTCGATCTCGCCGCCGCTGCGCGACCATTCCTTGACGCGGGCGAGGTGGTCATAGTCGCCGTAGCGGGTTCGCCACATCGGATGCACGAGCGAGCGGTAAGGTTCGGTGTCGGAATCGAAAATCTGGGCAATCCTGCCGAGCCGTTCCAGGGCGCGATCGGCCTGGCTGTCGGCGGTGCCGTCTTTGAACTTGATCGGCTCATACGCGCCGGGCGGCTCGCCGCCCTTGAGCTTCACATAGGCGATTTCGCTGACCGAAGTGCCGGCCGGAATGCCGGCAAAACCGCCGCGGCGCAGCATCGCGGCTTCCAGCGTGAGCTGCGGAGCAAGCCCGGTGCGCACCTGCTTTTCGCTGCGCACGGAGCCAGTCTTATAGTCGAGAATGACGCAGCCGCCCGCGCCGTCGCGTTCGATCCGGTCGGCGATGCCACGCAGGCGGAACGTGCCGTCTGAAAGCGCGATCTCGATTTCGCCGCGGATCTCGGCAAAGAGCCTGGCGATCGCATCGCGCCGCTGGGCGTCCCAGCGGGTGAACCAGTGCGCGATGCGTTGAAAACGCGGCCACCAGAATGCGCGCGCCTCGGGAAAATCCACAAGCGCGGCGAAGTGCGGTTCACCGAGCGCGAGCAGTTCAGCGAGCGGATCCGCGGGAAGAGCGGCGGCGAAATTTTGCGTAAAGGCGCCGACGGCGGCATGAATGATAGTGCCGCGCTCCGCCGCGCCCGGTTCGGTATCGACCCCATCGAGCGGGCGTATCCGCAAGACGTGCCGCGCGTAGATCGTATAAGGATCGCGCAGCCAATCTTCGATCTCGGTCACCGACAGGCTCGATGGGCGCGCCGCGCGCGGCGGGGTTGGGGTCGGCTGCGGCGCCGGCGTGACCCGTTCCGGCCGGTCGAGCTCGCGCGCCCAGGCGAGATAGGTC
>JBAQHW010000309.1:0-10406 GCA_049288525.1 Xanthobacteraceae bacterium
GGCCGCGCTTGCCTGCTGCTTGGCCGGCTCGATAAAGCGCGGCAGCTCGCCGAACGCGCGGTCGGAACGTCACAACACCAGCCGGGCTTTGCCGCGCACGCGTTGCACCTGCTCGGCGATCTGGCGGCTCAGGCCGACCGGTTCGATGCCGAGAACAGCACGGCGCATTATCGCCAGGCGCTGGCGATGGCGCAAAAGCATGGCATGCGGCCGCTGATCGCTCACTGTCATCTGGGGCTCGGCCGCGTCTACAAGCGTCTTGGCAACTCCGAGGCACACAAGAATCTCACGATCGCCACGACCATGTACCGCGAGATGGACATGGCCTTCTGGCTCAAGCAGGCGGAAAGCTGATAGGCTTTATTTGGTGAGAGGCTGGGGTACGTGCCGTGCTGGATAAACCGCGCGTAAAACCGAGAGTCTCGGTTCCATTTCTGCGTCTCAATGATCTGTTCGAGCATCACGCCGCGCACCGGCCCGAGGCGGCGGCGATTCTGGCGCCGGGGCGTGCGCCGCTGAGTTACGACGGCTTGCACCGGCATATTGGCGAGATCGGCCGCGCGCTGCGCGCGATGGGAATAGGCCGCGAGGACCGCGTCGGCCTGATGCTACCCAACGGGCCGGACATGGCGACGGCCATAATTGCGGTGGCGTCGAACGCCGGCTGTGCCGTGATCAATCCTTCCTATGCGCCTGACGAGCTCGAACGCTATTTCACTGCGCTGCGGCTTAGCGCCTTGATCATACCGGCAGGAGCTGACGTTCCGGCGCGCCGAATCGCGCAAGCTCATGCGATTGCAGTCATCGATCTGTCGGCATCGGAAACGGCCGGTCTGTTCACACTGCGCAGCGATCGCGTGGCCGAGCCGTCGCGCGAGCCGGTCGGGCCCGGCAGTGTGGCGCTGTTCGTGCTGACCTCGGGCACTACCGCGCGGCCGAAGATCGTGCCGCTGACCCACACCAATATTTGTTCGTCGGCCTATTGCTCGGTGGCCTCGGTGGCGCTGACCGAGCAGGACCGCTGCCTCAACGTGCTGCCGCTGTTCCATTGCCACGGACTGGTCGCCACGGTGCTGAGCGCGCTTGCCGCAGGCGCCGGTGTCGTTTGCACGCCGGGCTGCGAGGTGGACAAGTTTTTCGGCTGGCTGCGCGAATTCAAGGCTAAGTGGTACTCGGCGGTTCCGACCATGCATCAGGCGATTCTGGCGCAGGCCCGCCACCGCCCGGAAGAGCTCGATGGCTGCTCTTTGCGCCTGATCCGCTCGGCGTCGGCCCCGTTGCCGCCCAGCGTATTCGCGGAGCTCGAGCGGACCTTCGGCACCAGCGTGATCGAATTGTACGGCATGACCGAGACCGCCGGCTCTCCGATCGCCTGCAACCCGCTGCCGCCGGGCCGGCGCAAGCCGGGCTCGTGCGGCATTCCGGTTGGATTGGAAGTCGCGATCATGAGCGACCGCGGCAAAATGTTGCCGGGCACCAGCACCGGGCAGGTGGCCATCCGCGGCCCCAGCATTACGCTCGGCTACGATGGCGATTCCGCAGTAACCGCTGCGGCCTTTGCCCGCGGCTGGTTCAAGACCGGCGACCTCGGATTTTTCGATGACGACGGCTATCTGTTTCTGGTCGGCCGCAGCCGCGAGATGATCAATCGCGGCGGCGAGAAAGTCACCCCGCGCGAAGTCGACGAGGTTTTGCTGCAACATCCGGCGGTTGCGGAGGCGGTCACTTTCGCCGTGCCGCACGCGACTTTGGGCGAGGACGTTGCGGCGGCGATCGTTTTGCGGCCGGGGGCCGAGGCGTCGGTGCGGGACATCCGTCAATTTGCCGCGGAGCGGCTGGCCGCCTTCAAGGTTCCGCGTCAGGTGCTGTTTTTCAAGCAACTGCCGAAGGGCGCAACCGGCAAGGTGAATCGTATCGGGTTGGCGGCAAAATTGGGCGTTACCGGCGTCGATCAGACCGCAAGTTTCGTCCCGCCGCGCACGCCGCTTGAGAATGTGCTCGCCGGAATATGGGCCGATGTCCTCAAACGCGACCGGGTCGGTATCTACGACGATTTCTTTGCACTCGGCGGCGACTCGCTGTCCGCCGCCGAGGTTTTGACCTGCATCTACGAAACGATGCAGCGCAAGGTCGAGGTCTCCGGCCTGTTCGATGCGCCGACCGTCGCCGAGATGGCGGAGCATCTGGAGCGGCTGATCCAGGCCGGAGAGGCGCGGCAGCCGTCGTCCGCCATCGCCCATTTGCCGCCTGGGGCGCCGCCGCCGGCGTCGGCCGCGCAGGAACGGCTGTGGACGCTGCAGCGGGCGCTGCCGGACCTGCCGTTCTTCAACATTCTCGATATGTTGCGGGTTACCTCGAACCTCGATCCGCAAATCCTGCAGCGCGCATTCAACGAGATCGTGCGCCGCCACGAGATTTTCCGCACCACTTTTGTCAGGCGCGGCCGGCGCCTCCTGCAGAAAATCGCGCCGCAGCTTATCGTGCCGCTCGACGTCGCCGACTTAAGCGATCTGCCGCAATCGCGCAAAGAGCGCGCTGCCCATCGCATCGTACAGGATCAGCTGTTGCAGTCCTTCGATCTGGCGCGGGGTCCGCTCGTTCGCACGCAGCTGGTACGCCTGGCCGAGCGCGAGCATCTGCTTCTCATCGCCATGCATCAGACGCTGATCGACGGTCGATCGAGCGGCGTGCTCGCCGACGAACTTGCCGCGCTCTACGAGGCATTCGCCGCAGGTAAGCCGTCGCCGCTTCCGCCGCCGGCACGGCAATTTGCCGATTTCGCGGCTTGGCAGCGGCAGTGGCGATCGCACCCGGACGTTGCCGCGCAGCTTGCCTACTGGCGCGCGCAGCTTGCGGCGCCGCTGCCGCCGGCGACGCTGGCCACCGTACGATCGCGGCGCGCCGCCGACGCTTTCGACACCGCGCAGGCGGACCTCGCGATACCGGTGCGGCTGGCCGAGGCGCTGAGGCAGCTCAGCCTCAGCGAGGGCGCCACGCTGTTCATGGCGCTCGTTGCCGGCCTGATGATCCTGATGCGTCGCGCGCAAGACGCCGACGATCTGCGCGTCGCCACCAATGTCGCCAACCGCAACCGGCCGGGGAGCGAAGGGCTGATCGGTCCGCTGGTCAACACGGTGATTTTGCGCACATACCTCGATGGCGATCCGAGCCCCCGCGAAGTGTTGCGCCGGGTGCGGGCCACGACGCTGGCGGCCTACGCCAATCAAGATCTGCCGTTCGAGGATTTATCCACAGCGCTGGCGCGCGGGCAACGCACCGATTCCGGCGATCTCGCTCGGGTCATGATCCTGCTGCACAATGCCGCCTTGCGGCCGCAGCCCGATACCGCCGGACGGATGGCCTTCGAACAGGCAGATCCGAGCCTGCCGCAACCGCTGGTGACGACTACAACTTATGATGTTATCTTGACCTTGCGGGAAACCGCGCAGGGTCTCGTCGGCGCGTGCATCTACAAACCACGTCTGTTCGGCGCCGAGTCTGTTGGACGCAAGTCTGTTGAACATCTGCTGCGAGATTTCCGGAAAGTTCTGGAAAACATGGTAGCGCGGCCGGAGCGGCCGATTTCCGCGATCCGGGCTGCGCCGAAAAAGAAACGTTGAGTTCGTGAACTTTGAGTTTGTGACTTTCCAAATCGGATCAGAGCAAGGAGACGCGATCATGGGTGCCTTCCGTGCCACCACTTACAGCAAGAAAGAACTTGCAGGCCTCAGTGCTGCAAAGCGTAAGAAATTGAAGCAGGCGATCGTCCGCCAACACGAAACGCATAAGGGCGTTCGCAAGCTCGTCAGGCAAAAGACCAAGGCGCTTTACGCCGAGCTCAAGGGCTAGTCGCGGCCCGGCCCCTGCCGGACGCGTTCGTTTTTCAGCGCGAGCTTAAGCAGGCTTAAAGCCGTTCCGACCCGGTCGGAACGGCGCCGATATCTGCCGAGCCGCGTTGATTTCGGGCAAATCCTTCGTCAGGCGTTGTGCGCCTGCGACCGGCCGCGCCGGCGAGGCGTGGCGGTCGTCACGTCACGCTGGGCGATATTGTTGTCGTGCGGCACCAGCCGCGCATTGGCGATCGAATCTCGTGCTGTGAACGCGTCGACGATACTGGCGTCGCCTGCTGCGGAGGCGACCATAAGCATGCTCTCGTGCGTGGCTTGCGGTACCCAGGCGAAGGGGCCGACGACGATCTCCCGCGAGGAGTTGGGCTGCACCTTCGCAACGGTAAGCGATGCCGTCTGCATCGGCTGCCAGTCGCGCGGATAGACCGATTGCGCCGACGTGCGGCAATGAAAAGCGCGCACCACAACGTCGGTTGCCGGCATAAAACCCCGGTTCTTGATCCTGACGAAAGCGTGGTTGACGACGCCGGCGAGCGGTTTCTCGTGGTCCCTGCCGCGGTCGGCATGGCGCCGATTCCAGATCGCCCGGCAATCGGCGTAGTCGGAACGGTAATCGTATTCGCCGCGCCGACCGTCCTCGATATAGACGTCGACCGGCGGCGGCGCGCCTTTCTTGTCGTTCGGCCGTTTGCCGCGCTTGCGCTGATAAAGGCCCTGCTTTTCGAACGCCCAGCGGATGATTTTGTGATAGGCGCCGCCGCTCAGCCGCTCCGCCGGCCAATCCGCCGCGTCGGCCTTCATCAGCGCCGCCGCGAAATGTGCCGCATTCTCCGGGCTCGTGGCCGGAGTGAACGTCGCAATAGCGGTAAGCAAAAGCCGGCAGGTCATATCCGCCGCAAACTGCCGTGCGGCGATGTCGTCGGCGTCGCCGCCGATGGCGCGATAGAGCCGAAACATCGTCGATGACAAAATTTGCTCGTTGCCATAGCCCTTCCAGTCGAGCGTCTGGTCGAACGGGTGACGGGCAATAGCGCCGTTCCAGCCCCAACCCCGGGCAGCGGTACGGTCGTGACGGCGCTGTTGATTCTTGGCCACGCCGGTCAGCCACGGGAACGTGGCATAGCGGTCGAACGCTTTGCTCCCCGGATCGTTGACGATCGCCGCGAAGCTGTCACCCGCGCTGTGCGCAAACTTGAAAAGCGCCGCGCCGATGTGATTGTAGAGAACGCCATGGCCCAGCAGCTCGTGCAGCACGATCCGAAAATCGCAGGCGATGCCGATGGGCTGCTCGCGGTTTTTGAGATCGGCGAGCGAAAAGGTCGTGTAACCGATGCCGACACGATCGCCTTTGGTAACGCCGGCGCAATGTGCGTTGATTTCGACGCCGAGCGGCTTGGTCTTGGAGAAATGGCCGCGGTGATCGACGCGCGTCGGAAATTTGGTGTTGCGGAAATAGCCGGGGACGGAAAATCCCAGCGCCTCCACCAGCTCGAACACCCGGTTGCAGTTGTAGTAGGCGTTTACCGCGGCGAAATTGTCGGTCCTTGCGGCAAACGCGAAGCTTGAGCCGGCGCGCCGCGTCGGCGGCGCGATCTTCGGCACAAGGACGTCGGCAATGCGCACGCGATTGCCGCGCAGCGCCTGTATGCCGCGGCGCGGGCCGCTAAGGCCCGGCAATGAGACCGCGCTGCGCCAGCGGTTGAGCGCGGCATTGCCGGCTTTCGCCGGCGGTCCGCCAAGGGTCGCCGGATCGGCCGGGAAAACCAGGCCGGTGACATTTTCCACGAGCGGCCGGATGAGCAGCACCGAGCCGGTTTCGACTTCGATCAGCGCCACCCAATGCAGCGGCCGGATCGGCGGCACGTCGAAGCTGAAATAAACGGCGCTGACGACATAATGCGCGCCGTCGCGGATCGAGGCGTGAACGGCGGGCAGCGGCAGCGCCGGCGCTGCGGCGTGAAAACCGGAACGGGGCCGGCGTGGCTGGCGGACGGCGTGCTGCAGCCGGACCGCGTCGTGGCGGTAGATCATCAGACGGTGGCTGTTGATCTTGAGTGGGCCGTTCGGCCGCTCCGGCAGCCCGAGATGCGTGGCCAAGGTTTTGGCATCGAGCATTTTCGCGCGAGCAAGGTGAGCGGCGGCTGGACGCTTCAATCCGGGCTTTGGATGCGACGTCGACCGCGCGCCGACGATGCGCAAGGGTGCGTGCTTCATTGTCACCGAGAGGCCGGCTTCCCAAATCGGCAGGCCGAAATAGGTCTGCTGGAAAGCGACCGTGGTTAAATCGAACTGCGGCTTTGCGTCAACATAGCGGAATTCATGTCCGGCGCCGGTCGGATTGCGTTCGGGCGCTTTGAGCAAGTTTCGCAAGTGCCGCGCCTGCACGCCGAAGACGTGGCCATAGCGGCTCAAATAATCGCGTGCCGCAGCGCGCGGGGTTCGCGCCCCGGCGGCAACATAACGATCCGGATGCGATAGAATGCGGGCCACGCCGTCCGCATCGCGCACGATCTTCGCCTGTATTCGCGCGTCAAATTCTTCGAACATCGGCCGCCTCGCCGGCGCCATCTTGGTTCATCGGACCGGCGCAAGACAAGCGTCAATGTGGTGGCTGAACATCAACGGCGCGGTACGTGATGTGCAGTCTCTTCAGCACCGATCGCAAACCGATAAAGGTGGGGCGACGATCAATCCGAGCGCACGCAGGGGCGCGTGTGTAATGTCGATGGTCTTGATTGTATCGCTGCGATAGACAACTAAAGAGAGCGTGTCTTATTATATACAACTAAAAGGGTAACGTCGGGTAATTAACACATCTTTTGGATGTATTACGTACAAATACTAGCGGCGGAGAATGGTGGAGGAATACCCGAAGGTACGACTCGACCGACCATAAGGAGGCTTGCCGGGTCTCGGAATTCCTCGGCGAGGGCGTAAATGCCATCCCAGCAATCACTCATTGGCGAGTTAGAGGTCGCGATCGCAAGCGGCTCGAAAGATAAGCGGGTCGACGCGTTGCGGCGCGTAACTGACCTGTTCGTCGCCAGCGCCGATAAGTTCACCGATCAGCAGATCGACGTGTTCGACGATGTCTTGGGCCATCTGATCAAGAGGATCGAAGCCAAGGCGCTTACCGAACTCAGCAACCGGCTCGCGCCCGTCGCTAACGCGCCGATCCATGTCATTCAGCAGTTGGCCCGGGATGACGACATCGCCGTAGCCGGTCCCGTCATCAGCCAATCGCAGCGGCTGTCCGATCACGACCTGATCGAAATCGCCAACAGCAAGGCGCAGGGACACCTGCTGGCGATCGCGACCCGATCGCAAATCGCAGTGGGCGTTACCGATGCGTTATTGCAGCGCGGCGATCAGTATGTCTTCCACAGACTGGCGGAAAACTCGGGTGCGAATTTTTCCGAGCACGGCTTCACAACGCTGGTGAAGCACTCGGAGCGTGACGAACGACTTGCCGAAAAGGTCGGCTTGCGGCTGGATATCCCGTTGCGTTTGTTTCGCGAATTGTTGCTTCGCGCCACCGAGGCGGTGCGTTCGCGCCTTCTGGCGATGGCCAGCCCCGAAAATCGCGACAAGATTCAACGTGTGCTCGACGCGATCAGCGAGGATGCCGAGCATGAAGCGGGATTCAAAAGTGAACGCGACCTCGCCGACGCCCATGTCCAAATGTCGGCCAGGAAAAGCAAGGGCGAACTCAATGAGGCCTTGTTGTTCCAGCTTGCGAAAGAGGGACATTACGCGGACGTGATAGCGGCCCTATCGCTGCTTTGCGGCGCGCCGATGCAGCTCATCGAGAACCTTCTGCAAGGAAAGCATAGCGAAGCGTGGCTCATTCCCTGCAAAACGGCCGGGCTGGATTGGTTTACAGTTCGCGCCATCATCACCTGCCACTCGGCCGGTCGAGCCCTTTCAGACGCAGCCCTCGAAAGTGCGGCGGCGGACTATTCAAAATTGTCGCAAGGCAGTGCCGCCAGAGTGCTCCGATTTTGGCAGGTCCGTCAGGCTGCCGCCAAGGGCGAGGCTCAATCGAGCGCCGCTCAGCCGGCTCCGCCGCAAAACCGTTCTGCGGCCCTGAATTAGCTGTCGGTTGGCGATGGCAAATAGCAAAAACGAGTCGCGAAGCAGTAAGCGCCGGCTGGTGCTGCACGGCGCACGAATCGCCGGCATTGATGGCTCCGCTCCGGAGAGCTGCCGGATATTGGATGTTTCGGCCAGTGGCGCGCGTCTTCAGGTGACCGATCCCGGCCATCTGCCGGACCTGTTTCTCCTGCTGCTCTCGCGCGATGGAGCCTTGCGCCGTCAATGCGCAGTCGTGTGGCGCTCGGGACGCACCATTGGGGTGGAGTTCGTTCGCTAGCTTCCAAAGAGTGCTGGATTTGAAAGGCGAGCGCGATTTTCAGAAGAAAGCGGTTTCGGGGAGCATCGTATCGGCCGAGAGCTGCCGCGGTGGTACCGGCGCTTCGTCAGGCGCCGAATCGGCATTATCCAATTTGCGCTGCAGGGCGGCGTAGACGGCGCGAGCCTCGCCTTGCGCCGTTTCGGCGACGCGGCGTTTCTTGCGTTCGGTCTGCAGCTCCAACTGGGTGCTTTTGAGTTCCTCTTCGTTTCGGCGCAGAGCCGCCTCGGCTTGGGCGAGCCGCGCCGTCAGCGATTGGCGCCGTTTTGCAGCCGACGCGTCGTTGGCAGCAATCCGCTCGGCGAGCGCCTTGTTGGTCTCTTCCGCCGCCGCCAGCATGGCCTCGCGCGCCTTGAAAGCTTCCAGCAGCTTGCCGGTTCGCTCCATCAGCTTGGAACGCGATTGCTTCAGCTCGTCGAGCTGACGATCCTTGACCGCAAGCAGATTTTGCAGGAGCTCGAGTTTCTCCTGCAAATTGCGCCGCATCCCGGCCAATAGCTTGTCCGCCGTCGCGGCGCAGGATGCCATGGTTTCGAGGCGCGCATTCAGGCTGGCTGTCTCGTTTCGCCGCTTTTGATCGACATGATCGACGGCGGTAGCCGACTTGGAGCGCTCGCGCTCGGCGGCGATAAGGGCCGCCTTCATTCGCTCGAGCTGAACATAGGCCTTGCCGACCGCGCCTTCACAGCCGGCCACGCGCTTGGCAAGCCTGGTATTCTCCGCCGTCGTCAGCGCGACGGATTCTTGCAGCGAATGGATTTCGTTGTCGCGGTGCACCAGTTCTTCCTGCACCCAGGCAAGCTCTGTCTCGCGTTCTGCGATCTTTTCGGCGGCGCCGGTCGATTGCGCGGTCAGCGTCTCCACCTGCCGGTTCAGCAAACGCGTCGCGGCGGCTCTTTCGGCCAGCTGCTGCTGGAGTGCGGTAACATTCAATTCGGCCGAGTCGCGCTCGGTCAGCAGGTGAATGCGCTGCCCGCCGCCAAGGATGACCTCTTTCAAGGTTTGTTTATTCGGCAGCTGCGGAGCTGTGGCCGTGGCGTTCGGTATCGAAGTTGCCATTCGCGCAATGGCAGGAACGCCGACTTGATGTCTGCTGCCGTCTTTCGATTGTGCTGTGCTGGTAAGCGCCATTTTCCGAGCGTCGCTGGATGAGCCGCGCCCGGCAACCGTGGCTTAATTATGGTTAATGAACAGTTAAGTCGGCAGTAAAGCTACGTACAAATCCGATGCAGTGATTTCCGAAAACAGCGGCGCCCGCTAAACTGGGACGGCCCGCGCCGCGTCTTGAGATATTCGGAAACGATGCCGGTTGCTAGCGGCAGACTCCTTGCGAGCGGGCCGTATCGAGCGCGGCGTGTGCCGACAGCCAGTCCGGAATTCCGATCGCGATTTTTCTCCAACCGACGCCCCATGGCGTGGCGCTGCTGTCCCACCAGATTTTGCACCAGCCATCTCGCAATTGAACGATGGCATAGTCCGCCCGCGCCGGGCTTGAGGCTGCAAGAGCGAATGCCAAGAGACCGGCAGTAAAGACCAAGTGTTTCATCGTCAGCTCCTGTCGTGCGAGCCCGCGATTTTCACATAATTCCGCGCCAAACCTGCGGCAAGGGCGAAGCGGAGCGGAATGGAAATCGAAAAGGCTGCATCCGCGACCTTGCAATTCCTGAAACGGCCGATGGTTCCCGCCTTAGTTCAGGCGCACTTGCTGGCGATCAAAAACACATAGCGCGTCGTACGCAGACCGAATTGGAATCAAGCAATGAAAGCTACGCACTCTTTCCTGTTAGCAAGCACCATTCTATCCGTCGCGTCGATCGCGCTATGGGCCACGAAAGCGTCGGCCGAGCCGTTGCACACCGAGATGCTCGCGCAAGCGGCTCCGACGAATCCGTCGGAGCAAAAAAAACCGCCGCCTCATCCGGCGCCGCCACCTCATCCACCAGCGCCGCCGCATCATCCGGCAGCACCGCCGCCTCATCCGGCAGCGCCCCCGCCTCATCCGGCGCCGCCACCTCATCCACCAGCGCCGCCACCTCATCCGGCAGCACAGCCACCTCATCCGGCGCCGCCGCCTCATCCACCAGCGCCGCCGCCTCATCCGGCAGCACCGCCACCTCATCCGGCAGCGCCCCCGCCTCATCCGGCGC
>JBAQHW010000310.1:0-9340 GCA_049288525.1 Xanthobacteraceae bacterium
ATATCGGCGAGCACCGCGAACTCGAGAACTTCATTCGCGTCTGCAGTGCGATCCGGCTGGACGCTACGCGTTGGTGTACGAGGTTCCGCCAAACCTCGTGTTTCAAAAAACCTAACGGAATAGCCGACCAGTTCTAAGCGAAGTTCGCTCGATCGACCGCGCGCAATTGCGCGTCGTGCGCAGCCGCCGCCTCATTGGAAATTTACGGCGTCCGTCCGCAGGCGCTGGCACCGGCTGCGCCGCCCATGGCGTCCGGATCGCGAAACCGAGGAAGTTTGTTATTTCGCCCGCACGTTCCGGATCTCGCCGAATGATCGCGCCGACGCGGCTACCCGGTACCGTTTTCGAGCCCGCCGATCACCGCCTCGCCCATTTCTGTGGTCGAAACGATTTTGCAGCCCTCCGACTTGATGTCGGCAGTGCGCAGGCCCTTGGCGAGGACCGCAGCGATTGCCGCATCGAGCCGGTCGGCTTCCTTGGCCATGCCGAACGAATAACGCAGCGCCATGGCGAACGAGGCCAGCATGGCGATCGGATTCGCCATGCTCTTGCCGGCGATATCCGGCGCCGAGCCGTGCACCGGCTCGTACATCGCCTTGCGCCGTTTGGTCTTGGCGTCCGCTTCGCCGAGCGAGGCCGACGGCAACATGCCGAGCGAGCCGGTCAGCATCGCCGCGATGTCGGACAGCATATCGCCGAATAGATTGTCAGTGACGATGACGTCGAACTGCTTCGGCCAGCGCACCAGTTGCATGCCGCCGGAATCGGCCAGCATATGCTCGAGCTGAACGTCTTTGTACTCGCGCGCATGCACGGCTTCGACCACGTCGTGCCACAAAATGCCGGTCTTCATCACATTGCGTTTTTCCATCGAGGTGACCTTGTTGTGGCGCTGCCGCGCCAAGTCGAAAGCCACCCGCGCGATGCGCTCGACTTCGTAGGTGTCGTAGACCTGGGTATCGATCGCCCGCTTCTGGCCGTTGCCGAGATCGGTGATGGTCTTTGGCTCGCCGAAATAGACGCCGCCGGTGAGCTCGCGCACGATGACGATGTCGAGGCCCTCGACCGCCTCGCGCTTGAGGCTCGAAGCGTCGGCCAGCGCCGGATAGACGATGGCTGGACGGATGTTGCCGAACAGGCCGAGCTCTTTGCGCAACCGCAACAGCCCGGCCTCCGGCCGCGCTTCGAATGGCACCTTGTCCCATTTCGGCCCGCCGACCGCGCCAAAAATCACCGCGTCGGCGGCATGTGCCTTAGCCATGGTCGCATCTGTGATGGCGACCTGGTGCGCATCATAGCAGGCGCCGCCGACCAGGCCTTCCTCGGTGCGGAAATCGGCGATGCCTTTCTCGGCATAATAGCCGAGCAACCGCTTGACCTCGGCCATGACCTCGGCACCGATGCCGTCGCCGGCGAGCAGAAGAAGATTGAAAGTGGGCATGGAATATGCGCCTCGTTACTGAGGCGGCGATTGCTAAAGGGCCGAAACGCGGTTGGCAAGGCGCCGGCGCAGCAGCGGCGCTGTTACTGTCCAGAGAACCAGTTATAGCCCTGGTTTTCCCAATAGCCGCCAGCGTCGTTGTTCTGCACCCACATGGCGGTGACGTATTTGGGATTCTTGAAGCCGAGCTTGGTGGGAATCCGAATTTTGACCGGAAAGCCGTAGGCGACCGGCAAGGTCTGATGATCGAATTTGAGCGTCAATTGCGTCTGCGGGTGCAGCGCGGTGGGCATGTCGATAGTGTTGGAGTAGCCCTCGGCACACTGGAACCAGACGTATTTGGCCGCGGTGTCGGCGCCGATCAGTTTGAGGAAATGCGAGAGCTTGATGCCCTGCCAGGAGCCGATCGCGCTCCAGCCTTCGACGCAGACATGACGGGTGATCTGCGAAACTTCCGGCAGCGTGTTCAATTCGGCCAGCGTCCACGGCTTCTTATTGTCGACGAGCCCGCCGATCTCGAGCTTCCAGGTGTCGCCGTCGACCTGCGGCGCTTCGTCCTCGTCGTAATAGGCGTTGAACGGAAACGGCCGGGTGATGGCGCTTTCCGGATATTCCGGCGCCAGCGTCGTCTCGCTGAACAGCCGCGCCTGCACCCAATCGTTGAAATTGGAAATGACCCGCAGCGCGCTCTCCGAAGTCGGCCCGTCGATGATGTCGCAGCCGGTCAGCGCCGCCAGCGCGCCGAGGCTCACGGCGCCGCGCAGGAACAGCCGCCGCGAGGATTGCGGCATCAGTTTCGCCGCGTCCTTGATCAGGAGCTTCGGATCGACCCCAGGCACCGGCTTGCGCGCTCGCGACATCGCTTTCTCCGTTTCAGCGGCCGACGATCATGGCCCGCAGGCTCTTCGGCACGATGAGCGCCAATGCAACATGGATGGTCAAAAAGGCCACGATCGTGGCCATCGCGAAAAAGTGCACGTAACGAGCGGTATCGTAGCCGCCGAAAAAGGCGGTCAGATATTTGAGCTGCACCGGCTTCCAGATTGACAGCCCGGACAGCACGATGACGATGCCGGCAAGAATCACGCCGAGATACAGCAAGCGCTGGACGGCGTTGTAGACGGCAAGGTCGTCGTGGGACAGCTTGCCGCGCAGGGCCGCGGCGAGGTCGCTGGCGAGGTCACGCGGGCGGATCGGCAACAGCTTACGGCGGAAGCGGCCGGTCACAATGCCGAGCACGACATAGACGATGCCGTTGATCATGAGGAGCCACATCGCGGCGAAGTGCCACAACAGCGCACCGGCGAGCCATTCCCCCAGCGCAATCTCGCTGGGGAAATGGAGGAAGGAAAACAGCGGCGAGGCGTCGTAAATCTGCCAGCCCGATCCGATCATCATGAACATGGCCAGCGCATTGAGCCAATGCGTCACGCGCACCCACGCGGGATGAATGAGCTGATCCGTCGCAACTTCAGGCACGCTCGGCGAATGGCTGGTGGCTTCGATGGTCATGGCGCTCGCTCTTCGCCGCTGCTCTTAGCAAATCACCGGCGCACATGCGCCTCACAATCCTGTCAGCAAGCTCGCCGCAAGCGTTAACCTCTTCCCGCCCAGCGGGGGAGCGGGAATTGCCCAATGGGGGGCGTTTCGGCAGAGTTTTAGCCGCATTGTCACGGCTGCGTGAACTGCGCTAAGTACCGCGCCCGAATGCCGGGGTTTGAGCTTTCAGTTCGCTGTAAAGGTGTTGCAATGTCCAAGACCAGTCCTGGCAATTTCTTCGAGGATTTCCGCGTCGGCCAGATTATCCGCCACGCGACGCCGCGCACACTGACCGTCGGCGATGTCGCGCTCTATACCGGCCTGTTCGGCGGTCGCTTTGCCGTGCAGTCGTCGGATGCCTTCGCCAAGGCCGTCGGCTACCCGCGTTCGCCGATCGACGATCTTCTGGTGTTTCACATGGTGTTCGGCAAGTCGGTGCCCGACGTCTCGCTCAACGCCGTCGCCAATCTCGGTTACGCCAATTGCTGCTTCCGCGCCCCGGTCTATCCCGCCGACACGCTGTCGGCGCAATCCGAAGTCATCGGGTTGAAGGAGAATTCCAGCCGCAAGACCGGCATCGTCTATGTCCGCACCACCGGTTACAATCAGGAACAAAAGCCGGTGCTGGAATATGTGCGATGGGTGATGGTGCGCAAACGCGATGAAGCCGCTCCGGCGCCGGGCGATCACGTGCCGCGGCTGCCGACCGCACTCGATCCGAAGGTTCTCGGCGAAGCCTGTCCCGCCATCAGCGTGCCGGCCTACGACCTTGAGCTCGCCGGCAGTCCCTACAAGTTTGCAGATTACACTGTCGGCGAGAAAATCGACCATGTCGACGGTATCACCGTCGAGGAAGCCGAGCATATGACGGCGACCCGGCTCTATCAGAACACGGCGCGGATTCATTTCGATCTGTTCGCCGCCAAGCAGGGCCGCTTCGGCCGCCGCCTGATCTATGGCGGCCATGTCATTTCGCTGGCGCGGGCGTTGTCGTTCAACGGCTTGGCCAACGCCTTCCACGTCGCCGCCATCAACGGCGGCCGGCACGTTGCGCCGCTCTTCGCGGGAGGCACCGTGTATGCCTGGTCGGAGGTGCTGGCGAAGGCCGAACTGCCGGGCCGCGCCGATGTGGCGGCGTTGCGGCTGCGCACCGTCGCCACCTCCGACAAGCCGTGCAGCGACTTTCCGTACAAGGCCGGCGACGACTACGACCCCGCCGTGCTGCTCGATCTGGATTATTGGGTGCTGATGGTGCGCTAGCCCTCAGGCACTCGCCCTTAGATGCTCCACAAGCTGCCGGGCATAGGCCGGCAGCTCCGCGCGGCTTTTCACGCAGATCGTCAGGTCGCGTACCGCCCAGCTATCCGACAGCGTCACCGCCTTGATCGCCATCGTCTTCGCTACCCGCCGCGCCGTGGTTTCCGGCACAATACCGACGCCGACCTTGCATTCGACCAGCCGGCACACGGCATCGAACGAGCGCAACTGCACGCGTAAGCGCAGCGGCCGGCCGACACGCAAGGCCTTGGCGGCGAGAAACCGCTGGATCGCACTGGCGCGGTCCAACCCTACGAAATCCTGGTCGAGGACATCTTCGAAGGCGATCTTGGCGCGCTTGCCGAGCGGGTGATCGTGCGCGACCACCAGCACGAAGCGGTCGCTGCGGAACGGATAGGTTTCGAGCCCGCCGGCATCGACCGTGCCGGCAACGACGCCGAGATCGGCGACGCCCTCGGCAATCAGCCCGACGATCTCGTCGCTCAAACGCTCCTCGAGATCGACGCTGATAGTCGGATGCGCGGCGAGAAACGACGACAGCGCCTCGGGCAGGAATTCGGTCAAGGCGTTGGTGTTCGACAGCACCCGGATTTGACCGGCGAGCCCGCCGCCATAAGCGCCGAGATCCTCGTGCAGGCGTTCCGCCTGGCGCAGAATGACACGCGCATGCTGCAGCAGCGTACGGCCGGCCTGGGTCGGCGTCACACCCTGCCGCGTGCGCGTCAACAGCGGCGCGCCGAGCACCTCTTCCATATTGCGGATGCGGGTCGAGGCCGCTGCAAGCGCTAGATGTGCGCGCTCGGCGCCATGAGTGATGCTGCCGGCCTCGACCACGTGGCGGAACAGCGAAAGATCGGTGAGATCGAAACGCATGCGAAGAACACATCCTTCGTATTCTGCGAAGTCAGACTTAATATATTGCCCATTGTATCTCCGTTTCTCAAGACTATTCTTTCGTCGAATACGAAATCATACTGATCCAAACCGTGCGCGATTGGTGCCCTATCGCATTGCAGCACGGGCGCGGATTGGTTAGGAACAATGCGCCGGCTCGCGTGCGACACCGCCCGAGCGAATTCCGGAAGCCGCCAATGGCCGATACCCGCTCGCTCGAAGCCCGCCGTCCCGAGCGTCCGCTCTCGCCGCACCTGCAAATCTACCGACCGATGCTGACGATGATGATGTCGATCGTGCATCGCATCACCGGCTTCGCCAATTACTTCGGTACTTTGCTGTTGGCGTGGTGGTTGATCGCCGCAGCAAGCCCGAACGGCTATGCCCGATTCGAGTGGTTCGCCGGGTCGTGGATCGGCCGGATCATTCTATTCGGATACACTTGGTCGGTGATCCATCACATGCTCGGCGGCATTCGCCACCTGATCTGGGACACCGGCCGCGGCTTCGGGCCGACCGAACGCGAATGGCTGGTCGCCGCCAATCTGATCGGCTCAATCGCGATCACGGTCATCTTGTGGATTTTCGTTCTGCTGATGATGGGAGGCTCGCAATGAGCGCGCCGCAGCACATCCGCACGCCCCTCGCCCGCGTCCTCGGCCGCGGTGCGGCGAAATCGGGTACCGAGCATTTCTGGCGGCAGCGGCTGACTGCGGTCGCCAATATCCCGCTGACGATTGCCGCTATCATCATTGTGATCACGCTGCTTGGCCGCAACCAGGCTGCGGTCGCCCAGATCCTCGGTTCGCCGGCGATCGCCATCATCATGTTGCTGTTCGTGATCTCGGTCACCGTGCATATGCGGCTCGGCATGGCGACGATCATCGAGGATTACGTGCATGACGAACCGGCCAAGCTGACGCTGCTGATGGCCAACACCTTCTTCACCTTCGCCGTCGGCCTGGCCTCGGTCTACGGTCTCCTCAAGCTGTCGTTCGGACTGTGAGCATGGCAGAGAATGGAGCAAACGGCGGCGCCAACGGAAGCGGCGCTCCCGCCGTCAACGGCCGTGCCTACCCGATCGAGGATCACATCTACGACGTCGTTGTCATCGGCGCCGGCGGCGCCGGTTTGCGTGCCGTCGTCGGCTGCAGCGAAGCGGGCTTGCGCACCGCCTGCATTACCAAGGTATTCCCGACCCGCTCGCATACGGTCGCGGCGCAGGGCGGCATCGCCGCAGCCCTCGGCAATATGGGCGAGGACGATTGGCGCTGGCACATGTACGACACCGTGAAAGGGTCGGACTGGCTCGGCGACCAGGACGCCATCGAATATATGTGCCGCAGCGCGCCGGAAGCGGTCTACGAGTTGGAGCATTGGGGGCTGCCGTTCTCGCGCCGCGAGGACGGCAAGATTTACCAGCGCCCGTTCGGCGGCATGACCACCCATTACGGCAAGGGCACCGCGCAGCGCACCTGCGCGGCGGCCGACCGGACCGGCCACGCCATGCTGCACACCATGTACGGCCAGGCGCTGCGCCACCAGACCGAGTTCTTCATCGAATATTTTGCCATCGATCTGATGATGGATGACGACGGGCGCTGCCGCGGCGTCATCGCCATCAATCTCGACGACGGCTCGATCCACCGTTTCGCCGCGCAGACGACGATCATCGCCACCGGCGGCTACGGCCGCGCTTATGCGTCCTGCACCGGCGCGCATACCCAGACCGGCGACGGCAGCGCCATGGTGCTGCGCGCCGGCCTGCCGCTCCAGGACATGGAATTCGTGCAATTCCATCCGACCGGCGTTTACGGCGCCGGCGTCTTGATTACCGAGGGCGCGCGCGGCGAAGGCGCCTATCTCGTCAATTCGGCCGGCGAACGCTTCATGGAGCGCTATGCGCCGTCCGCCAAGGATCTCGCCTCGCGCGACGTGGTATCGCGCGCCATGACCATCGAAATCCGCGAAGGCCGCGGCGTCGGAGCGAAGAAGGATCATATTTTCCTTCACCTCGATCATCTCGATCCGAAAATCCTGGCCGAACGCCTGCCCGGCATCACCGAGTCCGCGCGCATCTTCGCCGGTGTCGATCTGGCGCGCGAGCCGGTGCCGATCGTGCCGACGGTGCATTACAACATGGGCGGCATCGCCACGAATTATCACGGCGAGGCCCTGATCAAGAAAGACGGCAATCCCGACCACGTCGTGCCCGGCTTGATGGCGCTCGGCGAGGCCGCCTGCGTTTCGGTGCACGGCGCTAACCGGCTGGGCTCGAATTCGCTGATCGATCTCGTCGTGTTCGGCCGCGCCGCGGGCCACCGCTGCGCCGAAGTTTTGACGCCGGATGACAAGCAGCCGGAGCTGCCGAAAAACTCCGCCGAGCGGGCGCTGACGCGGCTCGACAAATTCCGCAACGCTTCGGGCCGCACGCCGACCGCGGCCTTGCGCACCAAAATGCAGCAGGTGATGCAGACCAATTGCGCGGTGTTCCGCACCGGCGAAATACTGGAGGAAGGCTCCAAGCTGATTCACGAAGTGCATGCCGGCATCGGCGACGTGCGCGTGTCCGACCGCTCGCTGATCTGGAATTCCGACCTGATCGAGACGCTGGAATTCGTCAATCTGATCGAGCAGGCCGTCGTCACCATGGACTGCGCGCTCAACCGCACCGAAAGCCGCGGCGCTCATGCGCGCGAGGATTTCCCCGACCGCGACGATCACAACTGGATGAAGCACACGCTGGCGTGGCTCGATCCCGAAACCGGCAAGGTCACCGTCGACTACCGGCCGGTGCATACCTACACTCTGACCAACGACGTGTCCTATATCGAGCCCAAAAAGCGGGTCTATTAAAACGGGTCTATTGAGGTTCCGATGGTCCAATTCACGCTGCCGAAGAATTCCAAGGTCGAGCAAGGCAAGGCATGGCCGCATCCGCTGCGAACCGAGGCGGAACGCGAATACCGCATCTATCGCTGGAATCCGGACGACGGCCGCAATCCGCGCATCGACACCTATTACGTTGACACCAAGGACTGCGGGCCGATGGTGCTCGACGCGATGATCTGGCTGAAGAACAACATCGATGCGACGCTGACCTTCCGCCGCTCCTGCCGCGAAGGCATCTGCGGCTCCTGCGCCATGAATATCGACGGCACCAACACGCTCGCTTGCACCAAGGCGATGAGCGAAGTGAACGGCGCGGTGCGCATTTATCCGCTGCCGCATATGCCGGTGGTGAAGGACCTGGTGCCCGACCTGACCAATTTCTACGCCCAGCATGCCTCGATCGAGCCCTGGCTGCAGACCAAATCGCCGACGCCGCGCACCGAATGGAAGCAGAGCCACGACGACCGGGCGAAGCTCGACGGCCTTTACGAGTGCATCCTGTGCGCCTGCTGCTCGACCTCATGCCCGAGCTATTGGTGGAATTCCGAGCGCTATCTCGGCCCCGCGGCGCTCCTGCAGGCGCAGCGCTGGCTGGTGGATTCGCGCGACGAGGCGACCGGCGAGCGGCTCGACAATCTGGAAGATCCGTTCCGGCTGTACCGCTGCCACACCATCATGAATTGCGCCAAGGCCTGCCCCAAGCACCTCAATCCGGCCGAAGCCATCGCCGACATCAAGCGCGCGCTGGTCGAACGGCGGGTGTAGTCGATTTGTCATCACCCGCGAAGGCGGGTGATCCAGTAAATCGCTGAAGATTCGGTCTACCCTGTGAGACGGTATTTACTGGATGCTCCGCCTTCGCGGAGCATGACAGAGCCGGAGCGCGGAACCGTCGCGGCGCGCCGGGAATTGATCGCTCATGACCGAGTCAGCCAATCTCTCCCGCATCTGGGACATTATCGAAAGCGTCGGCATCTGCATGCTGACCACGCGGTTCGACGGCGGTTTGCGGGCCCGCCCGCTGGAGGCCCGGCCCGACCGCGCCGCGGGGCTGATCTGGTTCGTCACCGACCTGCGCAGCGCCAAGGACCATGAGATCGACGCCGAGCACGATGTCGGGCTGACGTTCGTCGACCACGACAAAAACGCCTACCTGTCGCTGACCGCGCGCGCCGCCGTGCAGCGCGACCATGCCAAGGCCGCGGAAATCTGGAAGGCCACCGACACGATGTGGTGGCAAGGGCCGGACGATCCCAATGTCTGCGTCTTGCGCGTGTCGCCGCTGACCGCCGAATT
>JBAQHW010000311.1:0-3588 GCA_049288525.1 Xanthobacteraceae bacterium
GCGCCGCGCGGCGCCCAATCGCGATGCACTTCGATGACGAAGTCGCCTTTGCTGGTGTCGAACTTCACCTTGTAGCTCGCCGGCGCCTGTGCGGTCAGCGCCGCCGGCGTGGTGAGGCTCTGCGCGAAGGCGGGCACAGCGATGGTCAAGGCAATGAGAAACGCAGCAAAGCGGCTCATGTCGGCTCCGGGGTTGTCAGGCGAATTTCTGCTTCAGCCGTGCGGCGACGGCGGCAGGCACGAAGGCCGCCACGTCGCCGCCCATGCCGGCGATCTGTCGCACCAGCGTGGCGGTGATCGGACGTACCACGGGCGCCGCCGGCAGAAAGATGGTCTGCACGTCCGGCGCCATGGCGGCGTTCATGCCGGCCATCTGCATTTCGTAGTCGAAATCGGTGGCGTCGCGCACGCCGCGCACCAGCACCGTGGCGCCGACGCGGCGGGCGGCCGTGACCACCAGATCGGCGAAGGTGGTGGCAACGATTTCGCAGCCGGCGGCGCGGCCGAGCGGCGTGCAAATCTCGTTGAGCATCGAAAGCCGCTCGTCGGCCGAGAACAGCGGCGTCTTGCCGGGATGGATGCCCACGGCAAGCACAAGCTTGTCGGCAAGCTTCACCGCTTTGCTGACGACGTCGAGATGGCCGTTGGTGATGGGATCGAACGATCCGGCAAACAGCGCAACGCGGGGCATAGACGGGGCCTAGGCTTGGGGTCTGGGCTCGGGTTTCTGGCGGCGGTCTAGCCCGCGCGTCCGACAACTTCAAGCGTACCCGGTTGCCGGGGGCCCGCGCGATGATTCCACGATGGACAATAAACTTAAGTAATATCAATGCTTTAGATTGGACTGCGGACGCGTGACCTAAGACACCGCGGTTGTTCCCGAGAGACGCTAAAAAATTAAAGAAAACAGAAAAGCAACCCCGGCGCCAAAAGCGCGTTTGACTCTCGGAGCGTCTAAGGGATCAGCACAGGGGTCGATATCATGATCAAGACCGTTTACGCAGTTGCGGTCGCCGCGATCGTGGCGGCTTGCTTTGTTGCCTTTCCGAGTCTGTCTTTCTCTGTCCCAGCAAGCGCCGCGGTAGCGAGCGCCAAGGGCGACCGCGCCGATATCCGCCCGCTCGGCGTCGACTGTTCGCAGGAGGCGTGGCCGTATTTCGAGGCCGCTTGTCTGCGCGACGTGCGCCACCCCCTCTTGGAGCCGCGGCAGGCGCGGTTCATTGCCGACAAGTAACGCGTAGAGCGCCGCATCTCGGTTGCTCGGCGATAGCTGAGCGTCACCGCCTTACGCGCAGTCGGACGGGCTTTTGGCCGTCAGCGCGCGGCTTCGTTGCCGAGCGCGCCCTTTTGGCCTCGTTTTGGGGCTCGAAGTGCATTACTCTGGCCCCACACCACGAACCAGACCGCCGCCTTGACCCCTGCCCTCGCCGGTGTCTAAGAGCCGCCCGGGCCGACCATGATCGTACTGATCGACAACTACGACAGCTTCACCTTCAACCTGGTGCACTATTTCGGTGAACTGGGTGCGCAGGTTGACGTGCACCGCAACGACAAGGTGACCAGCGCCGCGGTGATCGAGGCCGCGCCCGAGGCCATCGTGCTGTCGCCGGGACCCTGCACGCCGAAAGAAGCCGGCATTTGTCTGGAATTGATCGCGCAGGCCGCGCCGAGCATTCCGATCCTCGGCGTCTGTCTCGGCCATCAGGCGATCGGCGATGCGTTCGGCGGCAAGGTCGTGCGCGCGCCGGTGCCGGTGCACGGCAAATTGTCGGACATCAGCCATGGTGGGCGCGGCTTGTTTCGCGGCATCAACGGACCGTTCAAGGCGACGCGCTATCACTCGCTGGTGGTCGAGCGCGAGACCATGCCGGCTGAGCTCAGAGTCACCGCGCAGACCGACGACGGCCTGATCATGGGTCTTTCCCACACCAGGCTGCCGGTGCACGGCGTGCAATTCCACCCCGAAAGCATTGCGTCCGACCACGGCCATCTGATGCTGAAAAACTTCCTTGAAATTGCCGCGGCCTGGAATGCTTTGGCGGGTCGGCGCAGCGCCAGCGCGCCAAAGGCGTCGCGCCAGGCGCCCGCCCACGCGCTTTAAGGATCCTGACCGTGACCGTGGAGTTAAAGGCGCTCATCGGCAAGGTCGCGACAGGCGCAGTCCTTACGCGCGCCGAAGCGGCCAGCGCCTTCGAACAGATGATGTCAGGCGACGCGACGCCGTCGCAGATGGGCGCGCTGTTGATGGCGCTGCGCCTGCGCGGCGAGACCGTCGACGAGATCACCGGTGCGGTGTCGGCGATGCGGTCGAAAATGCTGCGGGTCGAGGCGCCGCCGGACGCAGTCGACGTGGTCGGCACCGGCGGCGATGCCTCGGGCTCGTTCAACATTTCGACCTGCGCGGCGCTGATCGTGGCCGGCGCCGGGGTGCCGGTCGCTAAGCACGGCAATCGCGCGCTGTCGTCGAAGTCGGGCGCCGCCGACGTGCTGACGGCGCTCGGCGTCAATATCGACCTTAATCCGCAGCAGATCGGCCATTGCATCCACGAGGCCGGCATCGGTTTCATGTTCGCGCCGGCGCATCACCCGGCGATGAAGAACGTCGGGCCGACCCGGGTGGAGATGGGCACTCGCACCATTTTCAACTTGCTCGGTCCATTGTCCAATCCGGCCGGCGTGAAGCGGCAGATGGTCGGCGTGTTCTCCAAGCAGTGGACCGAGCCTCTGGCGCATGTGTTGAAGAATCTCGGCTCCGAGCGCGTCTGGGTCGTGCACGGCTCCGATGGGCTCGATGAAGTGACGACGTCGGGATCGACCAGCGTCACCGCGCTCGAAGACGGCACCATCACAAGCTTCGAGATCACGCCGGAAGAGGTCGGGCTGCGCCGCGTGCGGCCGGAAGAATTGCGCGGCGGCGATGCGCCGGCCAACGCGCGGGCGGTCGAGGACGTGCTGGAAGGCAAAAAAACCGCGCTGCGCGACGTGGCGCTGTTGAACGCCGCCGCGGCGCTCGTCGTCGCCGGCAAGGCCAAAGACCTCAAATCCGGCTTCGCCCTTGCCAGTCATTCGGTGGATTCGGGCGAAGCCGAAGGCCGGCTCGACCGCCTGATCGTGGTCTCCAACGATGGCTGACATATTGGAAAAGATAGCGGCCTATAAGCGCGTGGAGATCGCCGCCGCCAAGGCGCGCCGTTCCCACGCGGCACTGCAAGCTGATGCCAAGGCCGCGGACGCCCCGCGCGGCTTTGCGCGCGCGATTGCAAGCCGGCTGGCCGCGGGCGATTACGCGCTGATTGCCGAAATCAAGAAGGCAAGTCCGTCGCGCGGGCTGATCCGTGACGATTTCGATCCGCCCGCGCTGGCGCGCGCTTACGAAGCGGGCGGCGCCACTTGCCTCTCGGTCCTGACCGATGCGCCATCGTTTCAGGGCAACCTCGATCATCTGCGCGCCGTGCGCGCGGCAACGACACTCCCGGTGCTGCGCAAGGATTTCATGTACGACCCCTATCAGGTGACCGAGGCGCGCGCGTCCGGCGCCGACTGCATCCTCATCATCATGGCGGGGGTCGAGGACAGCTTGGCGGCCGAG
>JBAQHW010000312.1:0-2058 GCA_049288525.1 Xanthobacteraceae bacterium
CATGAAGTTTGAGGCCGGCTTTGCCGAGATGATGAAAGGAAGAGCCGACGGTCGACGTCAGCTCGCTGAATAGGCGTCCTGCATCGGGTTCTGCTTCAGGGAGTTGCATCATGAATGGGCGACAGCCGCACGCCGTGAGTTTGGATCTGCAGTCACACCTCGCGGATCTAGAACGGCGCAATCTACTGATCCGCATCGACGAACCGATCAATAAGGACACGGAGCTTCATCCTCTGGTGCGCTGCCAGTTCATCGGTGGCATCGCCGAGGAGGGCCGACGCGCTTTCCTTTTTACCAATGTGATCGACTCCATAGGTAAAAAATACGACATGCCCGTAGTTGTTGGCGCGCTAGCCGCGACGCCCGCCATCTACGCCGTGGGCATGGGCTGCACCGTCGGGGAGATCAGCGCCAAGTGGGTGAAGGCGATTGCCAATCCCATTCCGCCCAAGCCAGTCGCATCGGGCCCGTGTCAGGAGGTCGTCATCACCGGTGACGACCTTACCAAGCCGGGCGGCGGCCTCGCGATGTTGCCGGTGCCGGTATCTACGCCCGGATTCGACGCTGCGCCGACGCTCACAGCAACGTTGTGCATCACGAAGGATCCGGAAAACGGCATACCGAACATGTCGATGAACCGGGCAGCCCTGAAAAGCACGAATCGCCTCGGCGTTCGCATGGCTTCGCGGCTCGGCCGCACCGGTGGTTATCAGCACTGGCTTCGCTATCAGAAAATGGGCAAGCCGATGCCAATTGCCATTGTTCTGGGTTGTGCGCCGGTCGTCGTCTACAACGGACCACAACGTCTGCCGACCGATTTCGACGAGCTCACCGTCGCGGGGGCGCTCGCTGGCCAGCCGATTGAGGTCGTGAAGGCCAAAACAGTCGATCTTATGGTGCCCGCCCACGCCGAAATCGTGATCGAGGGGCTGATCAGCACCGAGCTGTTGGAGCCCGAAGGACCGTTCGGCGAGAGTACTGGCTACGTCGCGCTCGAGGATTACAATCTGTCGATGGACGTCACGGCGATCACGCATCGACGGTCGCCCGTTTTCACGTCGATCATCAGTCAGGTGACGCCAAGCGAATCCAGCGTCCTGCGCAAAGTCGCGCTCGAACCGCTATTCCTGACGCATTTACGTCAGATCGGCATCGGCGCCATCCGCAACGTCGTAATGCACGAAATACTGAGCAATCTGCGGCCGCTGATCTTTCTCCAATTCGCCAGCAATGCGACGCGTACCGAAGTCTGGCGCGGTCTTCAGGCGGCATCCTCGCGGATTGCTGATTGCGGAAAGATCGTGATCGCGGTCAGCGAGGACGTCGATCCCAACAATGCCAACGCGGTGTTCTGGTCGATGGCCTATCGTTCCAACCCTATCGAGGACGTGCAGATCCTGCCGTTCCGCGCACCTGACCACGGCCCGAGCTCCGACAGCGATTCGGATGGGCCGGCCGATCCCCGCACGTCCAATTCGACCTTGTTGATCGACGCGACGTTGAAGCACGCGATGCCGCCGATTGCGCTGCCAGCAAAGCCCTACATGGAGCGCGCGCTCGAACTGTGGACCAAGTTGAAGCTGCCGCCGATCTCGTTCCAGGCGCCCTGGCACGGCTATCAGCTTGGGGACTGGCGGGACAGCTGGGACAAGTTCGCGCAGAATGCCGCGGCGGGCAGATGGGAAGAGAACGGAGCCAATACCCTTGCGCGCCGTCGCGCCGGCGTGAAGCCCGAGACGCCGGTGCGCTCGGTGGAGGGCTGATCGCGCGCTAGCGATTGCCGTCTAGCGTGTCTCGCCCAAATCATCAGTAGAGCGATATATCCTGCTCATTCGCGTCCGGTACAATGCGCGAACGCTGCGGTTTGCGGTGAATTGCGCGCCATATCCGCTCCGGAGTTGCCGGCAGTTCCATGTGCGTGACGCCGAACTCGGCCAATGCGTCAACGATGGCATTGATTATGACGCCGAGCGCCGGGGTCGTGCCGCCTTCGCCAGCGGGCCGCATGCCGAGCGGATGCGTCGTCGAGGGTACTTCGCTGATGTCCGTGGTGAAGAA
>JBAQHW010000313.1:0-1785 GCA_049288525.1 Xanthobacteraceae bacterium
CGCCTCGGCGAATCGTCCGAGCTCGGCCAGGCTCATGATGATCCAGGCGCGATCGAAGATCGCCGCCGGCACGGCCATGCCGAAATGCTCATTGACCCATTCGGGCGGCAGCGACGCGAGATTGCCGGCCGCGAGTTCGACGACGCGATCGTACTCGGCGCGATAGCAATAGACCTGTGCGAGAAAGCTTTTCGACACCAGGCGAAGCTTGGCGTCGCCGAGCCGCTCGGCGATCTCGAGCGCCCGCGCGCCGGACGCGGCCGCTTCGTCCAATTGGTCGACACTGGCATAGGCGGTGGTCATGAAGCTGCAGGCCAGACCGCGCCGGCGATCGTCATGCAGCCGCACCGCCATGGCCTCGGCCTCGCGCAGATGCTCCAGCATCTGCCGGCCCTCGCCGAGCTGGCGCAGCACCGGGCGCAGCTCCAATCGGATATCGATGGCCTGCTCCTGCGTGCTTTGGCCGTCCGGCAGGGTTTTGAGGATCTCCAGCGCCTGCTCGAAGCAAGACCGGGCATCGCCAAGCGCCGAACGCGCGGCCGCCTTCTCTCCGGATTGGCGCAGGTAGTGAATGGCCTTGTCCTTGCAGTCGCCGCGGACGGCGTGATGGGCGAGCCGCTCGACCTGGTCGCCGAGCCGGCCGGCATAGAGCTTCTCGATGGCCTCGACGATGCGGGCATGGATTTCGCGCCGCCGTTCCAAGAGCACGCCGTTATAGGTGACGTCATGGGTCAGCGAATGGGTGAAGGTGTATTGCAGGTCGGGAAAAAGCTGCGTGGCATAGAGGAATTCGGAAGACTGCACGTCCTCGAGAAGACCCTGCAGCTCGTTCTCGGGCAGACCGCTGATCGCGTGCAAAAGCGCAAACAGCACGTCCTGACCGATCACCGCCGCCTCCTGCAGCAGGCGTTTTTCGGCGGCCGGCAGAGCATCGACACGGGCGGCAAGCACCGCCTGCACCGTCGGCGGGATTTCATGAGTGACGAACGGTTTGGCCAGCCGGTAATTGCTGCGGGATCCCTCGATCACGCCGTTTTCGGCGAGCGCGCGCACGATCTCCTCGACAAAGAACGGATTGCCGCTGGCCCGCTGCATCAGGAAATTCTTCAGGATTTGCAGATTCGGGTGGTCTCCAAGCAGCGCCCGCAGCAACGCCGCAAGATTCTCGCTGGCGAGCGGATTGAGATGGAGCTGCCGGTAATTTGGCCTATGTTTCCAGTCGTCTTGAAACTCGGGACGGTGGCTGACCACGAGCAACAGACGGGCTTCTTGCGCGCGCACAGCCAGCTCGTTCAGCAAGCCGAGCGTCAGCGAATCGTACCAATGCAGGTCCTCAAATATGGCGATGACGGGCTGGACGCGGTGCTCGCTCAACAATAGCCGGATGACCGCCTGATAGGTGCTTTGCCGGTGCTGTTCGGGGTCGAGCGAGCGGAACGGGTGATCCTCGTCGAGCGCGTTGAGCAGGTCCAGCACCGGCAGGACGGCGTCCTGCAGCGACGGATTGAGGGTGAGGATCCTGCCGGACACTTTTTCGCGGATCGATTGCGTCTCCTCATGCGCGTCGACCTTGAAATAATCCCGCAGCAACTCGGTAACCGGCAGATACGGGGTGGCGTGGTCATAGGAGGTGGTGTTGGATTCCAGCACCAGCCATCCCGCGCTCGGCTCGGAATGAATGAATTCGTGCATCAGCCGCGATTTGCCGACACCGGCTTGGCCGACCAGCGCCACGACCTGGCCCTGCCCCTGACCGGCCAGGTGCTGCGCGCGGCGCAACTGCTC
>JBAQHW010000314.1:0-2308 GCA_049288525.1 Xanthobacteraceae bacterium
ATACCTGCCGTACGCTATGCGGGCCGATCGTGGAGTTCACCGCCGACGGGCTTGGCAAGACCGGCCTAGACCCCGGCAAGGATTATCGGCTGGTCGTCATCGGCATCAATCCGCGCGACGGCATCGACACGGCACGAGCGATGCGCGCACAACACATCGAGCCGGGCAGCCCGGTGCAGCGCGCGGCTATTTTTCTCAGCGGCGCCGAGCCGGCCATCCACGCCGCAACCCAGGCCGTCGGGCTGCATTACGCCTACGATCCCGAGCATGACCAATACGCGCACCCGGCCGCGGCATATATCGTCGACTCCGCCGGCCAGGTGCGCCGGGTGATGTCGCCGATCGGCCTCGATGGCGGGGATTTACGCCTGGCGTTGATCGATGCGGGGCACGGCGCGGTCGGCGGTCTGGCTGACCAGCTGCATCTGCTTTGCTACGGCTTCGATCCCGCGCACGGCGTCTATACCGAGCGCATCACCACGCTTCTGACATTCGCCTGTCTCGCCACCCTCGTGATCATTGCCGGCGGCATTTTCACCATGGTGATGCTGCGACGGCGGAGGGAGGCGATATGAATATCTCCCAATTCACCACCGAAGCTTCTCAATATGCCGTCCGCGTCGACGACCTGTTTTATCTGTTGTCGATCATTTCCGGCGTGATCGTTCTTTTGGTCAGCGGCGCGATCGTCGTGTTCTTCGCGCTGTATTACCGCGGGTCGCCGACGCCGCGCGGCCTGCTGCCGGAACGCAAAAGTCGCGAGATCGAGATCGGCTGGACAGTGGCCACGCTGTTCAGCTTCCTGTTCATCTTTTGGTGGGCCGCATCGGTGGAGCTCCTGCAAGCGGAGCCGCCCAAAAACGCGCTCGAGATTCACGTCGTCGCCAAGCAGTGGATGTGGCGCTTTCAGCATCCGAGCGGTGCGCGCGAAATCGACGAATTGCACGTGCCGGCCTTCACCGATGTGCGGCTGGCGATGACGTCGCAGGACGTGATCCACGATCTGTATCTGCCAGCGCTGCGATTGAAGCAGGATATTTTGCCGGACCGCTATACCTACGAATGGTTCAATGCCGACAAGACCGGGATTTTCCATTTCACTTGCGCGGAATTCTGCGGCACCGATCACTCGATCATGGCCGGCACCGTGTACATCGTAACCCCACAGGAATATGCGCGCTGGACCGCGGCGCAGCCGGAAGGCGACGACTTGGCGCATCAAGGCGCGGCGCTGTTTCATTCGTTCGGCTGCTCCGGCTGCCATACACCCGGATCTTCGGTGCACGCGCCCGATCTGCACGGCGTTTACGGGCGTCCGGTGCACCTCACCGGCGGCCGCACCCGCACCGCCGACGAGGCCTATTTGCGCGACTGCATCCTGGTGCCGGACACCACGCGCGTCGAAGGCTATCCGCCGATCATGCCAAATTTCACCGGCTCGGTGGACGAAGGCCAGATCGTCGCGCTGATCGCCTACATCAAATCGCTGACGACCGACCCAGATCAGGAGACGCCGACGGCGTCGCCGAAATCGTCCTCGGAATCCTCGGGAGGGTAGCAATGACCGACACGACATTGCCTTTCGTGCCGCCGCTCGACAGTTACGGGGAGTCCTATCTCGACGAAGGTCATACGATCTTGTCGTGGTTGACGACGACCGATCACAAACGCATCGCCATCCTCTATGCCTTGTCGATCACGATATTCTTTTTCATCGGCGGCGTCGCCATCGGCCTGGTTCGGCTGGAATTGATCAGTCCGACCGGTCTGTTTCTGACCTCGGACGAATACAATCGTCTGTTCACCATGCACGGCATCATCATGGTGTGGTTCTTTCTGGTGCCGTCGATCCCGGCGACTATGGGCAATTTCATCCTGCCGATGATGATCGGCGCGCCCGACGTGGCGTTTCCGCGGCTCAATCTGTTGTCCTGGTATCTCTATATCGGCGGCGCCGCTTTCACCGTCTACGTGTTGTTTTCCGGCGGTGTCGACACCGGCTGGACATTTTACCCGCCGTTTTCGTCGCAATATTCGCATTCCAACGTCCTCGGCGCCGCGGCCGGCGTGTTCGTGGTCGGATTTTCGTCGATCGCGACCGGGATCAACTTTCTCGCCACCATCCACATGCTGCGCTGCCCCGGAATGACCTGGTTCCGGCTGCCGCTGTTTGCCTGGGCCATGTATGTGGTGAGCTTTGTGATGGTGCTGGCAACGCCGGTGCTCGCGATGTCGCTGCTGCTCATCTCGGCGGAACGCTATCTCGGATTGCCGATCTTCGACCCGAGCGCCGGCGGCGATCCGCTGC
>JBAQHW010000315.1:0-17066 GCA_049288525.1 Xanthobacteraceae bacterium
GGACTGTGGACCGTGTCGATCCGCACAAACACCGGCCCCTGCGACGCCGCCTACCGCTATCCGGCGCGCATCGTCGGCGGCCAGATCATCCAGGCCGACAACGATTTCAGCTATCAGATTTCCGGCGTAGTGGTCTCGAGCGGCGCCATCGCCGTGTCGGTGAGCAAAGGAATAGGCACCGCCACCGGCTACGGCCGCCTGCACGGCGTCACCGGTTACGGCCGCTGGAGCGCGGGCAATCAATGCTCCGGCACCTGGAGCGCGCTACGCCGCGCGACAAGATAAATTCGATCGCGTCAATATCGCGAGGCCGCCCGCCGCCGCTCCGTGCGCCGCGCCGCTCAGCGTCCGAGATAGCGCGGTACGACGATACGCTGGCCTTCGGTCAGCGCGGCATGCTCGGAGACGTGATTGAGCTGCGTCAGCGCCCACAGCGGCACGTGCTGCGCCGCCGCAAGCGAGGCCAGCGTGTCGCCGGCATGCGCCGGCACCGCCACGCCGGAATCCCACAGCTCGATCGGCACATTGGGCGGGATGACGAGGCGCAGCGGCACCGATTCGCCGCCGCCGGCCGCGGCAGATCTGACCTTGCTCGCGAGCAGTTCTTGAATGCGGTCGAACTTGTCCAGATTGATGTGAACGATTTCGGGACGGTCTTTCAGATTGTAGCTGGCGTAATGGCCGTGGAAGCCGCGGCCCGGTTCAAGATCGCCGCCGCCCAGGATGTTCGAGGATTGATAGAGGTTGATGTAGCGCTCGACATTGGCCGGCACCGCGGGCGCGGCGCGCGTCGGATCGTAGGTGATGAGCAAAGCGACCGGGACATGGGCGGCCCCCAGCGCTTCGGCGAATTCGACGGCGGAATCGCCGCCGATGGAATGGCCGATCGCGGTGATCGGCTTGGGATCGCGGCGGTAATCGGCAATGGCCTGGCTCGCCATGGAACGCCACGACGAATAGGCCTCGATATCGGCCGCGACGCCCTCGCGATTGATCCGCCCCGCCAACTGGTCCATGCCCCAATCGATCATGCCGATGAGGCCGCGGAACAGATAGGCGCGCCCGTGGACCGGCGCGGCCGGAGTCGCGGCGGCGCACGCTGTCCCGAACAGGCACGCGGCAAGGACGGCGGCGACAACGGCGGCAATGGGTTTGAGTTTGACCATGCGCTCTCAGGGGGCAATGGATTTACTGCGAATCTGGCGAATCCGGCCACGCAAAATGCCCCGCAAGCCCTGCCGCCAACAATGGGCGAAATTAAGGAATTCGTGACGGCCAGGGTTGCGGCCGCTAAGTTTCGCCCATGAGAAATCTCCTGAAATTCTTTTTGCGATTGGCTTCGGGCGATGTCGCGCTGTGGCGCGTGTTCTGGCTGATCGGTACGCCGCTCGCGGTGCTCTGGGACGCAAGCGGCCTGTCCATGCTCACCGGCTTCGGCGTCGAACAGCCGTTGGTCGCCGGACTGATCATTGGCGTGTTCACGCTATCGAGTCTGGCCCTACCCTTCGTCGCCTGGGCGATCTGGCGCAGTGCGTCACGCTATCCGCGCGCGGCCTGGTGGCGGCATACTCTCGCCTGGGGCGCTAAACTCAGCGCGGTGGTGTCGGGGCTGGCGGCGGCATTAAGCCTCGTGGCGGTGCTGTATCTCGCCTATGAGTTCGTTTACGCCGCGATGATTTCCTAGTCACCGGTATCCCGTTCCTGGTCTAGTCACCGGTATCCCGGGCCGAAAGGCGAATATTGGAAGCAAACCACCGCGCCGCGTTGGCTGCCACACGCGCTAGGTTAGGTGATACGTCAAAAGACATCGAGGCGTGGGCAAAAAAGAAAGCCGCCAAGCTTTCGCAAGGCGGCAGGAAGCAGCAGATCCTTATTACTTGGTCGCGTCTCGAACGGCGTCCTTTATATTTCCTGCTGCATTGTGCGCAGAACCTTTCGCCTTGTCGATCTTGCCTTCGGCTTGCATTTCCTTATCGCCCGTCAGCTTGCCGGCGGTGTCCTTTATCGCGCCCTTCGCTTTGTCCGCTGCACCCTTGATGTGTTCACGATCCATGTTGGAGTTCCATCGTTGTTGCTCGTGAATAGAAAACGCAGAGCAGCGAGCGATGTTCCTGACTATTCGCGGACAGACAGAATGTCCCGGCGTGGGCCGCGCGGGTAAAATAGGGGTCGTTCGCGTCGCCGATCCGGTTCAGCCGTGTCCGGTTTGTTCCCGGGTCACGGAGAATGAAGCTGTCCGTCCAAGGCGGGCTTGAGTCCCAGCCTTCGCGGGAACGTGCGAAGCGTCCGGCTCACTCCCCGCCAAGCGCGTCGCGATCGAAGGCAACGCTCGCGGTCGTGATCATGCCACTGACAGGAGGACGCTGTGCTCTGGCGATAGCAGGCCGGCGGCGGCCATAGGTCCGCTTGGCGTAATCCATCATCTCGGCGACCGTGAGCTTGCGTTCGACGCGCTTGCGTTCGATGGGCTTGCGTACGACGAACAAGTCGCCTGAGTCGACCGCGCCGGTCAGCGTGTCGAGAAACGCCGTCCGTTGCCGCGGCCGGGGCGCGGGCTGCGCGTCCGCGACCTCAAGCAGTTCGGCCGGCTGCAGCGCCAGCGCCTCGGGCGTCATGGCTGGCGCCGTTTGCGCCGGCGCTTCACCGGCCGCGCCTCGCTGCCGCGAGACCGATGGCATCGGCTGGGCAAATGCGACCTCGACCGGCTTCGGTTGCTGCGCACGCGGCTGATCCACTCGCGCCGTGACCGCGCGATCCTTCGCCGCCGCATCGCGGTGCAGATCGATGATCTGGCCCCGATCTGCCGCAATATGATCTGCTGCAACATCGGCGGCGGCGACATCGACCGGCTTCGGCGTTTCGGCTTGCGCCGTTTCCACATCATCCTCAGCGGTCAACTTCGCCAATTCGCTTTTCACCAGATTGCGGAATTGCGGATCGAATTGCGCACCCGGATGCGAGTCGTTGTTGGCGATGTACTCGATATTCGGCCCAATCAATTTCCGCGATCCCATGCCGCCGAACGTCTCCCAGGAATTGGGATTATAGATCTCGATATACCGTCCCACTTTGCCGGTGACTGGCGGATTCCAGCTGAACAGCGACGGCTGCAGCGCGATGATCGTATCGATATATTTCGAATCATTGGCGACGAACACCGAGCTATTGGCGCCGAGACTGTAGCCGACGACGAGCGTGTGCGTGCCCGGCGGCAAATGTTTAAGGTCCTCGACCAGCGACGGCCAGGCCTGATGCACATAGGTCTTGACCTCGACGTCCGGCAGCCTCTTCAACTCGGCCACGAGTTCGACCAGTCCGATCGCCGGCAAAGGGCCGAACATCGGCCACAATACGCCAACAAAAGTCTTGGCCTGGGCCTGCGAGCAAAGCAACGCGCCGCACATCGCCAGAGCGACAGCCAATTTTTTCACGTCCCCACTCCCCACTCGATGCCGCGACGCTGCCAGATAGCCAGACGATTGCGGGCAATTATGGGAAGCAGATGGGAAACATTAAGGATGAAAGCGGGCGACTCGCGAACACGGTTAACTTCGAGTTAAAAGCTAGCCGGTCTTGCGCGCCGACGCGTGAGCATTCCACCACGGGCAGACATCGGCGGCGCGCAAATAATTGCCGTCGAGCACGTTGACCGGGGCCCGGCCGCCGGCTTCGGCGACGCCGCGGCGCAGGTCGCGCGCCTCGTCACGGCCTTCGGGCGTGAGCCAGGTGCGGTCGTGGCCCCACAGGCTTGGACCTTCGGTGCGCTCGTGCGGCGTCCAGTTCGCGGTGTCGATCGAACGGCCGCCCCAGCCGTACTCGACCAGGAATTTGGACGGCGACCAGGAATAGAACGAGGTGACCTGGTCGTTGACGTGGCGGCCGAGCGTGGTGCCGATCATCTCCGGCTTGCGTAGCGCCATATCGTAGGCCTGACCGACGTCGTCGAGGTAGCAGACCTCAAACATCATATGATGAATGCCGTTCTTGCCGGTGTCGATGAAGGCGAGCGAATGGTGGCGCGGGTTGAGGTGGAAGAAATAGGCCTTGAACGGCTTGAGCAGATGGTCGGTCGGCTTGAAATTGAGGATATCGGTGTAGAACGGCAGAACCTCTTCAAGCCGTTCTGCGGTGAGCACGGCATGGCCCATGCCGAGCACGCCGGTGCGGAAGCCGGAGATCGTGCGCCCCGGCTTGAACGGGTCGCTCGCCACCTCGGCGCCGTGGAACACCTCGAGCCGGTTGCCGATCGGATCGGCAAACACGATCAGGTCCCTGACCCGGCGTTCGTCGGCGAGCGCGCGCGAGCCGCGCGCGACCATGACGCCGTTGCGCTCCAGATGCGCCGCCAGTGCATCGAGCGCCGCCGCGTCGGCGACCTCCCAGCCGTAGAACGACGGCCCTTCGTCCGCATCGCTGTGCACGATGACGCGCTGCTTTCTATCGTCCATCCGCAAAGCCAGCGTGCCGCGGCTCTTATCGACCATTTGCATGCCGAGAAAGCGCGTGCCGTAGTCCGCCCAATCGTCGAGATTCGCGGTACGGATGCCGACATAGCCCAGCGCGTTGAGGTTCATTTGCCGTCTCTTGGTCAAAGCCGCTTTGGCGGCACATTCCTGCAGGCAACATAGCATATTTGGCTTGAAGACGGAACATTCCAGAGCCCGCGACACCGCTCGCCCGCTGCCGCGGGAACCGATCCGATTTTGACCTGAATCAATGCACGGCCGCGGTATCCATGGTCGAAATCGGCACCAGGGATGAGAAAGGCCCAGGCGGTCCGTCACGCTATTTCTTCATAATTCGCTGGCTAGACCGCGACGATGACGATGAAGAAGGCACGCTATTTCTCAGCCTGAGCGCCGCGTTTGCCTATGCCCTGCGCATCATCAGGGAACTGAAGCAAGCCGGCGGCTATGACGGGACCGGGCTGACGATGATCGAGGAGAGCGAGAACGGCGAGGCGATTTATTCGATGCCGTTCTGACCTTTCGTCGTCGGCGCTCGCCGGTCCCGGCGTATTGCCGAGGCCGACCGTTTGCACGAGGTTGACCACGCCGGCTTCGATCAATCGATCGCAACGCCGCTCGACTTGATCGGCTCGGCCCATTTCTTGATTTCGCTGGCGACGAAATTCTTCAAATAGCCTGGCGTGGTGCGGTCGGACGATACCAGGTCGGTGCCGATCGACCCCATCCGCTCGCGCAAGCTCGGCGTCTTCATCGCCTCGACGGTGGCGTCGCGCAGACGATGGACGATTGTCTCCGGCGTGCCATGCGGGAAAAACAGCGCGATCCAGTTATTGGCTTCGAAGCCGGGGAAGCCCTCCTGCTGCGCCGTCGGGATATTGGGCAGGACAGATGAACGCTGCCGCGCCAGGACAGCGATCGCCTTCACGCTGGCAGCCTTGATCGGCGCCAGTTCAGTCGAAACGGCATCGCATAGATAATCGATGCGGCCGGCCATCAGGTCCTGCAGCGCCGGCGCCGAGCCGCGATAGGGCACATGCTGCACGTTGGCGCCGATCGCGGAATTGAGCAACAGGCAGCCGAGATGCGTCGCCGAACCGGCACCGCCGGAGCCGAACGACAGCTTCGGCGCGTTGGCCTTCACATAGGCGGCGAATTCCTTGAGCGAATTCACCGGCATATCCTTGCGTACGACCAAGACCAGCGGCTGCTCGGCGAGCAGAGCGACCGGGGTAAAATCGGTCACCGCATTGTAGAGCGGCTTTTTGTAGAGCGTCTGGCTGTAGGCTTGCGTCCCGACCGTGCCCAACAGCATTTCATAGCCGTCGGGCCGGGCGTGGGCGACCCGCTCGGCGCCGGTCATCCCGCCGGCGCCGCCGACATTTTCGACCACGACCTGCTGCTTGAGTATTTCGCTTAAGCGTTGCGCGAAAATCCGGCCGACGACATCGGTCGGGCCGCCCGGCGCGAACGGCACGATCATGGTGACCGGCCGGCTCGGCCAAACCGCCGCGTTCGCGATTTCCACCGTTGCGGCGAGCAAAATCACCAAGACCGCCGCGATCCCTCTCCTTTTCAACATGCCCGTCTCCCTCATTCTCGAAACACAAAACAAAAACGAGATTGCCAACGAGCGACAGGCGGGACGCCCAGCGCGCCCCGACCACGCCTCGGCTCGGGATGATGTGCAACAGAAGTTGGTCAACTCTGCGAAGCCGGCGTGGCGGCAATGAGAGGAGATTCGCGCCGACCTAAAATTGGTCGCCGCGAAATCACAGCGGGGTCCCGGCGCCGCCATAATTTCAGAAGCATCATTCTGGAAAGATAAAGTCAGTGGTGGCAATCGGGGGGAGTCATGCGTACGCGTCTTATTGCCTGCGCGCTTGCCGTAGCGCTACTTGGCTTGTTCAGCGTCAATCTATCGGCGCAGAGCGTGCCGAAATCCATCGCCACCGCCGGCAACGATGCCGCGATGCGCGAACAAAAGAACGCCTGGACCGTCGGCATCGTCGGTGGGCTTTTTTCCGGCACCTATATGCGGCTGGTCGCCGAGATGGCGTCGGCGCTCAACGACGGCGACAATATGCGTATCCTGCCGATTGTCTCCTACGGCGCCGCCTCCAATCTCGACGATCTGCTTTATCTGCACGGCGTCGACGCGGCGATCACCCAGGCCGACGTGTTCGAATACTTCCGCACCGTGCGCAAGACACCGAACCTCGATAAGCGCGTGCAATATGTCATCCGCCTGCCGATCGCCGAGCTGCACATCCTGGCGCGCGACAATATCCAGAGCCTGCAGGATCTGCGCGGCAAGAAGGTCAATTTCGGGCCCGCCGGCACCGGCGCAAGCCTCACCGGCACCATCGTTTTCCAGCGTCTCGGCATCGACGTGAAAGAAGTGCTGATCGATCAATCGACGGCGCTGCAGCAACTGGAAAACGGCGAGATCGACGCCATCGCGCGCGTCATCCCGAAGCCGGTCGAATTTTTCTCCAGGATCCCGGCGAGCGCCGGCCTGCATCTGGTGAACATCCCGTTCACCTCGATGTTCGAGGACCACTACACGCTCGGCGAATTCACCAAGCAGGACTATCCCAATCTGCTCGACGGCAAGGATCGCATCGACACCATTGCGGTGCCGGCGGTGCTCGCGGTGTTCAACTGGCCGTCGGATTCGGATCGATACCGAAAAGTCGCGCGTTTCGTGCAACACCTGTTCAACAATTTCGGCAAGCTGCAGCAGCCGCCCTATCATCCGAAGTGGCGCGACGTGAATCTGGCGGCCACCGTGCCGGGCTGGACCCGGTTCGGCGTGGCGCAGGACATGCTGGATAAGCTGGAGCAGCAGAAGGGCACCCAGGCGCAGCAGCAGATCGACTTCGACGCCTATCTGAACAAACAAGCGCACATGCCGGCGACGGATGCCGAGCGCCAGGCCCTGTTCCGCAGCTTCCTGCAATGGCGCGAGCAGCAGGCTCACGCCGGGCAGAAGAATTGAAGTCGTACCGGGGGGAGGCCTATACGCCGCCGTCTGCGATTTCAGCTCAGCTTGATGCCGGCGAACTTGATCACCTTGCCCCATTTGGCGATCTCGCGCGCGATCAGCTCGCGATAGTCGGCAGCGCTCATCGGCATCGGAATGCTGCCGAGGCCGACAAAGCGCGCTCGCAGTGCGCTGTCCGCCAGCCCGGCATTGATCTCGCGATTGAGCCGCTCGATCGCGTCCACCGGCGTGCCACTCGGCGCGCCGAGGCCGAGACCGCCGGTGACCTCGTAGCCCGGCACAAACTCGCTCACGGTCGGCACGCCGGGCAGCGAGGCGACCGGCGCGGGCGTCGTCACCGCCAGCACCCGCAGCTTACCGGCTTTGATGAAGCCCAGCGACGAGATGATCGGGTCGAACATCACCTGGGCGCGGCCCGACTGGAGATCGGCCTGCGCTTCGAGCTCGCCGCGATACGGCACGTGGAACAGATCGACGCCGGCCATCATCTTGAAATACTCGCCGGCGACATGGGTCAGATTGCCGGTGCCGTTCGAGGCCATGTTGACCTTGCCAGGATTGGCTTTGGCATAAGCGATGAACTCGGGCACCGTCTGGGCCGGAAACGACGGCGTCACCACCATGACGAAAGGCGTGGCGCCGAAATAGGCCACCGGAGCGATATCACGCTGGATATCGAAGCTGAGATTGCTGTGCAGCAATCCGCTCATCTCGTTCGGGGTTGCAATCACCAGGAGCGTATAACCGTCGGGCGCGGCGCGGGCGACCGCCTCGGTCGACAGATTGGTGCCGGCGCCCGGCTTGTTCTCGACCACGAATTGCTGGCCGAGCCGGTCCGAGAGCCACTGTGCCATCAGGCGGCCCTCGACGTCGGGCGAACTGCCGGCGGTATAGCCGACCATGACGCGGACCGGCCGGTTGGGATAATCGAGCGCCGCCGCAATCCGCGGCGCGAACGGAACGGCGGTGGCGCCCAAGCCAAGACCTATGCCCAAGCGCAGCGCCTCGCGGCGATGAAATAGCATGATGTGTCCCCCAGGGCGCTTTGAGTGTTTGCCCCGCATATTGGTAGCATCCGTGCTCCGCCGCAGCCAGCGCGGGCGGTTTCTGCGGCCTCAAACGAGACGCCTCAGGTTTTGGTGTAAAGCTCTTCGCCGCGGGGATTGAGCACGCGAACCGCGCTCGCGCCTCTGCCGCGCCATGCGCTCCACAGTTGGTCGGCCTTGGTTTTGGCTCGGCGCGGGCTGATCTCGTCGATCGCCGTGCGGTGCAAAACCTCCCCCCGTCCGCTCTCGATGGCGCGGACGACCTCGATGGTAAACTTCATAGGAGATACGCCAGCCCCGTTGTACCAAAAAACAAATGTCGGCGGTCGCACTTAGTTCCTTTTAGTTCCTGAAAAACAAAAATATTATTTGGAATAGCGGCAACGACGGACGGTAATTGTGTTGGAACTTTTCAGCGGGAGCCGCAGTTAGCTGCCGGGATGGGGCTGTCCAGCCTGTATTTTTCTGCCTAGAAAGATTGGCGGCACGTATTCCTTGCCGGTACAGCGGGCGAGATTCGCTGTCATTCCAGCGAATAATCGGGTCGTATGTAGAATGACACCGGGTTTCCCCCCCGGGGTGTTAGGCGTGACGATTTCGGAGAGAAAGATGGCCGCGAACGAGACGACTGTCCTGGCCGCAATGGTCAGCGATCATGAAAAGACGATTTTGCCGGAGTGGGTCGAGCTGCAAAAACGCGGCGGAACGCTCCAAACCGGCCGCATCACCGAAGCCGAGCTGACCGCGCAATCGACCGAATTTCTCCATCTGCTGCGCGCCGGGCTGGCCCAGGGCGGCACCGAGATGACGCACGCTGCCTACGGGCCGGCCCGGGAGCTTCTGAGCAATCTGTCGCGGTCGCGCGCCGCGCAGGGCTTCTCGCCGGTCGAAACGGCGACCTTCGTGTTCTCGCTCAAGCAGCCCTTGTTCAATGCACTCAGTCGCGACAAGGCGTTGTCGCCGGCCGACCTGGCGAAAGCGATCTGGGCCGCCACCACGCTGCTCGACGAGCTCGGGCTTTTGACCTTCGAAAAATATCAGAAGAGCCGCGAAGAGGTCATCATGCGCCAGCAGCGCGAGATCACCGAGCTGTCGACGCCGGTGGTGCGGCTGTGGCAGGGCATCCTGGCGCTGCCCGTCATCGGCACGCTCGACAGCGAGCGCACCCAGGTGGTGATGGAAAACCTGCTGCAGCACATCGTCAACGACGGCGCCGAAATCGCCATCATCGACATCACCGGCGTGCCGACGGTCGATACGCTGACCGCGCAGCATCTTCTCAAGACGGTTTCGGCCGCGCGGCTGATGGGCGCCGACTGCATCATCAGCGGCATCCGGCCGCAAATCGCGCAAACCATCGTGCACCTCGGCGTCGAGCTCAACGTGGTCTCGAAAGCGACCTTGGCGGATGCGTTCGCCTTGGCGCTGCGGCGCACCAACCGCACGGTGACCAAGATCAAAGCACCGGCCAACAGCGACGCCGGGCCAAGACATGCGGCCGAAAAGGGCGACTGACAATGGACCGTATTCCGATCCTCAAGCTCGGGGATGCGCTGCTCGTCACCATCCAGGTCGATATGCACGATCGCCTGGCGACCGCGCTTGAGGAGGATCTCACCACCAAGATCGTCGCCGTCGGCGCCAAGGGCGTGCTGATCGACATCTCAGCTCTTGAAATCGTCGACAGCTTCATCGGCCGGATGCTCGACAATATCGCCGCGGTGTCGCGCATCCTCGATGCCGACACCGTCGTCGTCGGCATGCGGCCGGCGGTGGCGATCACCTTGGTCGAACTCGGTCTGTCGCTGTCGGGTGTGAAAACCGCCCTGAACGTCGAACGCGGCATGGCGCTGATCCAGAAGCGTCTGGGGGAGCCCGATGCCGACGACGAGGACTGAGCGCCTCGAAATCCACTCTTCCGACGACGTCGTGAAAGTGCGGCAGCAAGCCAGGACGTTCGCGGTCGAGGCGGGCTTAAGTCTCGTCGATCAGACCAAGATCATCACCGCGGCGAGCGAATTGGCGCGCAATACGCTGGACTATGGCGGCGGCGGCATCGTGCACATGGACGTCGTCGAGGATGGCGGCCGGCGCGGCCTGCGCTTGAAATTCGAGGACAGCGGCCCCGGCATCGCCGATGTTGCGCAGGCCATGCGCGACGGCTTCACGACCGGTTCGGGGTTGGGCCTCGGGCTCGGCGGCGCCAAGCGGCTGTCGAGCGAATTCGCGATCGATTCGAAGCCCGGCGTCGGCACCAAGATCACCATCGCCCGCTGGAAAGGACTATGATCTCCGTCGCGATCAACGATCCGAGTCAAGTCGCGGAAGCGCGGCGAGAAGCCGCCGCGGTTGCCGGGCGCAATGGTTTTGACGACGGCGACACCGGCCGCGTCGCGCTCGTCGCCACCGAGCTCGGCACCAATTTGATCAAGCACGGCCGCGGCGGCGAAATGCTGGTCGGCACTTTCGAAGACGACGACGGCAAAGGCGGCATCGAAATCGTCGCGCTCGATCGCGGACCGGGCATCGCCAATATCGAAGCGTGCCTCGCCGACGGCTATTCCAGCGCCGGCACGCAAGGCAATGGGTTGGGCGCCGTGATGCGGCAGTCGCACGCGTTCGACATCGCATCGTGGCCGGGCCTCGGCGCCGCCGTGTTGGCGCGCTTGCGGCCGGGCAAGCCCAATCCGCAGCGCGAGCCGTCGCATTCGGGCTGGGGCGCGGTTTCGATCGCCATGCCGGGCGAAGAGGTATGCGGCGATTCCTGGAGCGTGCTGGCGAATGGCGCCGATAACGCCGCCAATAACGGCACGACGACGCTGTTCGTCGCCGACGGCTTGGGCCACGGCGAGGACGCCGCCGAGGCTTCGGTCGAAGCCGTGCGTCTGTTTCATCGCTTCGGCGGTCATCAGGTCGGCACGCTTCTGGATTACATCCACGGCGGCTTGCGCAGCACCCGCGGCGCTGCCGTTTCCATCGCTCGGTTCGAGCAAGCAAGCCGCCGGGTCGCCTTTGCCGGGGTGGGCAATGTCGCCGGCGCGCTGGCCCCGGATGCGGGCGGCCTGCGGCGCATGGTGTCGATGCCCGGAACCGCCGGCCATAACGCCCGCAAAATCCAGGCCTTCGACTATCCTTTCGACCATGGATTGATCATCCTGGCGTCCGATGGACTCAGCACCAGCTGGGGCCTTGGGAAATATCCAAACATTCACGCTGTCCACCCCACGCTGATTGCGGCTATTCTTTACCGGGACTTTAGCCGCCGCCACGACGATGCAACCGTTCTGGTGGGAAAATGGGTGGCGTAACCCGGCGGCAGGCTAGCGAGTTTCGTATGGTGCGTTTGTTATGACTTGGCCCATCGTCACTTTGCCGATCGACACCGAGAGCGACGTGGTCACGGTGCGCCAGCGCGCCCGCCGCATCGCCGAGCTGCTCGGCTTCGAGCGGCAGGATCAGACCCGCATCGCCACCGCCGTGTCCGAGATCGCGCGCAATGCGTTCGGCTATGCCGGCCGCGGCCGCGCCGAATTCGCGATCGAGTCGGAGCAGCAACTGTTCCGCATCCGCATCAGCGACAAGGGTAGCGGCATCGCCGATCTGCAGAGCATTCTTGACGGTCAATACCGCTCGCAGAACGGCATGGGACTGGGGCTCGTCGGCGCCAAACGGCTGATGGACCACTTCGAGGTCGACACCGCTCCGGGCAAGGGAACCGTGGTCGAGCTCCAGCAGCATCTGCCCCGCCGTGCCGGCCGCGTCACCCGCAACACCGTGCATGACGTGACCACCGCGCTGAAGCAGGACGCCACCGCCGATCCGCTCGCGGCGCTGCGCGACCAGAACCGGGAGCTCTTGCAGAGCCTCGAGGACATCCGCCGTCGCGACGAGGAGAGCAAGCAGCTCAATCAGGAATTGGGCGACACCAATCGCGGCGTGGTCGCGCTTTACGCCGAGCTCGACGAGCGCGCCGAGCAGTTGCGCAAGGCGAGCGAGCTCAAGTCGCGCTTTCTGTCGCATATGAGCCACGAATTCCGCACGCCGCTGAATTCGATCCTGGCCTTGTCGCGGCTCTTGCTCGATCGCATCGACGGTGAGCTGGTGGCGGAGCAGGAGCGCCAGATCGGCTATATCCGCCGCTCGGCCGAGAGCCTGCTCGAACTCGTCAACGACCTGCTCGATCTGTCCAAAGTCGAAGCCGGCAAGATCGAGGTCAAGCCGACGCGCTTTAGCGTAGCGAGCCTGTTCGGCGCGCTGCGCGGCGCACTGCGGCCGCTGTTGACCGTACCCACGGTGGAGCTGCTGTTCGACGCCGGCGAGGACATGCCGGAACTGCACACCGACGAGGCCAAGGTCGCGCAAATCCTGCGCAATCTGATTTCCAACGCGCTGAAATTCACCGAAGCCGGCGAAGTCCGCGTCACCGCCCGCCACCGCGAGGAAGACGGCATCGTCACTTTCACCGTGCGCGACACCGGCATCGGTATCGCCACCGAAAATCTGGAAAGGATTTTCGAGGAATTCTCCCAGATCGACAATCAGCTGCAGCGCAAGGTCAAGGGCACCGGGCTCGGTCTGCCGCTGTCGCGCTCGCTGGCCGAGCTGATCGGCGGCAGCATCGCGGTCGAAAGCGTGCCGGGGCAAGGCTCCGTATTCACGCTGACGATCCCGGCCGTGTTCGGCGACGTGGCCGCCTCCCCGGCTATCGTGCCGGACGACACGCGCAAGCGCGTGCTCCTCATCGACGACGACGAGACGTTCCGCTACGTGATGAAGCAGATCATCCGCAACGAGCCGCGCTATGAGGTGTTCGAGGCCAGCGACGGCGGCGAGGGTTTGCAGCAGGCCCGCGACACCCAGCCGGACGTGATCGTGCTCGACCTGCAGATGCCCAATGTCGACGGCTTCACCGTGCTGCAGGGACTCAATGCCGACCATCGCACCAGCGTCATTCCGGTCATCGTCGCCACCTCGCTCGCGGTCGACGCCGAGCTGAAGGCCCGATTGCCGGTCGGAGCGCGCGTCATTTCCAAGAACCTGATTTCGCGCGATAGCGTGGCGCTGTTTCTGCGCGAAGCGACCAGCCCGCAAAGCGCCCTGTCATGACGCCGCAAGTGACCATCCTCAACGTCGACGACACCGAGCCGCAGCTCTACGTCAAGCGGCGCGATCTCGAGGCCGCCGGCTTTGAGGTCGTCAACGCCAGGAACGGCGCCGATGCGCTGCGTCTCGCCGAGGAGCTCAAGCCGCCCGCCGTTCTGCTCGACGTGCAGCTTCCCGACATCAACGGCTACGACGTCTGCCGCTACATCAAGAGCAAATGGCCCGAGATCATGGTGCTGATGACCTCGGCGACCTTTACCACCATGGAGCACCGCGCGCAGGGGCTCGACGCCGGCGCGGATTCCTACCTGGTGCAGCCGGCCGAACCGCTCGAACTTGTCGCCGCGATCAATTCCTTGCTGCGCATCCGCCGTTCCGAGGATCAGTTGCGCGGCATCAATGCCGCACTCGGCGCCCAGGTGAAAGAGCAAGGCCTCGAGCTTGCGCGCGCCATCAACGCGCTCAAGTCGAGCGCCGACCGGATGCGCAGCCTGCTGCAGACCACTTACATCTTCCAGGGCTACATGACGCCCGACGGCACGCTGCTCGACGCCAACCGGGCATCGCTCGAAGGCATCCATGCCACGGTCGATGCGGTCGTCGGCCGGCCCTATTGGGAGACGCCGTGGTTTTCCGCAACGCCCGGGATGCCGGAAGACATCCGCCAAGCCGTCGCCCGCGCCGCGGCGGGAGAGAACGTCCAGCAATCGGTCGTTCTCAATCTGCCCGACGGCGAGCGCATGTTCGACATCTCGCTGCGTCCGGTCAAGAATGAGCGGGGCGCGGTCGTCGGCATCGTGCCCGAAGCCGTCGAAACCACACAGCGCGTGCAGGCCGAAGCGGCGCTGCGGCAATCGATGAAAATGGAGGCGATCGGCCAATTGACCGGCGGCCTCGCCCACGATTTCAACAATCTGTTGACCGCGGTTGTCGGCAATATCGATCTCATCCGCGTGCGCAGCACCGAGGAGAATGTCCGCAAGTGGGCGGAGAATGCTTTCAAGGCCGCCGAGCGCGGCGCCAAGCTGACCTCGCAGCTATTGGCGTTTTCGCGCACCCAGAAACTCGATACCGCGCCGGTCGATGTCAACGCTCTGATTGCCGGCATGCAAGACCTGCTCAATCAATCGCTCGGCGCCAATATCGCGGTCAAATTCGAGCCGGCCGCCGGCTTACCGCCGGCCGTGGCCGACAGCAATCAGCTCGAGCTCGCCATCCTCAATCTGTCGCTCAATGCCCGCGACGCCATGCCCGACGGCGGCACGCTGACGATCAAGACGGTGCTGTCGCCCGACAACATCCAGGCAGTGCTGGTGTCGGTCGCCGATACCGGCACCGGCATGCCGCCCGACGTGGTGGCGCGCGCTTTCGATCCGTTTTTCACCACCAAGCCGACCGGCAAGGGAACCGGTCTCGGACTGTCGCAAGTGTACGGCATCGTGCGCCAGGCCGGCGGCGAGGTGACGATCGACAGCAAGGTCGGACGGGGCACGACCGTGACGCTGCGCCTGCCGCGCGCCGCCGGCGACGGCGCCCGCGAACGCAGCGATGCGGCGGCGTTGCCGCGCTCGGCCAAGTCCGAAAAGCTGCTTTTGGTGGACGACGATCCCGACGTTCGCGATATTGTCTGCCGGGTGCTGAGCGAGCTCGGTTATGCCGTGCGCGAGGCCGGCGGCGGCCAGGAGGCGCTCGGCGTGCTGCCCGATTTCAGTCCGGATTTGTTGATCGTCGATTTCGCCATGCCGAACATGAACGGCGCCGAGCTGGTCACCACCGCGCGCCAGCGCAATGCCGATTTGAAGGTGCTCTTCCTCAGCGGCTATGCCGACTCTGCGATCCTGGAGTCGGCGGTCGGCGACGCGCTCCTGCTGCGCAAACCGTTCCGCCCCGGCGATCTCGCCAGCGCCGTGCGCAACGCGCTGGATTCGTGAGGCGCATTATCAGGCGCGGGTGAAATCGCCCGGCTCTAATTTCATGGCGATCAAGAGCGCATCGCTCACGCGACCGAGGTCCTCGACAGTGTCGCCGGGCTCGGCAATCTTGCGCGTGATGAGCTTTATCGCGTCGGCCGAATCCGGGAGCGCCACGACATAGGCGGCGGCCTTGATTTTGCCGCTCGGTTTATTCACCCGAATTAAGCGCCCGTAATCCATCCCGCGGCGGAGTGTAGACCACGCAGCGGCAATTGATAGGCGATAGTTCGGGACGTGAGTGGGCAACGCCGATTGCATAGCCGCTCTCCCCGCGATGAACTGCCATCCCAATGCCTCCCGGTGGCCTGCGTTCCGCAGTGCACAAATTAAAAATATCTTCCAAAAGCGGGCCACTTTTCGCCACGAATGGGTGGGTTTGCGCGGTGGCTATGCCGACGTTAATTCGGAGCCCGTTTTAACGGCTAAAGCCTTTTCGTTTTTGATGGAATCAAAAACGGGCTCTAGCATCTTGATGGCGCATGATCTTTTTCCGAAAACCGGTATCCACTTTTCGGGATCATGCTCTAGCCGTGCGCGAAGCGTATGAAAATGCCCGCCGCCGCACCGATGAACAGCAGGAAACACGCCGCCGATTGGATGAAGAAGCCGGGCAGTCGCCGCTCGGCCGCTTTCGCGTAACCAATGAAATACACGGCGCGGCCCGCGATCCAGAGGAGGCCGAGCACGGCTGCAGTGACGTCGCTGAAATAGACGGCACAAAGCCACAGCGGCACCAGGAATGTCGGCAGCCATTCGAGCGTATTGATATGGGCGCGAAAAATGCGCTCGAAATCGGCATTGCCGGTGGTTGCCGGCAGTCTGACGCCAAACCTGGCACGGGCTGCCGCGACGCGAGTCGCCAGAAAGAAGTAGAGCGCGACCGCAAGCAAGGTCACGATTGGCGTATAATATGGCATGGCATCTTCCCCTTGGGGCATTCTGGGCGCGTGGCCGATATGAGCACGTTGGAGCGGCAAGACCACTGGCAAAACGTCTACCGCACCAAAGGCGAGCGCGATGTCAGCTGGTTTGAGGAAATACCGGCGATTTCGCTCGATCTTATCCGCGCAACCGGCATGAAGCCCGCGGCGGCGGTCGTCGACATCGGCGGCGGCGCGTCGCGCCTCGCCGACAGTCTCATCGAAGACGGATTTGCGGTCACCGTGCTCGATATTTCCGAACAGGCGCTTGCCACGTCGCGGGATCGACTGGGGCCGCGCGCCGCACGCGTGACCTGGATTGCCGCGGACGTGACCGCATGGCGTCCGAACGGCGCTTTTGATATCTGGCACGACCGCGCTGCGTTTCATTTCCTGACCGAGCCGGGCGACCGCGCGGCCTATGCCGCATGCGTGCGAAGCGCCATCGCGCCTGGCGGACACGTGATCGTCGGCACGTTTGCGCCGGATGGGCCGGAGCGATGCAGCGGGCTGCCGGTCGTCCGGCACGATGCGGCGTCGATCGGCGAGGT
>JBAQHW010000316.1:0-3949 GCA_049288525.1 Xanthobacteraceae bacterium
GGATGATGCACGCGCTCGGCGTAGCGCGCGACCTTGGCGCAGATCACGCCGGCGGTATAGGCGTTGTCGGGCGCGCCGCGGATGCGGCCGATGGTGTGCGCGTCGAACACCTCGACTTCCAGCGCACAGGTCGACGGGCAATCGTGCGGGCAAGCGGACGCTGCGATCCTTTGCGGGCGGACGGCCTGGTTCATCGGCGCTATCGTACCGTGTCAGGACGAAACGGCAATGCTCAGAATGGCGTCCCGGGCGCAGCTCAGGGCCTCGCGCGCAAGCGCCGGGGCACCGCTCCATCGCGGATGCAGCCCAGAGGAAGCCGTTACTCGGCGTCCTGCGCCGCGAATTTCTCCTCGATATCCTGCCGCCCATCCAGCACGCGCACGATTTCCGGCGTGTCATTGGCGACACGATAGAAGATGACATGAGGCGTGGCGGCAAACGAACGCAGCCCTGGACGCACTTCGTTTCGCGCTCGGCCCGCAAACGGGTGGTCTTCAATCAACTCAATCACTTCGGCCATTTCGCGCAGTATCTTTTCCGCGGTATGCGTGCCGGCGACCCGGACGTAGTAATCCCAAATCCTCTCGCGATCGTCGAGCGCCTCCGGCGACCAGAGAGCGGCGCACCTGGCGTCGGCCATCTACCGGTTCTTTTGCCGGATGAAATCGTCGATGCTGGATTGTCTTCCCTGTCCGGCATCGAGCGAGCGGAGGCCCTTGTCGACTTCCGCGCGCAAGGCGCGCAGCTTCTCGACATGAGAGAGCAATGTCCGCCCGATCTGTTCCTGATCCTCGGCGGGCAACCGCTCCACCTCGGCAATGGCTTGTTCAAGTGTTTTGACCATGACACCAGCATACCAAATCGCTTAGCGCGAAATAAGGGCGGCCTGGACCCAGGACGAGGGGCTTCCCGGATTTCGCGGAGCCTGTCATTGGGCCGTGCTCCGCGCGCAGCCGTCGGGCCACGCCGTGACCCGTTGAACTCGGCGCCGATGAACGATAGCAGAGGCGGCAAAGCAAACTGGAGGAAATGCCATGCAAGGCGCGATGCAAGCGGCCGTCGTCGGCGAACAAGGGGCGGAAGTCCGCGACCTGGAGAAGCCCGAGCCGAAGCCCAATGAAGTTCTGATCAAGGTCAAGGCCTCGAGCCTCAACCGCGCCGATCTTCTGGTCGCTTTGGGCCATATGCACGGCAGCGTCGGCGGCGTCGGCGCGCGGATCGGCCTGGAATGTTCCGGCGAGGTGGCCGCCGTCGGCAGCGAGGTCAAGGAACTGAAACCCGGCGACCGCGTCTTGGCCTCGGCGCCGGGCGGCTTCGCCGATTATGTCACGACCGACGCCGGCCGGGTGCATCGGATTCCGGCCAACAATATGACGTTCGAGCAGGCGGCCTGCTTTCCGGTCGCGCTGCAGACCATGCACAACGCCCTGGTGACCGCCGGCCGCTTGCAGCGCGGCGAGACATTCCTGATGCAGGGCGCCAGCGCCGGCATGGGCCTGATGGGCATGCAGATCGCCAAAGTCATGGGCGCATCGCTCGTCGTCGGCACCTCGACCAATGCGGCGCGCCGGGCGCGGCTTTTAGAATACGGCTGCGACCTCGCGCTCGACACCACCGACGCGAACTGGCCGGCCGCGGTGAACAAAGCGACCGGCGGCAAGGGCGTCGACCTGATCGTCGATTTGATTTCCGGCGGCGTGATGAACCAGAATCTCGAAGCGACCAAAATCCTCGGCCGCATCGTCAATGTCGGCCGGCTCGGCGGCATGAAGGGCGAGTTCGATTTCGACAAGCACGCGCTCAAGCGCATCGATTATATCGGCGTCACCTTCCGCACCCGCAGTGGCGAAGAGGTGCGCGAGATCAACCGCCGCTGGCGCGCCGACCTGTGGCCGGCGCTGGAAGCCGGCAAGCTGTCGTTGCCGATCTATAAGACCTTTCCGCTCGCCGAGATCGCGCAAGCGCTCTCCGTCATGCGCGCCAACCAGCACTTCGGCAAGATCGTCATCACGATGTCATAAACGGATCGGTGTCCGTTCCCGGCTTGCGGGCCGCGGACGCGTCCGGCATAAATTTGCCATGACTGATTCGGCGAAGGGCTACGCGCCGATCCTGGCGGCGGGTGGCATCGTGCTTCGCGGAGAAGCTCGGCCGCGCATCGCGGTAGTGCGGATGCGCCGGGAGAAGGCGTGGGTGCTGCCGAAAGGCAAGCTCCTGCCGCGCGAGCGCGCGCATATCGCCGCCAAGCGCGAGGTCCTCGAAGAGACCGGCTACGAGACCTCGGTCCACGAGTTCCTCGGCTCCATGTCCTATATGGCCGAAGGCCGCCTGAAGATCGTGCAGTTCTGGCTGATGCGCGTGGTCGGCCAACCGACGCACGAGCTGATGGGAGACGTCAAAGCGGTGAAGTTCCTGCCGCTGAAGAAAGCCATCGAGACGCTGACGCGGCCGCACGAAAAGGTGTTCCTCACCCACGTCGGCCCGATTGCGCTCAGGCACGCCAAGAAGTTCGGCGGAAAATCGCGGCGTACGGCGCGCAGCGGCGGCAAGCGCGGCCGCACTTCACCACCCTCGCCGGTCGAGCATGTGATCGCGCTCGACTACGGCAAGACTTCGCCAAACACAGTCAAGGCGCTCGGCAACTGGGTCGGCCGCGCCCGACATTTGGCGCGGCTGGCGGGATAGCCCGCTACGGCTTAATTTGGTTCAGCCGCTGGCGCGCGGGCCCTGCAGCGTTTCCAGCGCGCGGCGGACGGCCGGATCGAGGCCGGCGCCGCCGGCTTTAAGATGCGCGAATATTTGCGCGCGCATGCGCGGATCCCAGAACTTCTTGATGTGCTCGGCGGTGCCGGAGACCACGGCCGCCGGTCCCTGGCTGGCGAAGAACTGGCCGATCTGGTTTGCCATGTAGACGAGCTTGTCCGTCGATTTGGCGTGTGCCTTGACGTCAGACTCGGCGTGCGCTGTTTCAGGCGACATTTGACGCGACATGTGCTGCCGCGTCGGATTTGACGCGGTGGGGCTGCGTGAAAATCTCGAAACTGTCGTGGCGCGCAACCGCGACCAGCGTCATGCCGGCCGCGTCCGCCATCCGCACCGCGAGCGCGGTCGGCGCCGAGACCGCGACCGCGAGCGGCACGCCGATCGCCGCCGCCTTCTGGATCATCTCGACCGAAACCCGGCTGGTGAAGACGACAAAGCCATCGCCGGCGCTAAGCCCGCGCCGCGCCAGCGCGCCGGCAAGCTTGTCGAGTGCGTTATGGCGGCCGACATCCTCGCGCACCGCAACCAGTCCCTGACCGGGCAACCAGAACGCCGCGGCATGAACGGCGCGGGTTTCGCGATTGAGCGTCTGCGCCGGCGCCAGCGCGTCGAGCGCCGTCATGATCTCTTCCGGCCGGAACGACGCCTTGCCGCGCACCTTGTGCGGCGTGCGCATCGCCTCGGCGAGAGATTCGATGCCGCACAGTCCGCAGCCGGTCGGGCCGGCGAGGTGGCGGCGGCGTTCGCCGTAAGCGGCGCCGCGCGGCGCCTTAAGCCACATGCGAAGCTCGATGCCCAAATCGGTCTCGATGACCTCCAGACGCTCGATATCGCCGGGAGAACCGACGACGCCCTCGGTGAGGCTGAAGCCATAGGCAAAATCTTCGAGGTCCTGAGGCGTCGCCATCATCACCGCATAGGAACCGCCGTCATAGGTGAACGAGATCGCCGTCTCTTCCGGAATGGCGCGCTCGCCCGAGGCGAGCCCTTGCCGCCGCCAGATATCGCGCGTGACCCGATGAAGCGGCGGCGTCACGCCCTACTCCGCGGCTTCGGCCGGCGCGATGCGGCGGCTCTCGCGGGAGAATTCGTCGTATTCCTCCTGCCAGCGCGACGGGCCGTTCGACGGCGACACCTGCACGGCGGTGACCTTGTATTCCGGGCAGTTGGTGGCCCAGTCGGAATA
>JBAQHW010000317.1:0-19750 GCA_049288525.1 Xanthobacteraceae bacterium
CCGTCGCCTTGAGTTCGAGCCCGATGTTGGTCAGCTCTATGTCGCCTGCCTTGGCACACAGCGTATTCGCCTCGCGATTGAGTTCTTGTGCCAGAAAGTCGAGCCGCCGGCCGATCGGACCGCCCCCAGCGATCAAATGCTGCGCCTGGGCAATGTGCGCCGCGAGACGGTCGAGCTCCTCGCGCACATCGGCCTTGCTGGCCATCATGATCGCCTCCTGATGCAGCCGGTCTGGATCGAAGCGGTCGGATTGCTCAAGCAGCGCTGCGATTTGCTCCGCGAGCCGCGCCCGGATCGCTTCCGGTTGGCGGCCCGGCGTCCGCTCGGCGCGCCCGGCCAGCGCGGCAATTTCGCTCAATCGCGCCGCCAGCACGCGGCCGAGCGCCTCGCCCTCGTGACGGCGCATTTCGCCGAGTGCGCCGATCACCTGGGCAAATCCAGCAATCACCGCGGTCTCCGCGCCGCGCCGCGCATCCTCGCTCTCCTCGGATTCGGCGACCTCGATCACGCCTTTGAGCGCCAGCAAACCATCGAGAGACGGCGGCGCCGCGTCGATCTTGGGCGCGATCTGTCTGATGGCCGTCAAGAGTGCGTCGAGCACCACGGTGTTGACACGGACCACCGGCTGGGCCCCGCCGCGTTCGACGGTGAGATTGGCTTGAACCGATCCGCGGCTGAGCGCCTCGGCGGCTCGCGCGCGCACCGGCACTTCGATCGCATCCCAGCTGGGCGGCAGACGCAGCCGAACATCGAGCCCCTTGCCGTTGACCGATTTGATCTCCCAGGCCCAGCCATAGGCACCGCTCACGCCGTGGGCGCGGGCGAATCCGGTCATACTGGAAAGAGCCATGCGATCTCCGACTGCGATCCCGGGCGAAAACAACAAAAGAATCGCGCCAAACTTAGCGGCGGCCGATTGCCGTCACAAGTTCCCGCGCGCCGGCCCCGCAAACAACTGGGTGCGAGCGCGCATGGTGCTCAATGGCCGGCCGGATTGCGCGGCTGCTTTGCCGTCCCCCGCAGTGGCGGCGAGGCCCCAGGCGCCCGCGACGGCGAGGACGCCGTTGCACCCTGCCCCGGAGGCGGAGTGTTCATCTGGTCAGCGATCGGAACCTGATCCTTTTGATCGGTCTCGATCTCGCGAAGCCGGGCGACATTGCGCTGCTGCTGCTCGTAGGTTTCGGCGAAGACATGACCGCCGGTGCCATCGGCAACGAAATAGAGCTCGCGCGTGCGCGCCGGATTCGCGGCGGCCTCGAGCGAAGCGCGGCCCGGATTGGTGATCGGACCGGGCGGCAGCCCGTTGATGACATAGGTATTGTAGGGCGTCGGCTGCGCAATCTCGCTCTTCATGATCGGCCGGCCGAGCGTGCCTTTGCCACCGACCAGCCCGTAAATGATGGTGGGATCGGATTGCAGACGCATATTCTGCTTGAGCCTGTTGACGAACACGGCGGCAACGCGCGTGCGCTCGTCCGCCTTTCCGGTTTCCTTCTCGACCAGCGATGCGAGTGTAACGAGTTGTTCCGGCGTCTTCAGCGGCAGGTCGGGAGAACGATGGTCCCACATCTCTTGGACAAGACGCTGCTGGGCTTCCTGCATGCGATGGATCATTTGCTCGCGCGTAACCCCGCGCGTGAAATTATAGGTATCGGGCAACAGGCTGCCCTCGGGCGGTATCTCCTTGATGTCGCCTGTCAACACATCGTCGGCCAGCAATCGCGCCACGATCTGCTGCGACGTGAGGCCTTCCGGCACGCTGATCTGATGCGGCACCACTTTGCCTTCGACGATGGTCGCGACCACGTCGCGCAGGCTGGAATGGGCTTTGAATTCATACTCGCCGGCTTTGAGACCCTCGCGCGCCTTGAGAATCATCACGCCGCCGATGAATACCCATGGCTGGTCGATGACACCTTCGTGCGTCAGCACGTCGGCGATATCACGGATGCCGGACCCGTGCGGAATGTTGACGACGCGGTCCGCCGCCAGCGGTCCCGGTTCCTCAAAGCGTTGCGTACCGACAAACAGCACGATGCCCGTCAAGACCGCGACTAGCACGAAAATGCTGATAATGGCGTTGCCGACGATGACAAGCGGATGCCGGGCGCTGGTGGAACGCTTGGCCGGCATTTCCACCGTGTCCGGCTCGATCGCATTGCGCGGACTGCGCGGCATGATCCGCTTGGGATCGGTGCCGCCGAATTTCGGGGGTGCCACGCCGGTGGCATTGGTCACGCGCTCCGCGCCCGGCGCGGCTGGACGGCTCGCCGCCGCTGGTTTCGATGCCGACGGTGGCGATGCAGGCGCGGCCGCGGCGGCCGGACCGAGCAGAACTTCGGCGATCGAGCGCGACGGGGATGCTGTCGCACGGGGCGGCGGGGCTGCGGCCGAACCATTGGCTGCACGCATAGCGGCTGCTTTAGCCGCCGTCGCCGGTTGCGATGCCGCCGCTCGGGTCGCTGCCGCCGCCGGCTTGTCGGTGTCGCGGCTTGCGGAGGGTTGCGGTTTTGGCGCCGGCTTATCGCCGCCGGGCAGTGCATCAGACTCTGTCACGGCCGCATATCCGCATCGGAACCCTGCATCGTCGGCATGAGCAAAAATCCGTCCCCAGGCGGCAAACCCCGAGGCATCGCTGTGTGAGCATCGGGTCGCGGACTATAAGCGAGAATGTCAGTGAATCGCAGCCGAGTGCGGAGCAAATATGGCGGAAAGGCGATGGCGCGCACTATTGCGCCTTGCGGAAAACAAGCGACGCATTGGTACCGCCGAATCCAAACGAATTCGACAGCACGACCTCGACTTTGCGCTTTTGCGCCTTATGCGGCACGAGATCGATTGCCGTCGCCACCGACGGATTGTCGAGGTTGATGGTCGGCGGCAATATTTGATCGCGCATCGCCAGCACGCAGAAAATCGCCTCGACCGCGCCGGCGGCGCCGAGCAGATGCCCGATAGCGGACTTGGTCGACGACATGGCAATGCGGCCGCCGGCATTGCCCACCAACCGCTCGACGGCCTTCAGCTCGATCTCGTCGCCGAGCGGCGTCGAGGTGCCGTGGGCATTAATGTAGTCGATATCGTCGGCAGAGACGCCGGCCCGGCGGGTGGCGGCGGTCATGCAGCGAAACGCGCCATCGCCGTCCTCGGCCGGCGCCGTAATGTGATAGGCGTCGCCTGACAACCCGTAACCGATCAATTCGGCATAGATACGCGCGCCGCGGCGCTTGGCGTGCTCATACTCTTCGAGCACCAGCGCCCCCGCGCCCTCGCCCATGACGAAGCCATCGCGATCGCGGTCGTATGGCCGCGACGCGCGCTCGGGCGTTTCGTTGAAACCGGTCGATAGCGCCCGGCATGCGGCAAAGCCGGCCAGCGAGATGCGGTTGACCGGCGATTCGGTGCCGCCGGCCACCATCACATCGGCATCGCCGAGGGCGATCAGCCGCCCGGCGTCGCCGATGGCGTGTGCCCCGGTCGAGCAGGCCGTGACCACGGCATGGTTTGGCCCCTTGAGTCCGTGTGCGATCGATACGTATCCCGACGCCAGATTGATCAGCCGGCCGGGAATGAAGAATGGCGATACGCGTCGCGGACCGCGATCGCGCAGCACCAAAGCAGTCTCGGCAATGCCTTCGACGCCGCCGATCCCGGAGCCGATGAGAACGCCGCTGACGATCTGGTCGTTGTAGTCGCGCGGGTGCCAGTCGGCGTCGTTGAGAGCCTGCGTCGCCGCTCCCATGGCAAAAACGATGAAGTCATCGACTTTGCGCTGCTCCTTCGGTTCCATCCAGTCGTCGGCTTTGAAACTGCCGGCCGAGCCGTCGCCGCGCGGCACTTGGCCGGCGATCCTGCAGGCAAGGTCGGCAACCTCGAACTTTTCGATGCGCCTGATGCCGCTCTCGCCGCCGAGCAGGCGCTGCCACGTCGCTTCGACGCCGCAACCGAGCGGAGTAACCAATCCGAGGCCCGTGACGACGACCCGCCGCATCAAGAACGCTCCCGGCAAACACACCAATCTCGGGCCGCGTCAGGCCCGGAGACTTTGGCCGATCGCAATCGGCTCGCACATAATGATGTGCAGTTCCCGCAGCGCGCGCAATACATGCAACGCTGCCGGACGTTGCCGACGGTCAGCTCTTGGCGTTCTTTTCGAGAAATTTGATGGCGTCGCCGACCGTTAAGATGGTCTCGGCCGCATCATCGGGAATTTCGCAACCGAACTCTTCCTCGAAGGCCATTACGAGCTCGACCGTATCGAGGCTGTCGGCGCCGAGATCGTCGATAAAACTGGCGTTGTCGGTGACCTTGTCAGGCTCGACGCCGAGATGCTCCACGACGATTTTCTTCACCCGCTCGCCAATATCACTCATCGTTCCGACCTCATTTTTCAACGCGACCCAAGCGGCCTATTTGATTCGGTCCAAGTTCTGCATTGAACCTGCCGACGGGGATCGACAAGTTCGTTTGGGTCGACACCGATCAGAGGCGGACATCTCGCCCCGCGCTCCGGCATTCCGGCTCCCCTGCCCCAATTTCGGTTCGGTTACCACACTTCAAATGCGTTGACCAGCGCGGGCGCGGCTCGCGGCGGCCGGCCTTATAGCATTCAGATCATGGCCATTCCGCCATTCACATGCAATGTCTGCCCGGTCATGTAAGCCGCCTCGTTCGAAGCGAGAAACGCCACTGCCGCCGCCACCTCTTCGGGGCTACCCGCGCGGCTGGCGGGAATTTTCGCGAGAATCGTTTCACGCTGCTTGTCGTTCAGCTTCTGCGTCATCGGGGTGACGATGAAGCCTGGCGCAACGCAATTCGCGGTGACGCCACGTTTGGCATATTCCTGCGCCATCGCCTTGATCATGCCGGTAATCCCCGCCTTGGCCGCGACGTAGTTGGACTGCCCGGGATTGCCGGTCACCCCGACCACCGAGGTGATCGCGATCACGCGGCCAAAGCGGCGGCGCATCATGCCACGCACGGCCGCACGAGCCAGCCGGAATGTGGCCGATAGATTGACGGCGATGACCTGATCCCAGTCTTCGTCACGCAATTGCACCAGAAGGTTATCTCTGGTGACGCCGGCATTGGCGACTAGAATATCAAGCTGCCCCATAGCCTCCTCGGCCCGCGGCACCAGCGCTTCGGTCTCTGCCGGATCGGCGAGATTGCAGGGCGTGACGTGGATTCGCTCGCCGAGCTCGGCGGCCAGTTGATCGAGTACCTCCCGCCGCGTGCCGGAAATGGCGACGGTGGCGCCTTGGCTGTGGAGCGTGCGCACGATAGCGCCCCCGATCGGGCCGCTCGCCCCGGTCACCAGTGCATTTTTTCCGGTTAGTTCGAACATGCGATCTCCTGGCCCCCGGTTCTCACTCGTAGCCATAGCTCATACCCGTACGGTGTTGAACCGTGCGATGTCCTCGGGCGTACCTATGGCGGAGGCCGTAGCGGTTTCCGCAATGCGCTTGATCAGTCCGGTCAAGACTTTGCCGGCGCCAACTTCGTAAAATACGGTCACCCCCGCTTGCGCCATGAACTGAACGGATTCCCGCCACCGTACCGTGCCGGTGACCTGCTCGATCAGCGATCGCACGATCTGCGATGGCTCGCTGATCGCTTGTGCCGGAACATTTGCGACCAGCGGAACGACGGGAGTCTTGACCGGAACCTTGGCCAAAGCCTCGGCCATGGCGTCGGCTGCGGGCTGCATCAGCGGACAATGGAAGGGCGCCGACACCGGAAGCATCATCGCCCGCTTCACGCCGCGCAGTTTGGCGAGTTCCACCGCCCGCTCGACCGCTGCCTTGGTTCCCGACACGACAACCTGCCCGCCGCCGTTGTCGTTGGCGGCAGCGCAAACACCCACATCCGCAACCTCGGAGGCGATCGCTCGGACATCCGCAAGATCGAGGCCGATCATCGCGGCCATGGCGCCGGCGCCGACCGGAACCGCTTTCTGCATGGCGCGCCCGCGAATCCGCAACAGCCGCGCAGCGTCGGCGATCGACAGAGCGCCGGCTGCGGCAAGCGCCGAATATTCGCCGAGCGAGTGGCCCGCGACAAAGGCGGCGTCGCGCTTGAGATCGGCGCCGGCCTCCGCCTCCAAAACCCGCAACGCGGCGAGCGATACCGCCAGCAAGGCCGGCTGCGCATTCTCCGTCAGCGTCAGCGTATCCGCTGGTCCGTTCCAGATGAGCTCGCTCAGCTTCTCGCCCAGAGCGGTATCGACCTCATCGAAAACCCGGCGTGCCGCGGGATAGGCCTCAGCGAGACTCTTGCCCATGCCGACGGCCTGACTGCCCTGGCCGGGAAAAACGAACGCCGTCGTCATATCCTTAATGCCCGCCTATTGCCCGCTTGCCGCACGCATGTGCCCCGCCGCGAAGGGGCGACAAATACTGCCGCGGTGGCCCTGTCAAGGATGCGATGGCCGTAATAAAACAACAACCGCAGATCGGTAGATTACCCGACTTGAGAGCGTCACCGGTACGAGCGCATCGTCATGGAGCCTTTTTCGCCGGTCACCGACGCCGATCTGGGGCGCGCGCGCACCGACCCGATATTCCGGCAGCGCCTCCTGGAGCGGAATATGGAGGCGCTGCTAAGCGGCATGAAGAAGCTGCGGGGTGCACCGCCCGCCGGGGGAGACGCCAAAAAACTGCGCGAAGGGGTGGAACTCGCGGTCAGGCTTGCCGAACTGATCCAGAGCGCGGACGCCCGCGCCGCTTCGCCCTGAGCCGTCGCCCGCTCACGGCCCCATAGCGCGCCGACCTTGCTTTTTCGTCCCTGCCGCGTATAAGGCCGCCTTCCGCTCGACCCCGGCCGGGGGCTGAATGGACGGCCGTTCCTCCTCTTGGGTGCGGCAGGGCCCGGGTAACTGATCCCGAGTTCGGCGTCCGGTGTTCCCGCCTTCAGAGCATTCGAGCCTTTCCCGAAGGGTTCGAGGGGCTTCGCGCCCGGGCCGAGCATAGCAGACGAGGAAAGGGCAGCCATGCCGTTCTACGAACACGTCTATCTCGCGCGCCAGGACGCCAGCGCGCAGCAGGTCGAGGAATTGACCGCGCAATTGAAAGGCGTCATCGAAGGCCTTGGTGGATCAGTCAAAAAGACCGAGTACTGGGGCGTCAGATCGCTCTCCTATCGTCTGCGCAAGAACCGCAAGGCGCATTTTACGATGATGGACCTCGATGCGCCGCCGCCGGCCATCAACGAGATCGAGCGGCTGGAGCGTCTTAATGAAGACGTGCTGCGCTATCTCACCATCCGGGTCGACGCGCTCGAGGAAGGTCCGTCGGCCATGATGCGCCGCGCCGAACGCGACCGCGATCGCGATGAGCGCCGTGGCGACCGATTTGATCGGGGTGACCGATTTGATCGTGGCGACCGTCCGCGTGAGCGCCGCCCGCGCGAGAGCGTCGAGGATACCGAAACGCCGCCAGTGGAGAATTGAGCATGGCCATGTCACCGCAAGGAGCCGGCGGCCGCCGCCCCTTTTTCCGTCGCCGCAAGAGCTGTCCCTTCTCGGGTGCCAATGCGCCGAAGATCGACTATAAGGACGTCAAGCTCTTACAACGCTTCGTTTCAGAGCGCGGCAAGATCGTGCCGAGCCGTATCACCGCGGTCTCGGCGAAGAAACAGCGCGAGCTCGCGCAGGCAATCAAGCGGGCGCGGTTTCTCGGCCTCCTGCCCTACGTGATCCGCTGAGGAGGACGCCATGGAAGTGATCCTGCTCGAACGCGTGGCCCGGCTTGGCCAGATGGGCGACGTGGTCCGCGTCAAGGACGGCTTCGCCCGCAATTTCCTGTTGCCGGGCGGCAAGGCCCTTCGCGCCACCGCGGAAAACCGCACGCGATTTGAAACGATAAAGGGCGATCTCGAGGCCCGCTCGCTGACGCTGAAGGCCGAGGCATCTCAGATCGTGACAAAGCTCGACGGCAAGCGCTTCACCGTATTGCGGCAGGCATCCGAAGCCGGCCAACTTTTCGGCTCCGTGTCGCCGCGCGACCTCGTCGACATCGTCGGTGACTCCGGTTTCAAGCTCAGCCGCAATCAGATCGCGCTCAACACGCCGATCAAGACCATCGGCCAGCACAAGGTCCCGCTGGCGCTGCATCCGGATGTCGAAACCTCGATCACGATTGTCGTCGCCAGAAACGAAGACGAGGCGGCGCGCATTGCTCGCGGCGAGAATTTGACGCAGTTGCGCGAGCCGACCGAAGCGGAAGCGGCGTTGACCGCCGCGGAGCAGTTCTTCGAGCCCGGCGCCGGCGAAGCGGCGGAACCGGATGAAGACGCCGAGGCAACTGAAACGCCGGAAGCTCCGGCGGCTGCCAAGAAATCTGACACCAAAGCAAAAGCCGACAGCAAAAGCTGACAGCAAAAGCTGGGACGGGCTGCGGCCCGACGTCAGTCCGGAATATTGTCCCGCGGCACGGTGACGTCGGCGCGGGGTTGATCCTCCGCCGACGGCTTTGCGTCCAGGCTTGAGCCCAGTTCCAGGCTCGGCAGGCCGGACCGGGTAACCTCCGCGGCGCTGGCCGTGGCAGTCGAGGGACCACTTGGAGCGCTTGCGCCAACCGCAGCAGCGGGTGTCTCACGGGACACTGCCTCGGGAACTGGCACCGCGGGCGCCGGCTCGCGGGCGACCGGAGCGGCCTCTTCGGGCTCGCGACTAGCCTCCCGCCTCGCTGTTTCCGGGGCATGGTCTTCCCTGACTGCCGACACCGGATGCTGCTCCTGCCTTGCCGCTTCGTCCTTGCCCCGCCTTTCTTCGGCCCGCTTCTCTTCGCCCTCCGTCTCTTCGGGCTTCACTGCCGCACGGGTGGCATGAGCCGAAGTTTTGGGCTGTTCGGGCTTTGCCTCTGCGGTCTTCGGCTGCCCAGACTTGGACTCTGCAGACTTGGGTTCTCCCGTCCTGGGCTCTCCCGTCCTGGGCTCCTCCGCCCTGGCGTGCTCGGTGTCCGGCTTTTGCTTTGGCGCCGGCTCGGCGCCGCCCGCACCGAGGACGTAAGCCGCCAATGCCGAGGCCTGGTCGCCACTTGCGGTGTAGTGTTCACGCAAGAAACTCGAGAGCATCAGGCTGTTCTTGCCGGCGGCTAGGCCCCGAGGCGTCTTGTGGCAGGTCGCGCAATCGCTGGCGTAGATCTCTGCCGCCGACTTGCCAGCGTCGATATTGACCTGGGCTAATGCCGCCACCGGCAAAAAGACCAGCGCCGGGGCCACAATAAGCCCGATCTTGGCGGAAAGTCCGCGTAACACCTCGATCCCCTCACGTCTAGTCGGTTTGGCGAGCATACATACCCCATTGGTCAAGGAATGCGAGCCGGCAAGCGGGCTCCCGCACCCGCTGGAACCGAAGCCCCGCAATGCCCCTTAAAGCATTGCTGGTTGCGGAGGATTTTGTTTTAATGACGGCAGTAAAAAGACTACGCTCGCGCAACCAGCTGATGAAGCGGCCAAAGGGGCCGCCGCGGCGAATAGGCGCCAATCGTCGCAGGCTGCGGTCAGGGCTCTATTGAGCGTGGGGCCGTGTCTTGGATGGGTTGTTGTTGACATTACTGCGTCGGTACCTTCGTCGGGGGTCGCTTTCGATCACCACGGCAAGCGGGTCCACGTACACCTTCGGCGACGGCAGCGGGCAAGCCCTCGCGGTGCGCTTTACTTCGGCAAAGGCCCAACGGGCCGTCTTGCTCGATCCCGACCTTAAGCTCGGTGAGACCTATATGGACGGCTCGTTCGTGGTCGAACGGGGCTCGATTGCCGACGTACTCGAGGTCCTTCTCGGCCAGGAGCCTTTTGTCTCGCCGGCCTGGGCGGTGACGCGGATCGTACGCTACCTGTTGCGGCGCCTGCAGCAATTCAATTGGCGCGCTCGTTCGCGCAATAACGTCGCGCATCACTACGATCTGGACGGCCGGCTCTATTCGCTCTTCCTCGACGGCGACCAGCAATATAGCTGCGCCTATTTCGAAGCACCGGACACCTCGCTCGACGACGCCCAGCTCGCGAAGAAGCGGCATCTGGCGGCCAAGCTGCGACTAAAGCCCGGAGCCAAGGTCCTCGATATCGGCTGCGGCTGGGGCGGGCTTGCGCTTTACCTCGCCGAAAATACCGGCGCCCAGGTCACCGGCATTACTTTGTCGCAGGAGCAATTCCAGCGCGCCCAGGCGCGCGCCACCGAGGGCGGCGACGCCGACGATGCCACCTTCCGGCTGATCGACTATCGCGACGTCGAGGGCTGCTTCGACCGCATCGTGTCGGTCGGCATGTTCGAGCACGTCGGCGTCGGTTTCTACGACACCTATTTCGACAAATGCGCCAAGCTCCTAGCCGACGACGGCGTCATGGTTCTGCATTCCATCGGGCGATCGAGCCCGCCAGGCATCACCAATCCCTGGATGGCGAAATACATATTTCCCGGCGGCTACATCCCGGCGTTGTCCGAGGTGGTGCCGGCGATCGAGCGCGCGCAGCTCATGGTCAGCGACGTCGAGGTTCTGCAGTTGCATTACGCCGAGACGCTGAAAGCTTGGCGTGAGCGCTTCCTCGCCCATCGCGACGAGGTCGTCCGATTGTACGATCAGCGCTTCGTGCGGATGTGGGAGTTCTATCTCGCCTGCTCCGAGATGGCGTTCCGCGCCGGCGACATGGTGGTTTTCCAAATCCAAATCGCCAAACGCAAGGGCTTGATCCCGGCCACCCGCGATTACATCGGCCGCGAGGAGGCGCGGCTGCGCGGCATCGAGGCCGGCCACAGGGTGCCGCTGCGACTCGCCGGCGAGTAAGCGCGCGGCGTCCGCCGTCGCGCCTGCTTCGTCAAGCGCCGATTGGAATCATCGCTCACGGTCAGTGGGTAATGGGGAAACCCGAAACGAGCGTTTCCCTTTGTCCGCCGGCTCGATTATTCGACTGGGCGTCCGCCGCACGCTGGCGCTCGTGAATGCTCGAAGCGCTTGCTGTTCCCGAGTCATCCGCCATGTTGAGTGTTACCCCGAAACGCGCCGTATTTCGGCCACGCGCCGCAAATCGGCCACAGCCCGCGATTGTCTTGATCGATCATGCCGGTATTCGATTCGACTGCACGCAAGCAGGCGCCGCCCGAGCCGACCTTCCGCACGGCGCCGCACAATATCGAGGCCGAGCAGGCGCTGCTCGGGGCCATTCTCGTCAATAACGAGGCGTTTTATCGCGTCTCGGACTTTCTCGAGCCCAAGCATTTCTTCGAACCGATTCACCAGCGCATTTTCGAGCTGGCCGGCTCGCTCGTTCGCGCGGGCAAGATCGCCACGCCGGTGACGCTGAAGACCTTCTTGCCGGCGGATGCCGACATCGCGGGGCTGTCCGTAAACCAATATCTGGCGCGCCTCGCCGCCGAGGCGACCACGATCATCAATGCCCAGGATTACGGCCGCACCGTTTACGATCTTTCCATGCGCCGCGATCTGATTGCGATCGGCGAGGAGATGGTCAATTCGGCCTATGACGCGCCGGTCGACTCGACGCCGATCAGCCATATCGAGGACGCCGAGCGCAGACTCTATGAGATCGCCGAGACCGGGCGATACGACTCGGGCTTTCAGCGTTTCGCCCAGGCGTTGACGACGGCTGTCGATATGGCGGCCCGCGCCTATCAGCGTGACGGCAGCCTGTCCGGATTGGCAACCGGCATGACCGACCTCGACAGCCGCATGGGCGGCCTGCAGCAGTCCGACTTGATCATCCTCGCCGGCCGCCCCGGCATGGGCAAAACCGCGCTCGCCACCAACATCGCCTACAATGTCGCCAAGGCCTGGCAAGGCGAGTTGCGCGCCGACGGCCACATGCAGTCGGTCAATGGCGGCATTGTCGGGTTCTTCTCGCTTGAAATGTCGGCCGAGCAGCTCGCCACCCGCATTATCTCGGAGCAGACCAGTATCCCCTCCACCAAAATCCGCCGCGGTGGCATCGGCGAAAGCGACTTCGAGACGATCAAGGACGTGTCGATAGAATTGCAAGACCTGCCGTTCTACGTCGATGAGACCGGCGGTCTGTCGATCGGCCAATTGGCGGCGCGGGCGCGGCGGCTGAAGCGCCAGCGCGGCCTCGATCTCCTGGTCATAGACTACATCCAGCTTTTGCAGGGCACGAGCCGGCGCTCCAGCGAAAATCGCGTCCAGGAAGTCACTGAGATCACCACGCGGCTGAAGGCCTTGGCCAAGGAACTCAACATTCCGATCCTGGCGCTGTCGCAATTGTCGCGTCAGGTGGAATCGCGCGACGACAAGCGGCCGCAATTGTCAGATTTGCGTGAATCGGGTTCGATCGAGCAGGACGCCGACGTGGTGCTGTTCGTGTTCCGCGAAGAATATTATCACCAGATGCGCAAGCCGATGGAGTCGAACCGCGAGAAATTCGACGAATGGCTTGCCGAGGGCAATCGCGTCGAAGGTAAGGCCGAGGTCATCATCGGCAAGCAGCGCCATGGTCCGACCGGGACGGTCGAATTGCAGTTCGATGCCCAGGTGACGCGCTTCGGCAACCTGGATTCGACGCATCGTTCCGATTTCTAGGCGGCCGCCGCTCTCGTTTTCTCCGCTTTACACGCAGCCGTCGCGCCAGCCATAAGGCACTATGGAGGCGGGTTTGGCAGTCGCACAACGGCTTGCTCCGGCGGTCGCCGCTCCGACGGCGCCGGAAACCGGCGGCACACTCACCGTCGACCTCGCGGCGATCGCGGCGAATTGGCGCGCGCTGGCTGACCGGCTTCTCGCCGCCGAATGCGCCGCGGTCGTGAAAGCCGATGCCTATGGGCTGGGCTTGCAGCAGGTCACGACCGCGCTGGCGCAAGCCGGCTGTAAGACGTTCTTCGTCGCCGACCTGGCCGAAGCGCGCACCGTGCGTTCGCGGGCGCCCGAGGCGGCGATTTACGTCCTCCACGGATTCTCGCCGGATTGGGGCGAGGGACTTCTCGAGATCAACGCGCGGCCGGTCATAAATTCGACGACCGAACTCGCCGAGTGGGATGTTTTCGTCGCCGCGCATTCCTGGCGGGGTGGAGCGGCGCTGCAGGTCGACACCGGCATGCGCCGGCTTGGCATTTCGCCCGACGAGGCGGCGGCGCTGGCACCGCGCGCGCAGACCGAGCATCACGGCATCGCACTTCTGATGAGTCACTTGGTGTGCGCGGAAATTCCCGACCATCCGCTCAATGCCAAGCAGATCCGTCTGTTTCGCGAATTGCATACGCTTTATCCCGGCGTGCCCGCCTCGCTGGTCAACTCCTCGGGCATTTTTCTCGGCGATTCGGGACATTTCGATCTGGCGCGGCCCGGCGCCGCGCTTTACGGCGTCAACCCGACACCCGGTCGGTCAAATCCGATGCAAAGCGCGGTCGAATTGAGCGGCCGCATCCTGCAGCTTCGCAGCGTCGCGCGCGACGATACAGTCGGCTATGACGCGACATGGACAGCGAAACGCGCGTCGCGAATCGCCGTCATTGCGCTCGGCTACGCCGACGGGCTGATGCGCGCCGGCAGCGGTACCGATCAACGGCCGGGCGGCACCATGATCGTCGCCGGACAGCGCTGCCCGATTGTCGGCCGTATTTCGATGGATCTGGTCTGCGCCGACGTCACCGACCTGCCCGACGGCGGCGTCCACCGTGGCAACCAGGCTATCCTGATTGGCGGCGAAATCGGCATCGACGAGGTCGCCACCGCAGCGGGCACCATCGGCTACGAGGTCCTCACGCGACTGGGTTTGCGATCGCATGTCGTCTATCGGGGCGCACAGGACGAATAGGATGGCGGCGCGCGGGCTCAATTTCATCTGCCAGAATTGCGGCGCGGCCTATGCGCGCTGGTCCGGTAAATGCGAAGCCTGCGGCGAGTGGAATACGCTGGTCGAGGAAGGGGCGGAGGGACCGCGCCGTTCCGTCCGCAAGGGCCGGCAGTTCGCCGTCGAGACGCTCAAGGGCGAGTCGCACGATGCGCCGCGGCTTGCCTCCGGCATCGCCGAATTCGATCGGGTGGCCGGCGGCGGTCTGGTGCGCGGTTCGGTGGTGCTGCTTGGCGGCGATCCCGGCATCGGCAAATCCACGCTGCTGCTTGAAGTGGCGGCGGCCTTCGCCCGCCAGCGGCAACGCGCGGTCTATATTTCCGGCGAGGAGGCCGTGGCCCAGGTGAGGCTGCGCGCCGAGCGGCTCGGGCTTGCCGACGCGGCGGTCGAGGTGGCGGCCGAAACATCGGTCGAGGATATCGTGGCGACGCTGTCGCAGAACGCCGTCCCGCGGCTTCTGGTGATCGATTCGATCCAGACCATGTGGACGCAGACCGTCGAAGCGGCGCCGGGCACCGTGACCCAGGTCCGCGGCTCGGCTGGGGAACTTATCCGGTTCGCCAAACGCAGCGGCGCGGCCGTTATTTTGGTCGGCCACGTCACCAAGGACGGCCAGATTGCCGGGCCGCGCGTCGTCGAGCACATGGTCGACGCCGTACTGTCGTTCCAAGGCGAAGGATCCCAGCAATTCCGCATTTTACGCGCCATCAAGAACCGCTTTGGTCCGACCGACGAGATCGGCGTGTTCGAGATGACCGGGGCGGGCCTGCGCGAGGTCGCCAACCCTTCCGAACTGTTCCTGTCCGAACGCGAACTCGGCAGCCCCGGCACGGCGGTGTTCGCGGGCATTGAGGGAACGCGGCCGCTGCTCGTCGAAATTCAAGCGCTGGTCGCCCCGACCTCGCTTGGGACGCCGCGCCGCGCCGTCGTCGGCTGGGATCCGGCCCGGCTGTCGATGGTGCTGGCAGTGCTGGAGGCGCATTGCGGGGTCCGGCTATCCGGCTATGACGTCTATCTCAATGTCGCGGGCGGCCTGCGCATTGCCGAACCGGCCGCCGATGTCGCTGCGGCGGCGGCGCTGGTGTCGTCGCTGGCGCACGCCCCACTGCCGCCCGACGCGGTTTATTTCGGCGAAGTCTCGTTGTCGGGGGCCGTGCGGCCGGTGGCGCAAACGGCGGCGAGGCTTAAGGAGGCGCACAAGCTCGGTTTCACCAAGGCCATCGTCCCGGAAGCTGCACATAATGAGGCGCCCGACGGCGTTGCCTTGTCCGCCGTTGGGATTCTGGCCAACCTGGTGGCCGATATTGCCCGCAATGGCACCCCGCCGCTTCGCCGCGTCGGCGGACAAGAGGCCTGATGCCGGCCACGCCCGGGCGGTCGACGGTTCCGAGCCTGCTCCAGAGCCGAACCTGTTGAACGGTCGACAAGACGGGTGACGGCGCGCCACCGCCCGGCTATACAGCCCGCGGGCGCGGAACCTGTTTGGCACTTGGCTGGCGAGCGGACTGGTAACTTATGCCGATTACGCTGCTCGATATCATACTTATCGTGGTCATGCTGATATCCGGGCTGCTCGCCATGGTGCGCGGCTTTATGCGCGAGGTGCTGTCGATAACGGCTTGGATTTTGGCCGCGGCGGCCACCCTGTACTCCTACGGCAAGCTCGTTCCCTACGCCAAAGAGTACTTCAACAGCGATATCGTCGCCTCTATCGTGGTGGTCGGCTCAGTCTTCCTGATCACACTCCTGGTTGTCTCGGTCTTAACCATACGCATCTCCGATATGGTGCTGGATAGCCGGGTGGGAGCGCTCGATCGCACGCTCGGTTTCCTGTTCGGTCTGGCTCGCGGCCTCATTATCGTGGTCGTGGCCTTCGTATTCTTCAATTGGCTGGTCCCAGAGCACAGCCAGCCGGACTGGGTGAAGAACGCGAAATCGCTTGTGGTCCTCAAAAGAACCGGGGACTCGCTGATCTCGATGTTGCCGGAGGACCCGGAAAACACCATCTTAAATAGGCTGAAGAAGCCGCATCCGCAGGACACCGCCCCGGATACGGCTCCCGACCAGCAGCATAGCGAGCTTCTTCGGCTGGAGGGCCGGAACTCATGACTGAGACCGAACTCCTCGATCCCGACGCCGACCGGCTGCGTGAAGAGTGTGGAGTATTCGGAATCTTCGGTCATCCCGACGCGGCAGCGATTACCGCGCTCGGCCTGCATGCCCTTCAGCACCGCGGCCAGGAGGCTGCCGGTATCGTCTCCTTCGACGGCAAGCGGTTTCATTCCGAACGCCGGCTGGGACTGGTCGGCGACGCCTTTTCCCGACGCGAGGTGATCGACCGCCTGCCCGGCAATGCCGCGGTCGGTCACGTGCGCTATTCGACCACCGGCGAAACCATTCTGCGCAACGTCCAGCCGCTATTCGCCGAATTGAACGCCGGCGGCTTCGCCATCGGCCACAACGGCAATCTGACCAATGGCCTGACGCTGCGCCGCCAATTGGTGCGCGAAGGCGCCATGATGCAATCGACCACCGACACCGAGGTGATTTTGCATCTGGTGGCACGCTCGCACCGCAACCGCTTTGTCGACCGCTTCATCGAGGGCTTGCGGATGCTCGAAGGCTCTTACGCCTTCGTCGGCCTCACCAATAAGAAGCTCGTCGGCGCCCGCGATCCCCTGGGCATCCGGCCACTGGTGCTCGGCAAGCTCGACGGCTGTCCCATCCTGGCCTCCGAGACCTGCGCGCTCGATATCATCGGCGCGCAATATGTGCGCGACGTCGAAAACGGCGAGGTGCTGGTTTTCGACGAAGACGGCGCCCATTCGCACAAGCCGTTCCAGCCGTTGCCGGCGCGGCCGTGCATCTTTGAATACATCTACTTCGCGCGGCCGGATTCGACGCTCGGCGGCCGCAGCATCTACAACGTGCGCAAGGCGAGCGGCAGAGAGCTTGCCTGCGAGGCGCCGGCGGCCGCCGACGTGGTCGTTCCGGTGCCCGATTCCGGGGTCCCGGCGGCGATCGGGTATTCGCAGGAATCCGGCATTCCCTACGAGCTCGGCATCATCCGCAACCATTATGTCGGCCGTACCTTCATCGAGCCGACCCAGCACATCCGCCAGCTCGGTGTCCGGCTCAAGCACTCGGCCAACCGCGCGGTGGTTTCCGGCAAGCGCATCGTGCTGATCGACGATTCGATCGTCCGCGGCACGACCTCGGTGAAGATCGTGCAGATGATGCGCGAGGCCGGCGCGCGCGAAGTGCATTTCCGCATTGCCTCGCCGCCGATTACGCATCCGGACTATTACGGCATCGATACGCCGGAGCGGGATAAGTTGCTTGCCGCCACGCATGACCTTGAAGGCATGCGAAAATTCATCGGCGCTGATTCGCTGGCGTTCTTGTCGATCGACGGCATTTACCGCGCCATGGGCGAGAAGGCCCGCGATCCAGCGCGGCCGCAATTCACCGATCACTGTTTTACCGGCGAATATCCCACGCCGCTCACCGACCGCACCGCGGAAGACACGCCGCCGCGCCAACTCTCGCTGCTCGCCGAGGCGAGCTGAGGCATGAAATCTCTTGCCGATCGGATCGCGCTCGTCACCGGCGCCACGCGGGGCATCGGCCGCGCCGTTACCTTGGCGCTGGCGCGCGAAGGCGCCCATGTCGTCGCCACGGGCCGGACCCAAGGTGCGCTCGAAGAGATCGACGACGCCGTACGTTCTGCCGGCAGTTCGGCGACGCTCGTTCCGCTCGATATACGCGACTATCCCGGCATTTATCGGCTCGCCACCGCGATCGACGAGCGCTATCAGCGACTCGACGTGCTGGTCGGCAATGCCGGCGTGGTCGGGCAGCGCTCGCCGGTCGATCACATCGATCCGCAGAACTGGGATGAGGTGATGGCGGTCAACGTCACCGCCAATTGGCATCTCCTGCGCGCCATGAATGCGCTGTTGCGGCGCTCCGATGCCGGCCGCGTGGCGCTGATCACCTCAGGCGCAGCAACCCATCCACGCGCCTATAGCGGCGCTTATTCGGTGTCGAAGGCAGCCTTGAACGCGCTGGGGCAAATCTATGCCGCCGAAACCTCCTCGACCGCGATGCGCGTCAATCTGTTCAATCCCGGCCCAACGCGCACCAAGATGCGCGCTTTGGTCATGCCGGGCGAGGACCCGATGACGCTGCCTACCCCCGAGGTGGTGGCCGAGAAAATCCTCGATCTTTGCCTGCCGGGCTGTAGCGAAACCGGCAAGCTTTACGATTTTCGCACCGGGAAGTTCCTGGAATTTTTGGAGCCGGCGTGAGGTTTTTCGTTGGAGCATGATCTTTTCGGAAAACCGGTGTCCAGCTCACCTCTAGCGCCGCCGCTTCTTCTTCCCGGCATAGGGATTGGCCTTCGCCCGCACGGCAAGCCGGATCGGCGTGCCGGGCAGCGCAAAAGCCTCGCGCAATCCGTTGATCAAATAGCGGCGGTAGGTTTCGGGCAACGCGCTCGCGCGCGTCGAAAACAGCACGAAAGTCGGCGGCCGTGATTTGGCTTGGGTCATGTAATCGAGCCGCGAACGCCGCCCGCGCTGCGCCGGCGGCGGATTAGCCTCGACGGCGTGGCCGAGGAAGCGATTAAGCGCCGCCGTCGGCACCCGCCTGTTCCACACTTCATAAGCCTTGAGCACCGCGTCCATCAATTTATCGAGCCCCTGCCCGCTCTTGGCCGACACGACGGCAACAGGTACGCCCTTCACCTGCGCCAGCATGCGATCGACCGCCCCGCGCAGTCGCGATAGCGCGCCCGTTTCCGGATCTATCAGGTCCCATTTGTTGATCGCGACGACCATCGCGCGCCCTTCCCGCTCCACCAGATCCGCAATGCGGACGTCCTGTTCCTCGAATGGAGTCTGCGCGTCGACGAGCACGATGACCACCTCGGCGAAGCGGATGGCATTGAGCGCGTCGGACACCGAAAGCTTTTCAAGCTTCTCGTCGATGCGGGCGCGACGCCGCATCCCGGCGGTATCGTGGATGCGAAAGCGATGATCCCGCCAGGCGACATCGACGGCGATCGCATCGCGCGTGATGCCGGCCTCGGGCCCGGTCAACAGCCGCTCCTCGCCGAGCAAGCGGTTGATCAGCGTCGATTTGCCGGTATTCGGCCGTCCGACAATAGCAAGACGGATCGGCTGTGCCGGCCGAGCGCCGTCAGCGGGTTCCGCCGGAGCCTCGGGTTGCGCCGTGGCGTCCGGCAATGCAATCCGCAACGCATCGTAAAGGCCGGCAAGGCCTTCGCCGTGCTCGGCGCTGATCGCGACCGGCTCGCCGAGGCCAAGCGCATAAGCCTCGAGCACGCCGGCTTCGCCGGCGCGGCCTTCGCTCTTGTTGGCAATCAGGATGGCCGGTTTGTTCGAGCGGCGAACCAGATCGGCAAAAGCGCGATCCGCCGGCGTGGCGCCCGCGCGCACGTCGATAAGAAACAAGATCGCATCGGCCTGTGCGATCGCCGTCGCCGTTTGCGCCTGCATGCGCGCCGACAGGCTTTCGCGTTGGGCATCCTCCAGGCCGGCGGTGTCAATCAGCTTGAACCTGAGATCGCCGAGCTTCGCCTCGGCTTCCCGCCGATCGCGCGTCACGCCGGGCTGATCGTCGACCAGCGCCAAGCGCCGGCCGGCGAGCCGGTTGAACAGCGTTGATTTGCCGACATTCGGCCGGCCGACGATAGCGAGGGTGAACGACATGCGGTGAATGACCGGCCAGCGCTAAAAAGGGAATGCGATTTATCCATCCCGCCGGGCCGGCGCGGCAAACCCGCCGGGCGCGCAGCGAACATGAACAGGCTTATTGCGAGGCCCCACCGGTTGCCGATTGTTTGGGCCACATCGAATCGAACGTCTGCCCGGTTTGCGATGGCGCTGGCGCCGCAGGCGCTGTCGATGGC
>JBAQHW010000318.1:0-22808 GCA_049288525.1 Xanthobacteraceae bacterium
GACATTTGCCGTGGCGGTCGGCGCTCTGGCGCGGTTCGGTCTCGCCTACCTCCATATCGTCGAGCCTTCAGCAAGCGATCCGGTCGCCGCCGGCGAGACACCCGACCTGAAATTTTTCCGCAAACACTGGCGCGGCGTTCTGATCGGCAATAAAGGCTACGATCTCGCGCGCGCCGATACCGCGATTGCCGGAGGCGCGGCCGATCTGATTTCCTTCGCGACGCTCTATCTCGCCAATCCGGACCTGCCCGAGCGCTTCCGCCGCCATGGCCCGTTCAATCCACCGGATCGCAAGACGTTTTACGGCGGCAGCGCCGGCGGTTACACGGATTATCCGGCACTCGGCGGCTGAAACGCCCATATTTAATCAAGTTATATCAATAGCTTACGCGAAAGCCCCCATTGTGTGATCAAGGTCACTTCTACCAAGGATCGCACAGCTTATGGTGGCTCCAATGGTTAACAAGACGTTAACAGGGACATTGGTCATGACCGCTACCCTGAAATATCTCCAGGCGATGACCGAGGCGATATTTGCTTGTCAAATGCAGCGTGCCGCCGTGCGCATTAGCACGCGGCAGAGGATTTTTGGCCGCCGGGGCGGATAGAGGCGCGGATCTCAGATGCCGGCCTTATCGGCAAGCTCTTCGAGACTGTTCACCGCATAATCTACGGGCACGCTCGGGGCGGTTTCGCCTCGGCCGGCGGCGCGCTCGCTGGGCCGCGCGATATGCGCAGTGCGAAGGCCGAGTGCCGCAGCGGCGGCCAAGTCGTTGGAATGAGCGGCGACCATCATGCAAGCGTCCGGCGTCAGATCGAATGCGGCGGCGGCCGCAAGATAGACTTTCGGCTTCGGCTTGTAATCGCCGGCGAGCTCGGCGCCGAGGATGGCGTCCCAAGGAAGATTGTTGCGGCGGGCGAGATCGACCATCAGGGAAATATTGCCGTTCGACACCGGCGCCAGCAGGTAGCTGCGCTTGAGCCGAGCAAGGCCGCTCGCCACATCGGGCCAGGCGTCGAGCCGGTGCCAAGCCAGATTAAGATTGTCTTTGTCGTCCTCGCTCAAAGCCATGACGCCGAAGCGCTTCAGCGTTATATCAAGATTGCGGCGGTGCAGCACATCGAGCTTGCAAAATGCGATGCGGCCCGAACGCACCTCTTCCATGGCGCCCTGATATTCACCGCGCCAGGCGTCGGCGAAGAGCGACCAGTCGAGCGTGACGCCGTGCGGCTTGAGGAGCGCCTCGGCCTCGTGCGCGATGGACGTGCGCCAATCGACCAGCGTGCCGAACACGTCGAAGAACAAGGCTTTGACTCGAGTTTTGACTTGGCTTTTGACTGGAATTTTGACTTGGGCTGCCATGCAACAGGTCTAGCGCAGGCCGTCGTGGAATGCCAAAACAGACGCCCTACCTGCTGCCGACCTGATCTCGCGAAGGAAATGCAATGTCAGAACTGGATCGCTGGGAAACGCGTTTCAGCGCGCCTGGCTACGCCTTCGGCAAGGAGCCTGCCGCATTTTTAAAGGCGCAGGCCCACCGCCTTCCCGCCTCCGGCAAGGCCCTATCGATCGCCGACGGCGAAGGCCGCAACGGCGTCTGGCTCGCCGAACGGGGACTCGACGTGCTTGCCATCGACCTCTCGCCCACCGGCCTGCAAAAATCCCGGGCTCTCGCCGCCGAACGCGGCGTAACGCTTGCTACCGAATTGGCGGACGTTACGACCTGGCGGTGGCCACTGGCCGCTTACGACGTGATCGCGGCGATCTTCATTCAATTCGTCACACCGGCAGAGCGGTCGGAGCTGTTCGCCAACATCAAGCGCGCGCTCAAGCCCGGCGGCCTTCTGTTGCTGCACGGCTATCGACCCGAGCAGCTGCGCTATCGCACCGGCGGCCCGCAGGAGGCGGATCGGATGTATACGCGGGCTGTCCTCGAAGCGGCCTTCGGCGACATGACGCAAATTGAAATCTCCGAGCATGACAGCGTCGTCAGTGAAGGTTCGTCGCATGTCGGCATGTCCGCCCTCATCGATCTCGTCGCAAGAAAATAGCCGAGAGGGCCGCTGACAGGTTCTGAGCAAACGCTACAATCCCGGTCCCGGCCAGCGCGCCGCTTGAAGAGGAAACCATGCCCAAGAGTATGCAATCGCCCCGCCTGCCTGAATTGTCAGAGGAGACTTTCACCGCCGATCAGCGTGCGCTGGCGGAATCCATAAGGTCCGGTCCGCGCGGCGTGTTCAAGCTGTCGGGCCCGTTCGCCATCTATTTGCACTCGCCTGTCCTGGGCGAACTGGCGCAAACGCTCGGTGGCCATTTGCGGTTCAAGACCAGCATTCCGCCGCGCCTTTTGGAAATGGCGACGCTCTGTGTCGCTGCACATTGGAAGGCCCAGTACGAGTGGGTGGCCCATGCCATCCTCGGCGAGAAGGCCGGGGTCAAGCCGGAAACCATCCGCGCACTCCAGGCCGGCCGGCCGCCGAAATCCGCCCCGAAGGACGAAATGGCGATCTACGCGTTCGTCAAAGAGCTTCACGCAAAGAAGCGTGTCAGCACGCCAGTCTTCAACCGAGTGAAAAAACTCCTGGGCAACGCCGGGACCGTCGAACTGGTCGGCCTCCTCGGCTACTACTCGATGGTGTCGATGCTGCTCAACACATTCAAGGCGCCGCTGCCGGAAGGAACCAAGCTGCCGTTCGCCGAGCCGAAATAGCCGAAACGATGAGCGATCCGCCGCGCGACCGGCTGCGCCGGTCCGTGGCGCCGGATCAGGGCTTGTTCATCTGCATGCCGCCGCCCGGCGCGCTCATGGCGCCGCCGGGACCTTGCATCATCGTGCTGCCGCCTCCGGCGGCGACCGCGGGGGCAGGCGCGCCGATCCCGGCGATCGGACAAACGATATCGACGACGCCCGCATGGTCGAATTTCAGCGTGACCTCGACCGCCTGTCCCTGGACCAGCGGATGTTTCAGGTCGACGAACATGATGTGATAGCCGCCAGGCTTTAAGATGACAGTCTCGCCCGGCTTTATTTCCAGCCCTCCCTCCACGGGCCGCATTTCCATGATGCCCCCGGTCATGGTCGTGCTGTGAATCTGACAGTGCGCGCTGGCCTCGTCCGACGCACAACTTACGCGATCTGCCGCCGACCCCTTGTTGGTGATTGTCATGTAGCCGGCCCCGGTCGCCGCGCCTTTCGGCGTCGCCCGCACCCACGGCTGAGCGATCTGCATCGGGCCGACATTGTAATCCCCTGCCCGGACCGGTGCCGCAAGCAAGGCCATTGCTGGCATAACCAAGATCGCCACGCCGATGGCACGAAAGATCGACTGCGCACTGAAATTCCTCACGAATCTTCTCTCCCTGCGGTAGCCTGCTCAGGCGCCGGGGCCGCTCCCACGTGCGAGCAAACCGGCAACTGCCGCCAAAGCCGCATTTGGGCGGCCGAACCACGCGCGCACCGTCGCCAGCGCCGCCATAGCCGGGGTGGCACCCTCGTAAGCCCGAGCCTAGGGCATCCGACCGCATGTTGGGAATGGCGGGGAACCAGGCGGGGGAATTCGTGCATTATCTTAGAGAAATGGCCGATTTCCGGGGTTAGAAATTTAATCGCGGAGGCGTATCTTATAGTCATGACTCAGCGCAGCTCGCAGGCCGCCGTAAACCGGCCCGGCTTGGACGACCCGGGGACCTTCGGGCAGGTCCTGCCGTTTCGGCGGCGAGGGACGCCGGGACCCATCCAGTTGCCCGAACGCTTCGGACCCAACGCCGGCTTAGCTGCCGAGTTGGAAGACGATTTCGCCAGCTATGAGCGGGAACACGAAAACGATGACCCGGAAGAACAGGAAGAAGTCGTCGACTATCGGCAGCGCATGCTGATGAACTTCGTTGCACTGGCAGTCGTGACGTTTCTGATGGGCTCTAGCGTATGGCTTGCCGACACCATCGCGGACATGCAGCGCGATCAGGATTGCGTCATGCAGGGCCGCGCCAATTGCGCGCCCATCGACTTGCCGAACCCGGTGCAGCCCTAGACCATCTCGGATGACGGTTTAAGGTTCTTCGCTGGAGCAAGATCTTTTCGGAAAACCGCTGGCCCTCGCAGACTGCGTCCGAGGGGACGCATTTTCCGAATCACGCCTTCGCCTTATTGCGCCGAATTCACAGGTTTCGCAGCGGCAGGCTGGTCCGAAGCCGTTACTTGCTGCCGCGCTCCGGCCCGGCAATGACCGGTGTGCCGCTGTCCGCCAACGGCTTGACCGCCGCCCGGGCGACGCCGTCACCGACCTTTTCGTCCGCCTTTTCACTCCACTTTTCACTCGACTTTTCCCGCCCTTTGGCCGGCTCGGCATTTTCCGGCTTGGCGGTACGCTGCTCGACCCGATGCGAACCGACAATGGCAAGCACTTCGGCGATCACCCGCGCATGCAGTCGGGGGGACTTGTCGATATTCAAATGATCGATGTTCGGGTCACCGCGCAAATCGACATTGATCAGAGAACCATGGAAGCCCGGGCCCCGGCTCATCCAATAGTGCTGGCTCAAATTGAGGACCCGGGCGACGTTCGCCGAGGCGGGAAAGGAGGCGGTCCCGTCGAATGGCACCACCAGCGCCACCGGCACGTCCCGGCGTCCCAAATAGGCGGCCATCTCCATGACGGCATCGGCGCCCAGCGAATGACCGATCAGGATAATCGGTCCTTCTCGACCGGCCTTGTAATTGGCCGCCGCGCTATCGGCCAGCGACTGCCAATCGGAATGATTGTCGACGGTTGCGTAGACGCCGCGCTTGTTCAGCTGGTCAGCGAGCGTGTCCATGCCGAGCGAAAAGATATTCAGAAGTCCGCGCAGCAGGTAAACATGCGCGCGCGGTGCCGCCATGCTCGGGGTAGACCCAAACGCCAGCATCAGGCCTGCCGTCATCGCGCCGATCGCAGTAAGACGCCACCAGTTTCTCATGACTTCCTCACGGGCCCACACTGCCCGGCCCCGAGCCGGGCCAAGCAACTCCATTCTAAGCGTTTCATATTGCACTGCCAGATTCCGCGCCGAATTACCCCCTCGATTCGTCTATGCCTTACGATACGACGCCAACCTGTAGCAAAAATGCCACTGAAGTATGCCGTCAGTAGAGCCAGGGAACCACGCGCGCGGTTCGACGCATGTAGACGCGGTATTCCTCGCCAAAGGCGGTAATCATCATTTCCTCTTCACGTCGTACGCGACCGAAGAACAGCAAGCCGAATCCGATCAGCCCGGCTGGGCCTGCCACCCAATTAGGCAACAGCAGCGCCTGAGCCAGCGCCATCAGCCAAAATCCGGCATACATCGGATGCCGGACTGTCGCGTAAATCCCCGATGTGACCAGGGTATGGCGCTCGCGCAGATCGAGACTAACCGACCAGTTGTGGCCGAGGTCGCGATGTGTCCGGTAAAACAACCAAAGGCTGGCGATAACGGCAGCGATTCCGAGGTAGCTCGCTACCGGAAAGAACGGATAGTCGGCGAAACGCGGGAAATGCGTCGCCACATAAATGCCCGGCAGGATGCCTAGCCCGGTCAACGACATAGCAAGCAGCAGGAACTCGCGGACGTCACGAGCGGAGTGTCGCACGGCTGTCTTGCGTGCGCGCCGATTTGGGTTGAGCCGCAGCAGGGCCCAACCGATGACGAAGATAAGCCAGACGATTTTCGAAAGCGTCGGCGTCATGGCCTAAAGTCCGCCGCCGCCGCAGGCAACGCTGCGACACGCTGATCGGACAATCGCGTCTCTATCAATCCGCCCTCGTCCGCAAACGCCGCAACCGATTGCTCCGGGCTCTCCACCCAGTTACGCAGCCACAGCGGGCCGCAGCACAGCATATAATAGTCGTAGAAATAGCGTCGCTCATTGCCCATGACCGCTTGGCGATGAACGCGAAGAAAATTGAGCCGAAAGCGGCGATAGGTATGCTCCTCCACCATCTTGCGTATGCGGAATATTTTGACGACCGGCTTGCCGGTCGCCGCCATTCCCAGGGCAACCAGCGGATCGACCTTGTAGACGTTGATGATATCGACCAGCGCCTGATACTCGACCCAGTAGACCGATGGCGCCTCGGCCAGTCGGCCGACGGCTTCGCGCAACCAACCGGCGGCGGGGTGAAGCGCCACCTTCAAAAGCGACGATCCGGTCGAAACGATATGCAGCGGCTTGCCGCGTGCCCCAAGCTGCGGATCGAGCCGCAAGGCGCGATCGACGACGGACAGCGATAGCGGCGCGCCGAGGCTGTGGCCATGGACGACGATTTCGTCCGCATCGGTTTCGTGGATGAGCCGCACCAATTGTTCGCCGAGACGATCGAGCCGGGCATCGACTTGCGGCCGGACGCGGTGCGCCAAGTCGCGGGCGAAGTGCCAGTCGTCCAGCGCGTAGCCGATGTGGACGTAGCGGCCGAACGTAAGCCGCAAAGCGACGAAGATCGCCAGCCACAGAACAGGAGCGGTCACAAGCGGATAAGGCAGAGCGAGATGCCCCACCGTAAAGCGTGAGAGTCCGATGGATAACCATGCCATGCCGACGAGGTAGAGCAGCGGGAAAAGGAAAAACCCGCCATAGCGCCAGGCGATGACGAAATACCTGGTCACCGTTCCAGTCAGGATGAATTCCATCAGTGCAGCAATGCCGAGCGGAAAGCGCAGCCAGTCGCTCCTCGCGCTGTCGGCGGTGACGAAGTCGTCCCAACGGAACCAGTGAAAATCCGTCGTTACCCGCCAGTCCGGGCCGGACGTCTCCACGGTCCAACTCGCCACCGCCCCATCCGCCGACAGTCGCGGCGGCGAAACGCTGCCTTTCAGGTTCCAAGCTTTGTGAAACCGCGCCATTTCCCGAATAAAGCGGTGATGCTGGCGTTCCGGTCCGACCGGCTCGTAACCGGTCATCTGCACGAAACAGCGCTTGCGCACCCGCGCCTGCGGCATTGCAGACTCCTGGCTGAATCCAGCCGAACTTGTGGCCAATGTCTTTTGGCCGATCTCTTTTGGCCGACGTCTTTCGCGTTGCATAGGTAATATGGCTTGGCCGATCAAGCACGGCGGCCTCGCTTCGCCACCAAAGCCGCCGAATAAACGATTGACGGAAAGTGCGAATCTGCATCGGCCACGGCCCCCTCTGACCGATTTTTGGCTGCTGGGCGCCGTTGAACTTACCGGCCAGCTTCGCTATACGGGGCCTTCACATTGAGGGAGCCCGACGCAATCCGGGCTTACTCGCGCCGGTGCTGGGCCGGCGCTTTTATTCCGCTACTGACCAAGAGCGCGCCTGATGTCCACCACGTTCGATAAAGTGGCTGAAATCATTGCGGAAACTTGCGATATCCCGCGTGAAAATATCAAGCCGGAAAGCCATGCCATCAACGATCTCGAGATCGACAGCCTCGACTTCCTCGATATCGCCTTCGCCATCGACAAGGCGTTCGGCATCAAGCTTCCGCTCGAACAGTGGACGCAGGAGGTCAACGACGGCAAGGCAACGACCGATCAGTATTTCGTGCTGAAGAACCTTTGCGAGCGGATCGACGAGCTGATCGCTGCCAAGGGCGCCTGAGCGCGCCGATGCGCCTTGAATATTTTCAGATGATCGACCGCTTCGTCCGCGTCGACGTCGGCGAACGCGTTACCCGAGCGGTCTGCACGGTGCCAAAACAGAGCCCGGTGTTCGAGGGGCACTTTCCCGGCTATCCGCTGATGCCGGGCGTGCTGTTGATCGAATGCATGGCGCAAACGACCGGCTGGCTGGTCAGCGCGCTCACCGGCTTTACCGGATTGCCGGCGCTCGCCGGCGTCAAGGAAGGCAAGATTCGCTGCGCGGTCTTTCCCGGCGACGAACTCGAATTCGAAGGCAAGGTTGTGCATGAGGGTTCAGGCTACGCCATCGGTGAAGCCAAGGGCTGGCGCAAAGGCACCGCTATCTGCGACGCCACGCTGACCTATCGGATCATCCCCTACCCCAGTCCCGAGCTGCGTGCCGGACTTTGGGAGTGGGCGGAGCGCATCAATTTCCCGGCTAAGGAGTTCGCCAAGTGAGCGAACGCCACGAGGTGTGGGTCACCGGCGTCGGCCTGCTTACCTGCCTCGGCGAGGGGCTGGAAGCGAATTGGAATCGCCTCGCGCACGGCGATGCGGCGGTCTACGACGACAAGAGCTTTGCGCCTTACATCGTGCACCCGCTCGCGCCGATGAGCTTCGATAAATACATCCCCAAAAAAAGCGATCAGCGCCAGATGGAGACGTGGCAACGGGTCGGCGTCTATACCGCGGGCATGGCTCTCGCCGATGCCGGCGTCGCCGGCAATGCGGAACTGCTTGACCGCGCCGACATGATCGTGGCCGCAGGCGGCGGCGAGCGCGACACCGCAGTCGATACCGCGATCATGGCCGGCGTGCTCAAGACCAATACGCCCGGCGCTTTCCTCAACGAGCGGCTAATGAGCGACCTGCGTCCAACTTTGTTCCTGGCGCAATTGCCGAACCTTCTCGCCGGCAATATCTCGCTGGTGCACGGCGTCGTTGGTTCCTCACGCACCTTCATGGGGGAGGAGTCAGCCGGCGTCGATGCGATCCGGGTGGCGCAGGCGCGTATCGCCGCGGGTCAAAGCGAACTGACTCTGGTCGGCGGCGCCTATAACGGCGCCCGTTGGGACGTTCTGTTGGCCTTCGAACTCGGCAGCGTGGTTTTGAAGGACAAGTTTGCGCCGGTTTGGGACCGCGGTCCCGACGGCGGCATCGCCTTTGCCACGGTAGGGGCGTTCCTGGTGCTGGAAAGCGAAGAACACGCCAAAGCTCGCGGTGCGCGGCCGCGGGCGCGTATTTCGCGGGTGTTTTCCGACCGCAACCTACGCAAACCGGGCCAGGCCGAGATTTCGTTGCGCCGTCAATGGGACGCCATCGCGCCACAAGTGGACCGGCCGCATGCCGCCGTGATTTCCGGGGCCTCCGGGTTCGAACCGGCGACTACCGCCGAGCAGTCAGCCCTCAAGGATATTGGCCTTCCGATCCGCAACACCGGCACGTATATCGGGCATGGTGTCGATACTCAGTTTATGGCCAATCTGGGTATCGGCTGCGCGGTGATCGAGCACCGCAAGCTATTCGCCCCGGCAGGATCGGGTGACACGGGTGAAAGTCCGCCCGGTCTGTCCCAGGTCGTCGTTACCAGCGTCGGCAACTGGCGTGGCGAAGGGCTGGCGTTGCTCGAACGGGTGAATTGAGGGGAGCAGCCATGGCAAGAGCCAAACGCGACAAAGCCGGTAGGCCGGTTATCGCCGTTACCGGCATGGGCCTCGTCACCTCACTCGGCGTCGGCAAGACCGATAACTGGGAAAAACTCTCTACCGGCAAATCCGGCATCCGGCGCATTTCGCGCTTTCCGCTCGACGCACTACGCACCACCATCGCCGGCACCGTCAACGACGTTTACAAGGACTACATGCCGCCTGCGGAACTGTCCGAACGTCTCGCGTTTCTTGCTTGCGAGGAAGCAATCACACAGGCCAACATCGGTTCCAAAGGCAATTTCCCGGGCCCGCTGTTTTTGGCGTTGCCGCCTCTTGAGATCGAGTGGCATTACCGCGTGCAGCTTGCCGAGGAGGCCGCGCCCGGCCGCGATGCGAGTTATCCCGACCTGATGCAGGTGGCGCGTAAGCCGCAATTCTCGCCGATCTACGAGACCATCAAATACGGCATCATCGGCGAAAATCTCGCCGCGCATTTCGGCACCGAAGGCTCGCCGATCTCGCTGACCACGGCTTGCGCTTCCGGCGGCACCGCAATCCAGCTGGGTGTCGAAGCCATCCGCCGCGGCGAATGCCAGGCCGTGCTCGCGGTCGGGGCCGACGGATCGCTGACGCCGGAATCCCTTGTTCGCTTCTCGCTGCTGTCGGCACTGTCGACGCAAAACGACCCGCCGGAGCAAGCTTCAAAGCCGTTTTCCAAGAACCGAGACGGTTTCGTGCTCGCCGAAGGCGCCGCCGCACTGGTGCTTGAAGATTACGACCACGCGGCGGCGCGCGGCGCCAAGGTGCTCGCCATTCTCGAAGGCTGTGGCGAAAAATCGGATTCGTTTCATCGAACCCGGTCGAGCCCCGACGGCAAGCCGGTCATTGCCTGCATGCGCAACGCGCTCGCCGATGCCGGCGTCGGGCCCGAAGACATCGACTATATCAACGCCCACGGCACCTCGACGCCCGAGAACGACAAGATGGAATGTCTCGGCGTTTCCACCGTGTTCGGCGAACGCATTCGCGGCATCCCGATGTCGTCGAACAAATCGATGATCGGCCACACGCTGACCGCGGCCGGTGCGGTCGAGGCCGTGGTTACGGCGCTGACGCTTGAGCACCAGCGCATCCCGCCGACGATAAATTATCGCACACCCGATCCGGCGATCCCGCTCGATGTGGTACCGAACGAGGCGCGCGACGCACGCATCGAACGGGCGATTTCCAATTCATTCGGCTTCGGCGGCCAGAACATTTCGCTGGTCCTGGCGCGGGAGCCGGCGTGACCGGCACGACCGCAGCAGCGATCGCTGAACGTTCGGGCGAGACGCCGTCCCGTACGATGCGGGCGCTCACTCTTGTCGCCGACCGCAAGATCGAACTCCTCGATGTCGCGGCGCCGCCACCGCCGGCGGCCGGCGAAGTGCAAATCCGCATCAAGGCGATCGGACTTAACCACATCGACGTCTGGGGCTGGCGCGGCATGGCCTTTGCCAAGCGCAAGCTGCCGCTGATCGCCGGAGTCGAAGCCGCGGGCGAAATTGCCGCCGTCGGCGCGGGCGTTACGTCGAGCAAGGCTGGCGACCGCGTCGTTACCTATGGCGCGCTGACGTGCGGAACCTGCAAGGCCTGCCGCGAAGGCCGCGACAATCTTTGCGAGAACGTTGCGTCCATCATGGGCTTCCACGTCGACGGCTTTGCCCGAGATTTGCTGAACATGCCGGCGCGGCTCGTGGTGCCAATACCGGACGGCGTGAGCTTTCGCGACGCCGCTTGTGCGCCGGTGGCTTTCGGCACCGTGCAGCACATGCTGTTCGACAACGCCAAGCTCGAGCCGGGCGAGACCATTCTGGTGCAGGCCGGCGGCTCGGGCATCGGTTCCACCGCGATCAAGATGGCCAAGGCCGTCGGCGCCACGGTCATCACCACCGTGGGTGACGACGCCAAGGCCGAGAAGGCAAAAGCGCTCGGCGCCGATCACGTCATCAATTACAAGACCGATCGCTTCGAAAGCATCGTACGCAAGCTCACCGGCAAAAAGGGCGTCGACGTCGCGTTCGAGCATGTCGGCCCCGACACCTTCAACGGCTCGCTGCTTTGCCTCAAACGTGGCGGCCGGCTGGTCACCTGCGGCTCGACGTCCGGCCAATCGATCACGATGAACCTGTTCCAGCTGTATCTGCAGCAATATCGCATCTTTGGCTCGTTCGGCTGCTCGCTCCGCAATATTCGCGAGAGCCTCGCCAAGATGGCCGACGGCCTCACCCCGGTGATCGATACCGAAGTCCCGCTCTCGGAGTTTGAGCGCGGCCTGGCGCGGCTCGAAAGCCGGCAGGTTTTCGGCAAGATCATCGTTATGTTCTGATGCGCGGCGGACGCTTCAAGCACCTGCTCGACGCGACGGCAGGTGCGCTCACCGTCGGATTGCTCGGCGCGGTCAAGCACACCGATCGCAGGCGCACGGCCAATTTCGCCGGCGCCTTGATGCGCAAAATCGGCCCTCTGATGAGGGAGCATCGCATCGGCCGTGAGCAGTTGCGTCTCGCCTTTCCCGAAAAATCCGCCGCCGAAATCGAGAAGATTCTTGGCGGTGTCTGGGACAATCTTGGCCGCATCGCCGTTGAGTTCGCGCATCTTGATGAGTTCTCCGTTGAGGGTTTCGGCAAGCCGACGGTGGACGTCATCACCTATCCTCCGGAATCAAAGGAGCGCCACGATCGCCTGATGAAAACCGGCACCGCGGCGATAGGCTTTGCCGCGCATCTGGCCAATTGGGAACTGCCCGGGGTCGGGGCGAAACTCATCGGCGTGAAATCAGCGGTGCTGTACCGGCGCCCCAATATCGCCGCCGTCAACGACGTTATCGTCAAGCTCCGCGAGCCGCTGATGGGCGAACTCATCCCCACCGCCCTCGACGCGCCGGTTAGACTGGCGCGGCTTCTCCAGTCGGGCGTCCATGTCGGCATGCTTGCGGACCAGCACTACAGCAAGGGGGTCGAAGTCGCGTTCTTCGGCCGGCCGTGCCTGGCCAATCCGCTGATCGCGATGCTGGCGCGGCAGACCGGCTTGCCGATTTATGGCATGCGCGTGGTGCGCAAACCTGACGGCAACAGCTTTTGGGGCGAAATATCGGAACCGGTCGAGCCAATCCGGGACGCCAGCGGCCGGATCGACATCAAGGGCACCATGCAGGCGATTACATCAGTGATCGAAGGCTGGATTCGGCAATATCCGGAACAGTGGCTCTGGCTGCATCGCCGCTGGCGCTAAGCATCAGATCACATGCGGCGGCAGATTACCGAGCATCGCCGTCAGGGCTGCGGTCAAAGCCGGTAATTTCGCCAGGGCGACCCCGATGAGAGCATCGCCGGTCACATAAAATCTGGCCTTGAGAAATTCGAAGCCGCGCTGTTGCGCAATCCGAGCCATGGCGACGGCGTGCTTGGCCCTTTTCGGCAGTAGTAGACATTGTCCGTGGATCGCAGGCTACTGGTTTGCATGGCAGTCGTTCGCATGGCACTCGTTCACATGACGTTAGCGCATATGATTGCCACTCCTACTGGAGCGTTATGAATTCTCCGTAATCTTCGTTGCGAAATTGGGAAACTCAGATGTTGCCCCTAGTGGTCCGATTCTACCATTTGCACCCTTGTCCGGCATGCCATTATGCAAATGTTAGAATCAAAGGACCACTAGCAAATGTCAGTCCTAATGGAGCTTTTGGATTTGACATTCGCTTCACGAGTTTGCGGCTGGGTGGGTAGCGAATGTCAAATCCGCTCCACTAGGAGAAGTTACTTACTATCCACATCGATGTCTTTGATGAGCCCAGCTACATCTTCTTGATGCCGGCCTGATTTATGATTTGCGTGAACATCGTAATTTCCTTGGTCACCCGGGCCCAGGCAGCGTCGGCGCCTTGAGGGCGGACCAGAAAGCCGGCTTTGTACAGTTTGTCCTTCATGTCCGCCGTCTTGAGAACTTTCAGCGTTTCCGCTTCCAGCCATTTGACGTTGCCCGGCGGGGTCTTCGCCGGTGCCAGCAGCACGCAATCGACGGCAAAGACAAAATCCTTATAACCCGCCTCCTCCATGGTCGGCACATCGGCGAGATCCGGCCAGCGGTCGGCGGCGGACACCGCTAGGCAGCGCAATGTTCCTGCCTTGATATGCGGTAAAGCCGGCGCCAGCGAGCCGGAGCACATTTGCGCAGTACCGCTGAGCAGTGCGGTAATGGCGTCGCCGCCGCCCTTGAAGACGATGTCTGCGAGTTTCGGCAGATTGTCGCGGATTTTCAGAAGCTCGAATTGCAGCTGCGCCGTGGTCCCGATCGGCGGTGTCGAACAATTGTATTTGTCGGGATTGGCACGGGCGAGCGCTACGAACTCTTTCATCGTCTTTGCCGGAAGATCGGCCTTGACTGCGAAGGTATTCGGCGAGGTCGCCAGTTCGCTGACCGCAACGAAGTCCTTCACCGGATCGAACGGCAGGTGATTATAGAGACCGACATTTACCGACACGGCATTGGTCGCCAGCAGGACGGTGTAGCCGTCCGGATCGGAGTGCGCGACATATTCCATGCCGATGTTGCCTCCGGCGCCGCCGCGATTGTCGACCACAAATGTCTTGCCGGTCGACTGTTCGAGCGCCGCAGTGACGAGCCGCGCGACGATGTCGGATGGTCCGCCGGGAGTGTTGGCGACCACAAATTTCACCGGCCGCTCCGGATAATCCGCATAGGCCGACCGGACCCGAAGCAGCGCCGGCGCAGCAATGCCGGCCGCCAGTGCCGCCGCGCCTTTGACGATGCGGCGCCGTGACGGCTTTGACGTGCCAATCAATCTGCCCATGGCCCCCCCTGTATCGCCGCGAACTCTTGTCGCTTTGAGCCGCGATATTACAGCACATTCAACGCCCGCAGCACTCAGTTAGCGCTTTGGCCGGCCACTTGTTCGGCGCTTTATTGTCGCAGGATCGCTAGCTCATTCTCCGGTCTTGACCCGGGTCCACAGCCGGTTGATCAGCCGCTGCGTCTTCGAATCGTGCGCAACGATGGTGTAGAAGTTCGCCATCGTCGCGGCGTCCGGATAGATCGTGTGATCGTTGAGAATTGACGGATCAATGAGTTGACCGGGCTTGTCGCCGTTGGCGTACCAGACGTAATTGGTGTTCTTCGCCGCGACCTCGGGCTTGATGAGATAATTGATAAGCTCGAGCGCCTCCTCGGGATGCGGCGCGTCCTTCGGAATGGCGAGAGTGTCGAACCATAATTGCGCGCCCTCTTTCGGTATCGAATAGCCGATCTCAATCCCGCCTTTGGCGTCGAGCGCCCGTCGTTGCGCCTGCTTGACGTCGCCGGAATAGCCGACGGCGAAGCAAATCTCGCCGGTCGCCAGCGCATTGAGGTATTCCGAGGAATGGAACTTGCGCACATACGGCCTGATCTTGAGGAGGAGATCGGTCACCTTCTGCAGATCGCCAGGGTCGCTGGTGTTCGGATCGAGGTGCAGATAATGCAGTCCAGCCGACATGATGTCGTCCGACGAATCCAACAGGTGAATGCCGCAATCCTTGAATTTCTTGATCTTGTCGGGATTGAAGACATAGTCCCAGGAGTCGATTTTCGCATCGGGACCTAAAATCCGCTTCACGTCCTTGACGTTGTAGCCGATACCCGTCGTTCCCCACATGTAGTCGACGGCGTATTGATTGCCGGGATCGTAGAATGCGAGTTGTCGCGCGATCTCCGGCCAGACATAAGCAAGGTTTGGCAGCTTCGATTTGTCCAGTTTTTGAAAAATGCCGGCTTTAATCTGCCGGGCGAGAAAATAGGCGCTGGGCACGACGACGTCATAGCCGGATTGCCCGGCCAATAATTTTGCCTCGAGCGTATCGTTAGAATCGAACGTATCGTAGCGAACCGCGATGCCGGTCTGTTTGGTGAAGTCGTCGAGCACCGAAGGGTCCTGGTAGTCCGACCAGTTGTAATAGTTGACCACCCGCTGGGCCGGCCGCGCGGGCGTCGACGAAAGCGCAAACCAGGCAACACCGAACGCCAGCGCAAATCCGCTGGCTCCCGTGCAAACGGCGACCAGGCTTCGTTTTTTCATGGACGCGAGGATGAACGGCCGCCGGGATTTCATCAGGTTTCAGTCGGCAGTCCGGCGGCTTTCCACGCCAAAATACCGCCCGCCAGATGGCTGGCATAGGCGAAGCCCTGCTCCTGGGCCGCCAGCGAAGCCGTCACCGACCGGCGGCCAGACCGGCAGCTAAAGACCACATCGCGGCCGGCCGGCGCCGGTATCTCGGCGGGGTCAAAAGCCGATAGCGGTATCAGCACGGAACCGGGAATTCGCTCCAACGCGGTCTCATTCGGCTCGCGGACGTCGACCAGGATAATGCGGCCTTCATCAAGCCCGCGCGCCACCTCTTGCGGCGTCAGATCGCGCACGCTGGCGGTTTGCTCGGGCATCGGCAGCTCCCTGAGAAGGCTCGATCAAGCTTACGACCTAAGCCCTAGCGGCGCCAGACCTCAGACGATGGTGCGCTTAGACGGTGACTTGCGTACCGACCTCGACCACGCGATCGGTGGGAATCTGGAAATAGTCGGTGGCATCGTTCGCCGAGCGTGCCAGCGTGATGAACAGCCGGTCTTGCCAGCGCGGCATGCCCGAATGTGGCGCCGGCCGCAGTGTGCGCCGGGATAAAAAGAACGATGTCGACATGATGTCGAACTGCCAGCCGAGCTTGCGCGCGATGGCCAGCGCCTTGGGAATGTTCGGCATTTCCATGTAACCAAAACGCAACTGCACACGCGTGAAGGTCGAGCCGACCGGCTCTATGCGCACCCGCTTGTCCGATCCGACCCGCGGCGTGTGCGTGGTCTCGACCGATAAAATGACGTTCTTTTCGTGCAGCACCTTGTAGTGCTTGAGGCTGTGCAGCAGCGCCGTCGGCGCGCTCTTGGGGTCGCTGGTGAGGAACACCGCGGTGCCCGGCACGCGCAGCGGCGGCTTCTTCTCCAAGATGCGCACCAGATCGTCGAGCGGCGTTTCGAGCCGCCGCGTCTTGGTGAAAAGGATCCTGCTGCCACGGCGCCACGTGTACATCACCACCATGACGATGCCGCCCAGCAGCAGGGGCACCCAGCCGCCCTGCACGACTTTGAGCATATTGGCCGACAAGAATGTCAAATCGATCACCAGAAACGGCACCATCAGGGCCGCCGCCGCGAACGGCGACCAGCGCCACATCCGCCAGATGACAATGAAAGCCATCGTGCAGGTGACGACCATAGTGCCGGTCACGGCAATGCCGTAAGCCGACGCCAGCGCGCTCGACGAACGAAACAGCGCAACCAAAACCAGCACAGCGAGCAGCAATAATCCGTTGACGCGCGGCATGTAGATTTGACCGGCTTGCTCGGCGGAGGTGTGACGCACCTCGAAGCGCGGCAACAAGCCGAGTTGAATTGCCTGGCTGGTCAGCGAATAGGCTCCGGTGATGACAGCTTGGCTCGCGATCACGGTCGCAAGCGTTGCCAGTACCACCATGGGGATCAGCGCCCAGTCCGGATAAAGCAGGAAGAACGGATTCGTGATCGCCTTCGGATTGGCGAAGATCAGCGCGCCCTGCCCCAGATAATTGATAGCCAGCGACGGCAAAACCAGCGCGATCCACGCGACTTGAATCGGACGGCGGCCGAAATGCCCAAGATCGGCATAAAGCGCCTCCGCGCCGGTGACGGCAAGGAAGACGGCGCCGAGCGTGAATAGTCCAACGATGCCGTGATTGAGCAGAAAATAAATGCCGTAAAAAGGATTGAGCGCCCACAGCACGCCAGGAACTTTGACGATCCAGACCAATCCGGGTAACGCAATCGCCGCGAACCAGATCAGCATGATCGGTCCGAATAGCGCCGCGACTTTGGCAGTGCCGCGCGATTGCACCGCGAACAGGACGATCAGGATCACCACTGTCACCGGCACGACATATTCGTGAAGCGCCGGCGTTACCACGTCGACACCTTCGACCGCGGACAGAACCGACAAGGCCGGCGTGATCACCGCGTCACCGTAGAACAGCGCCGCACTGATAATGCCGAGCAGCGCCACAACGCCGGCGGCCCTGCTCATCCGGCCCACGGCACGCGATGCCAGCGCCATGAGCGTGAGCGTGCCGCCTTCACCGTTATTGTCGGCCCGCAGCAAGATGACGACGTATTTCAGAGTGACGATGATGAACAGCGCCCAAAGAATGAGCGACGCGACGCCGAGCACAGCGGCGCGGACGAGTTCCGCCTGATCCGGGCCCGGCGACGCCGCCGTGATGGCTTCACGAAAGGCATAGAGCGGACTAGTCCCGATATCGCCGTAAACGACGCCGATGCTGCCGAGCGCCAGCGTCCATAAGCCCGCGTGGGACGAGGCGGCACCATCGCTATCCGCCGTCATATCGTTCCCAGCGGCGGGAGCGCTTACACTAGTTGCCATGAATTTCGAGGCAGGACGCTGCCCTGCTCCTGATGCGGCATCGCGACCGATGCCGGGCCGCGCCTATACACCGTTCATATCCGAGAGTCATCGGGCACTGGTGCCGAAATATTCGCACCGCGACTGTTGAGCCACTCTCGCGGCAGCCCATAATGACGGCACGACCTTAAGATCACACGCGGCCGGCGTAACGATTTCACTATAATGGATCAAAGGCTTAGGCGAATAGCGCTGGCCGCGGTCTGCCGGCTGGGAGCTTGCCGCTTAAGGCGCCAGGTTGGGCGGAACCGGCGGCGCTTCATGCATCAAAGTAATAGTGACGCGGCGGTTCGCCGCGATATACGGATCGTCAGGAAACAGCGGATCTGTGTCGGCCTTGCCGCCCACCTCGTAAATTCGCGATGATGGATAACCCTGCTCTTCCAGAATCTCGCGGACGGCGTTGGCGCGATCCACGGAGAGGTCCCACGGCCCGTAATCCGACTTTGGCGCCTCCTGCGAGGCCGCAGTGTGCCCGGTAATCGAAATCCGGTAGGGCACTTGCTTCAACGGACCGGCGATCTTCTCGATGATGCTCCGCGTGCGCTCGTATGGGTCTTTGGAGCCTTCCGGAAACATCGAGCGGCCGTCCTGGTCGACAATATTGATATTAAGGCCTTCCTTGGTCTCCTCGAATACGATGTGCTTACTTGCTTCCGTCAGCTCCGGCATGTCCTGCAACGCCTGACGAAGCGAGGCTGCGGCCAGGGCAAAGGCCTGGTCGCTCTGAAACTTGCTGCCGTATTCGCGCTCATGGGCACCCTGGTCCGGCGTGGGCGTTGCCGAGGCGTCCTCCGGCCTGATATGCGCCGCGTTTTTCAGCCTCGGCCGGGTCGGCAGGCCGTCGACCTCGATGATGCCGGAATAGCGCACATTTTTCTGCGTGCCAAAGGCGTCGCGCATCGAGCCGGCAACGATTTGCAGTTTCTGCTGGTCCTGACTGGAGAACGCGACCAGCATGACGAAGAAGCTGACCAACAGCCCCATCAGATCGGCGAAGGTGACAAACCAGCCGTGGCCGCCGCCGTGTGCTTCCTTGCGCCGCGCCATGGTTCAGTTCTTCACGGCTAAGCCGGGACCGGCTCGGGCTCCATGTCCCGGTGTTTTTCCGGCAGGTACGCGATCAGCATTTCGCGCACCAGGGTCGGGCTTTTCGATTCTCGAATCATAAGGATGCCGTCGATGATCAGCGTGCGATTGATCTCTTCGTCGACCAATTTGAGGTGCAGCTTGTCGGCGATCGGCAGGGTCAGGATATTCGCCACGACGGCGCCGTAGAGCGTCGCCAGCAGGGCCGTCGCCATGAACGGACCGAGCTTGGACGGGTCGGTCATATTGGCGAACATTTGCACCATGCCGATCAGCGTGCCGATCATGCCGAAGGCCGGCGCGCAATCGCCGATCGCACGGTAGATCTTCTGACCCTCGTCGAGGTGTTGGAGGAAATTGTCGCGATCGCGTTCGAGATTGTCGCGGATGAATTCGGCATCGTAGCCGTCGGCGACGAAGCGGATGCCCTTGGCGAGAAACGGATCCTCGATCTCGACCTTCTCCAGGCCGATCGGTCCTTGCTTGCGGGCGATCTCGGCGAGGCCGGCGATCTCGTCGACCAGCTCACGCTGCGAAATGCGGCGCAAGCTGAAGACGAATTTCATGCCGAGCGGCAGGCCGTGAAAAATCGACGACAGCGGAAAGCGGATGAGCGTGGCGGCAAATGAGCCGCCAAAAATGATAATGACGGCATGGTCGCTCACGAACATGCCAAGGCCGCCGCCCATAAGCATGACGGTCATGACGACCGCGGCGCCGGCCAGCAGGCCCAAAGCCGTTGCAATATCCATGAAACCGCACCCAACCCGCGACGGCGAGCCCTTGGCAACGGCCCTATAGGTACGGTCACTGCGCTTAAAGGACGGTTACTGATGGAACAGCCACCGGGCAAAACTGGCACATCAGAGAGGGGATGACCGCTGCCGTAAAAAGCAGCTAGATAAGGCCAACAAGCTAGGCTCTGGCGGGCCTCTCTAGGGAGTACTGACTATGCACGAAATCGGCCATTTCATCGGCGGCAAGGAGGTCAAAGGCGCCTCAGGGCGTTTTGGCGACGTTTTCAATCCCAATACCGGCGAGGTGGCGGCCAAAGTGGCATTGGCAGGAAAGTCCGAAGTCGAGAAGGCGATCGCCAACGCCGAGGCCGCCTTCCCCAGCTGGGCGGCGACCAATCCGCAGCGCCGCGCCCGCGTCATGTTCAAATTCCTGGAGCTGATCCAGAGCCAATACGACGATCTGGCTCGGCTTTTATCCTCCGAGCATGGCAAGACCTTCCCCGACGCCAGGGGCGATATCCAGCGCGGGCTTGAAGTGGTCGAATTCGCCTGCGGCATCCCGCACTTGATGAAGGGCGAATACACCGAAGGCGCCGGTCCCGGGATCGATCTTTATTCGACCCGCCAGCCGCTGGGTGTCGTTGCCGGCATTACACCGTTCAACTTTCCGGCGATGATCCCGTTATGGAAATGCGCGCCGGCTATCGCTTGCGGCAACGCCTTCATCCTCAAGCCCTCGGAGCGCAACCCATCGGTGCCGATGCGCATCGCCGAGCTGTTTTTCAAGGCCGGCCTACCGGAAGGCGTGCTCAATGTCGTCAACGGCGACAAGGAGGCGGTCGACACGCTGTTGACCGACGCACGTGTCAAGGCGGTTGGCTTTGTCGGCTCGTCCGCCATTGCCGAGTATATTTACGCGACCGGCACCGCGCACGGCAAACGGGTGCAGTGCTTCGGCGGCGCCAAAAACCACATGATCGTGATGCCCGACGCCGACATGGATCAAGCGGTCGATGCGCTGATCGGCGCGGGTTACGGCTCGGCCGGCGAACGCTGCATGGCCGTCTCAGTCGCTGTGCCGGTCGGCGGGAAGACCGCCGACGCGCTGCTGGAAAAACTCATTCCGCGCGTTGAGGGGCTCAAGATCGGCCCATCGACCGATCAGCAGGCCGATTACGGCCCGATGGTCACCCGCGAACTGCTCAACAAAGTGCGCGGCTACATCGACACCGGCATCAAGGAAGGCGCCAAGCTTGTCGTCGACGGTCGCAATTTCAAGCTGCAAGGTTACGAGAGCGGAAACTTCATCGGGGGCTGCCTGTTCGACGAGGTGAAGCCGGACATGAAGATTTACAAGGAAGAGATTTTCGGACCGGTGCTTTCGGTGGTGCGCGCCAAGGACTACGAGGAAGCGATTCGGTTGCCGTCCGAACACGAATACGGCAACGGCGTCGCCATCTTCACCCGCGACGGTGACACCGCTCGCGATTTCACCAGCCGCGTGCAAGTCGGCATGGTCGGCGTCAACTTCGCTATTCCGGTGCCGCTGTCGTACTACACGTTTGGCGGCTGGAAGCGCTCCGGCTTCGGCGACCTTAATCAGCACGGACCGGACTCGATCCGCTTCTACACCAAGACCAAGACCGTGACCGCGCGCTGGCCTTCGGGCATTAAGGAAGGCGCCGAGTTCGTCATCCCCACCATGCGGTGAGGGGTATCGCCGGTTTGCCGATGACAGGAGCGACACGCAGCGGATGCCGCGCAATCGGGGTGCAAATCGCCCCGGTTCTACTCGCGCTCGCCACGCTCGGCGCCTGCACCAATACGGCCCGTTTCGGCGGCCAGCCCGAGGCGCAAGCCGCACTGCCGCCAGAGACGCCTGTCGCGCCCGCACCTGCACCGGAGACGGCGCAGCCGACGCCGGTCGATCTCGCCGGCCGATGGAAATTCTCCGCGGCCGGAGGCGCCTGCCTGATGACGCTGACCGAAGAGCCTGGCGCAATCAGCGGCAAGATCGCTCCCGCCGGCGGTTGTCCAGGCGATTTCTTCACCAGCCGCAAATGGACCTACGAGAAGGGCGCATTGACGATTCGGGACTTCAAGGGCCAAGCTTTGGCGGAACTATCGTTCGCCGACGATCATTTCGAAGGCAAGAATTCCGGCGGCGATGCGGTCACGCTCGCTAGACCCTGATGACGTCTTGAACCGCCTTTGGAGTCCTCATGACCGAATATCAGCTCTATTGTTTCGCCCAATCCGGCAATGCCTACCGCGCCGCGCTGATGCTCAATCTGATCGGCGTCGACTGGCAACCGATCTATGTCGATTTTTTCAAGGGCGGCGAGACGCGCACGCCGAAATACCGCGCCGAGGTCAACGAGATGGGCGAGGCGCCGGTGCTGGTCCATGGCGCCAAGAAGCTCACCCAGTCCGGCGTGATCCTGACCTATCTCGCCGACCGTACCGGGCGGCTTAAACCAAACGGCGAGGACGAGCGGCTCGAGGCGTTACGCTGGATCATCTTCGACAATCAGAAGCTCAACGGCTATTTGGGACCGTACCGGTTCCTGAAGAATTTCGCCCGGACGGCGGGCGATCCGGCGGTGATGGCTTTTCTCAAGGGCCGCATCGATGGCAGTCTCGCGGTCCTCGACAAGCGGCTGGCCAAGGCCCCATTCGCCCTTGGCGATACCCCGACCATCGCCGACATTTCATTGTGCGGCTATCTTTACTACCCGGCCGAGGAATTCGGCTTCGACATCGCGGCAGAGCATAAAAATATTGGCGCTTGGCTGGATCGGATAAAGGCTTTGCCGGGCTGGGCTCACCCCTATGATCTGATGCCGGGCTATCCGCCGAATTTGTAGATGCCTGGCGTCACAACGGAATATTGAGCGCTTTGGGCGGCGGTGCGGGCGTTACCGCGGACGGAGGTACCGGCCCCGCTGGGGACGGCGGCAAAGGCTTGACCGCGGGCCCTGCCGAGATGGCCGGCACCGGCTTGGGCGATGGCACAGGCGACGGAGCGTGCATTGCGGCCGGCGGCGCTGACGGCGGTTTTACAACAGCCGGCGCTGGCGTGGGTTTGGCGGGAACCGAGATCTGCGGCGCACTCGTTATATGGGCCGGCTGAGGCGGTGCTGTCGTGATGCCCGGCGCCGGCGACGCGGGCGCGGGCGCGGGCGCGGGCGGAGCGG
>JBAQHW010000319.1:0-1613 GCA_049288525.1 Xanthobacteraceae bacterium
GCCTGACGCTGTTGACTGCGTTGACCGGCGGGCAGCTGATGCTCGTGGTGCTGCGGGCCGACGGCCTGTCCGGGCTGGAATTGGCCGGCCTCATCATGTTCATGGTGTTATTCACCTGGATTGCCGGTGCCTTCTGGACCGCGGTAGCGGGATTTGTCATCCGCCTGGTGGGACACGATCCAGCCATGCTGACGGCCGCGCCCGGCCCGAGCGCGCCGCTGCGCAGCCGCACGGCCATCGTCACGCCGATCTACAACGAGGATACCGCCCGGGTATTCGCCGGCGTGGAGGCCGTCTGGTCGTCGCTGATGCAGCAGCGCGATCAGGGCTGCTTCGACTTCTTCATCCTGTCCGATACGCGCCACAGCGAGATCGCGCAAGCCGAGGAGCAGGCTTGGCGCGCACTGGTGGCGCGCATGGGCGCGGACGGCCGGCTGTTCTATCGCCGCCGCAGCGAGAACACCGGCCGCAAATCCGGCAACATCGCCGAGTTCGTACGCAACTGGGGCGGGAGCTACGATTACATGGTCGTGCTCGATGCCGACAGCATCATGTCGGGCCAGGCCTTGGTGTCGCTGGCCTCGCTGATGGATGCGAATCCGCGGGTCGGCATTATTCAGAGCCTGCCGCTATTGATGGGCCGCGAAACGCTGTTCGCGCGCATGCTGCAGTTCGCCGTCAGGCTCAACGGCCCCATGTTCGCGAGCGGGCTGGCCTTCTGGCAGCTCGGTGAAGGCAACTACTGGGGCCACAACGCCATTTTGCGCATGCAGCCGTTCGCGGAGCACTGCGCGCTGCCGCGCCTGCCGGGCGCACCGCCCTTCGGCGGGGAGATCCTGAGCCACGACATCGTCGAGGCGGCATTCATGCGCCGGGCCGGCTACAAGATCTGGCTGGTGCCCGATATCAGCGGCAGCTGGGAGGAAATCCCCTCCAATGTCATCGATTTTGCGGCGCGCGACCGCCGTTGGGCCCAGGGCAATCTGCAGCACGTGGGTGTGATGCCGATGCGCGGGCTGCACTGGCTGAGCCGGGTGCACATGCTCACCGGCATCCTCTAGTACGCGACCTCTCCGCTGTGGCTGCTGGTCCTGATCCTCAGCTCGATCGTGACCTGCATTGCGGCGCTGACCAAGCACCAGTATTTCCAGCACGGCACCTACACACTGTTCCCGATCTGGCCGCAGTATCGTGACGGGGAGATCGTCTCGCTGCTGGCGATGACTATCACGCTGCTTATGCTGCCCAAGGTGCTCGGCGCGCTGCTCACACTCAAGGACCGGCGGCTGCGCGCATCCTTTGGCGGCGCATTCAAGCTGTGCTGCAGCGTGCTGCTCGAGCAGGCCCTGAGCATGCTGCTCGCCCCGATCATGATGCTGTTTCATTCCAGCTTCGTCGTGGGCGCGCTGCTGGGCCGGGATGTGCGCTGGGATGCCCAGGGTCGCAGCGACCGCGGTGTACGCTGGCGCGAGGCATTCGCACGCCACAAGTGGCACGTTTGCCTCGGGACGGCATGGGCCGCGGCGATCATGCTGTTGGCGCCGGACTTTATCTGGTGGATGCTGCCGGTGGTCATCGGCATGCTCATTGCCATGCCGTTCACGGTGCTGACC
>JBAQHW010000320.1:0-4094 GCA_049288525.1 Xanthobacteraceae bacterium
CTCCGGCATCGGCGCGCCGGTGCGCCGCCGCGAGGATTTGCGGCTGGTCCGCGGCGGCGGCCGCTATACGGCTGACGAAAACCTGCCGGATCAGGTCCATGCGGTGATGCTGCGCTCGCCGCATGCGCATGCGCGGATTCGTTCGATCGATACCGCCAAGGCCAAGGCCGTGCCCGGCGTTCTCGCCGTATTGACCGGCGCCGACGTCCTTGCCGACGGCTTGAAGCCGGTTCCGCACAAGCCTTGGTCGCCGCATCCGGCGGAGACGACGCTGCGCAACAAAAGCGGCGAACCGCCGTTCGAGCCGCCGCATTGGCCGCTGCCGACCGATAAGGCACGCTTCGTCGGCGAAGCGGTGGCGATGGTGGTGGGCGAGACCGTCAATGCGGCCAAGAACGGCGCCGAGGCGATCGAGATCGATTACGAGATTTTGCCGGCCGTGGTCGAGACCGCCGCCGCGGCGCGGCAAGATGCGCCGATCGTCCACGAAGGCATCCGCTCCAACGTCTGCTTCGACTCCGAAATCGGCGACGAAGCCGCAACCGACGCCGCCTTCGCCCGCGCCGCGCATGTGACCCGTTTCGAGACCTGGGTGCAGCGCGTCACCGGCGTGCCGATGGAGCCGCGCGCCGCGTTGGCGTCATACGACGCCGCGACCGGCCGCTACACCGTCTATGCCGGCAACGGCGGCGCGGTGCGGCTGAAGAACGATCTGGCACTGATGCTCGGCGTGACGCCGGACAAAGTGCGCGTCTTCATGCAGGACGTTGGCGGCAATTTCGGCACCCGCGGCATGATCTATCCGGAATTCGCCGTCGTCGCCTGGGCGGCGAAAAAACTCGGCCGGCCGGTGAAATGGATCATCGAGCGCAGCGAGTCGTTCCTCTCCGACTATCAGGCGCGCGATCTGGTCGTCGAGGCGGAGCTTGCGCTCGACGATAAGGGTCGCTTCCTTGCGATGCGCGGCTCGAACCTCGGCAATCTCGGCGCCCACACCACCAATTTCGCCATGGTGCAGAAGGGCGTGCAGATGATGTCGAGCATCTATCGGGTGCCGGCGGCGCATTTTCGCGCCCGCGCCACGCTGTCGAACACCTCGCCGACCCGGCCCTACCGCTCGGCCGGCCGGCCGGAGGTGATTTGCGTGATGGAGCGGCTGATCGACCTCGCCGCGCGCGAATGCGGCTACGATCGCGTTGCGCTGCGCCGCAAAAATCTCGTGACCGAAAGGGAGATGCCGTACAAAAATCCGTTCGGCGTCGTCTACGACAACGGCGACTATATCGGCGGCATGGACTGGGCGCTCAAGCTCGGCGATTGGGCAGGTTTCAAGCAGCGCCGCAAGGAGGCGCGCAAGCGCGGCAAATACCGCGGCATCAGCGTCGGCACCTATGTCGATATATCAACCGGCGTGCCGCGCGAGAAAGCCGAGATCACGGTGTCGCCCGACGGCTTCGTCGAGCTCGTCATCGGCATCGTCTCGCAGGGCCAGGGCCATGAGACGAGCTTCGCGCAGCTTGTCACCGAGTGGCTCGGCGTGCCGATCGAAGCGGTACGTTTCGTCGCCGGCGATACCGATCGGGTCACCTTCGGCGGCGGCGCTCATTCCGGCCGCGGCATGCGGCTCGGCTCGATCGTCATCAAGAAATCCTCCGACCGCATCATCGAGAAGGGTTTTCGCATCGCCGAGCATGTTCTGGAAACCGCCGCCGCGGATATCGAGTTCGAGGGCGGCCGTTTCGCGGTGAAGGGCACCAACCACGCCGTCGGCCTGTTTGAGGTCGCGCGCGCGGCCGCCGAGCGCAAGGATTTGCCGGAAGACCTGCAAGGCCCGCTGCACGCCGAATGCGACGAGACCGTGCTCGACGCCAGCTATCCTTACGGCGCGCACGTCTGCGAGGTCGAGGTCGACGCCGATACGGGAAAAGTCGCGCTGATCAATTATGTCGCGGTCGACGACGTCGGGCTCGCGGTGAATCCTCTGATCATCCACGGCCAGGTGCATGGCGGCATCGCCCAAGGCGTCGGCCAGGCGCTGCTCGAACACGCGCATTACGATCCGGAGAGTGGGCAATTGCTGGCCGGCTCGTTCATGGATTACGCCATGCCGCGCGCCTCGGACCTGGTGAACTACGTCACCGAGATCAGCGAGGTGCCCTCCTCCACCCATCCGCTCGGCATCCGCCCTGCCGGCGAAGGCGGCACCGTTCCGGCGCTCGCCGTCACCGTCAACGCCATCGTCGATGCGCTGTGGGAGCTCGGCGTCCGCCACGTCGAAATGCCGGCGACGCCGCAGCGGGTGTGGCAGGCGATACAAGACGCGCGCGGATAGTCTTCGCCTGTCTCGCGTGCTATCGAGGGACAAATCCGGAATAGGCGCGCCGCAACGTCGACTCGCACTCCTGCGCACGCTGCCGAGCCAGCTCGGAACCCCAGCACATCAGAATTTCGCGCAAGTCCCGGATCGCGACATCGACCGCGGTAGCCAGATCAATCTCGCCGTCAGCGCTCTCGTCCGTGCGATAGTCGCTGAGCCTCAGTATTTCGGCACTCACGCGTCACTCCCGAATCATTCCGCTGGCAGAATGGAGATTTCGGGTTAACGAGCCGTGAGCCGGCAGACTGAAGCGTCGACAGGAAGCACAGGCAACGCGTAACACCGTGACGGGCGTGCATCACCGCATTTAAGCGCGACCGAAACCGCAGACGGAAGAGCCGCGTGAGCTCCGTTGTGGGGCCCACGTCGGTCTAAGTCGTCCGTACCGGTACCGATGGTGCTTGGCAGGGCCTCGATACCGAACAAATCCATCGAGACCACGGTGCTTGGCCGGCAGGCGCCGGTCCAAAATCAGCGCTGAACCTTGAGGTTTTCCGCTGACGTCTTGCCCTTGTTGGCAACCTCCTCGTATTCGACGACTTGTCCTTCATTGAGCCCGCTGAGGCCGGCTCTCTCGACCGCCGAGATGTGGACGAAAACATCTTTGCCGCCAGACTGCGGCTGAATAAATCCGTAGCCTTTTTGCGAATTGAACCATTTCACGGTACCGCTAGCCATCAATCTTCTCCCAGAGAATCATCGTCACAGACCCCTGCCTGGGGTCGCCGAGCAGCCATTATATACGCAGGCGCGATAAGTGACAGGAAATATTATTGCCGATTGGGGATTGCTAACCCCTTTCGGTCATCAGCCACTTTCCCGCACGGGGGGCCGGATTGTCCCTGAAAGTGGACATCTACCGGCCAATTTATGCATCCGGCGATACCCCGGCGACGCCGGAAAGGGTGTGGCGGGCGACCCCGGGGGGCGCGCCGATCGTCTCTTCGTCTTTCCCCACACTTTAACTCGCTATGTCTGCCTCGACCCGGAAAGCCGACACAAAGCAGGTGCCCCCAGTATTTCCGCTCAGTGCCCAGGAGCGGACATTCGACCGCCGCCCGGCCGCCGCGGCAGGTCCGTGCAAGGGTGCGATTTGGGATATGGTGACCTGGAATGAGTCCATTCAGCGTTAGGAAAGACGATGGCCAACGAAAACAAAAACACCAAAGCCGAAACCGCTCCAAAAACCGAGGCTGCTCCGAAAATCAAAAGCACTCCAGGTGAAGACGTTTCCAAGGCCAAAGGCGTCGAGACACCCGCGGCACCTTCCAGCTACAGCCGAGGCGAAGGCCAGAAACCGGTCACCCCGGCCTACAAGGAAAACTGGAACGCGATTTTTGCGAAGAAGAACCCGAGGAAGAAACAGCGATAGCTCGCGCGGCGTGTGCCGATGCATTGTCCCGAAAGACCTTGGGATTCGAAACCCCAGCCGAGAGATTCAATGCCTGTGTTGCATCGATCGATTGAGCCGGCAGCCAAAAAGGGGAAATCATGCTCACGCGTAAATATCAAGCTCGCTAGAGCGTATCCCGACCTAACGGAATCGGGATGCGCTCCTAGCTGTTTGTTTCAGCATGTCCTTTTCGCAAAACCGGTTTCCACTTTTGCTGGACATGCCCTAGACCGCCACCTTGGAAAGAAAGTTGTCAACCTCACTCCGCATCTCAACGGTGATCTTTTCCACGGATGCCGATGCGGCAAGAACCCTCTGCGCCGA
>JBAQHW010000321.1:0-9910 GCA_049288525.1 Xanthobacteraceae bacterium
GTCTTTGATAAAAGGTGTTTTATATGGCGGCGGCTCTCTGGGGTAAAGTCTACTACAATAATGACCTCTTCGCAGGTGAACTGCGACAGGAGCCGGGCGGCCGTTGCGTCTTTACCTATGACCCGGCCTACCTGGCGGCCAAACACCCTTCGATAGCCTTCACTCTGCCACGGCAAGACGCTCCGCACGTGTGCGAGGCCGGGCTGCATCCATTCTTTGACAATCTGGTCGCGGAAGGCTGGTTGCGCAACGCCCAAGCGCGCGCGCTCAAGATTGACGCCAACAACCGCTTCGCCTTGCTGCTCGCCTTTGGCCGTGACTGCGCAGGTGCGGTCAGCGTCATCGATCCGGCTCCGATCAGGGAGCCGGCCATCGATATGGGCGACCCGACAGCGACGGCGGCACTGGCGAGCCGCGGCTCGTTATCCGGCGTGCAGCCGAAATTGCTGGCAGTGAAGAATGGCCGCGAGTATCGGCCGGCGCGTCCTGACGAAACCTCCCATTATATTGCCAAGTTGCCATCCGGCACCTTGCGCGACATCGTCGAGAATGAGTTTCTCGTTCTCCATGCATGCCGTTCCCTCTTGCCGAGCGACACAACCGTTGAGGCAGTGATCGCGCCCCTCAAAGGTATCGGCGACAAAGCGTTGCTCGTTCGCCGTTTCGATCGCTTGCCAAGCGGGACCAAAATTCATTTTGAAGAATTCAATCAGTTGCTCGGCCATCGCTCGGGCGACGATAAGTATGACGCGTCCTACGAGGACATGGCTTCATTCATCGTCAACACGCCGGGCTGCGCTCCGGCCGATGCGTGGCGGCTCTACGAGCGGGTGCTGGTCTGTCTTCTGACCGGCAACACCGACGCACACCTTAAGAACTTTGCGATGCTGCACACGCCGGACGGCCTGCGCCTGACGCCCGCCTATGATCTTGTGGCGGCGGCGCTCTATCCCGAATACCGCACCTTCGCTCTTTCGATTGGCGGCGCCGCCAATCTCACTATCGACCGGATCAAGCCCAAACATTTAGTGGCGCTGGCCCACGCCTGCAATCTTAGCGACGACGTGATCTTGCAGACCGTGGAACGCCTCGATGCCCGTCGCAAGACGGTCGAGAAAGCGCTGACTGCCGAAGCGAAGAAAATCGACACCGAGAAACTCGGCACGGACATACTTGAACTCATGGAGCGTAGATGGAACGGGAGTTTCTCCTTAATTGGCCAGTTCTTGTCGAAGAAGCAATCCGACGCCGACAAGGAATGAAGCTGACTCAACGTGACTTGGCCGCGCTGGCGAAAGTCAGCACGCCCACCGTGTCGCGCTTCGAGCTCGCGGCAAAGGACGTGCAGTTGTCGTCAGCTTTGGCGATTCTTGACGTGCTTGGCATGACCGACAAGCGCACGCTGGCATTTACGGATAAGGAGTTCACCTACGATTCCGGCTCAGGCGTCACGTTCTGGGGACAAGACGGCAAGACGCGCGTGCGCTGCCGGATCGCGCGCGAGGCGCTCGACGATCATTTTTCGAATGGCGACCGGTTGCGGCCCAAGGCCGCTTTCGAAAAGCACCGCCAAGAGATCGAGGCCCTGGCACGCCGCAAATATCTTCGCGGCCAGCTTGAGCCGGACAAGTCAGTCCTGATCCGCACAAATGAGATTGCGTGAACGATCGCCGAATGTGCGCTTATCCAACATGCAATCGCTGATACGACGAGGAGCAAAGCCTTTTGAGCCGTTTCCTACCGTTCCACGGCACAAAATTGGCACAAGAAGACCCTGCATTTATTGAATTACTTAGCGTATTTTCGCGATCCAGAGCCCCTCATAACCTGAAGGTCACAGGTTCAAATCCTGTCCCCGCAACCAAACTCGAAGGGCCCCGATTTCGGGGCCCTTTTGCATTTGTGAGAGTTTGGCATGTCGACTGACGCGCATCCCCGCCGACGGCGCGGGCCACTCGCTAAAATTAATGCAAATCAAAAACTGCTGCGCCGGTCGTCGCGCGGGTTGGAACGGATCGGTTAAGCCGCCTGCTGCGTCAGGCGGTTCATCTCGCGCTGAACAAGTTGCCGGTACAATCCATCGCGGCGCATGAGGAAATCGGGCGCGCCGTCCTGAACCACGCGGCCGGCTTGCAGGACGACGATGCGGTCGAAATTCCGCACGGTGGAGAGCCGGTGCGCGATGGCAACCACAGTACGGCCCTTCATCAGCCGGCCAAGACCTGCGCGGATCGCTTCTTCGGACTCGGAATCGAGCGCCGAGGTGGCTTCGTCAAGGAGTAACAGCGGCGCATCCTTGAGGAAGGCGCGCGCAATGGCGATACGCTGCCGTTGGCCGCCGGACAGTTTGAGGCCGCGCTCGCCGACGATCGTACGCATTCTGTCGGGGAGTGTCTCGATGAAATCGCAGCGCGCCGCGAAAGCCGCTTCCATCACCTCGTCGTCGGTCGCCTCCGGCCGGCCGTAGCGGATGTTCTCCATCACCGAGCGATGAAACATGGAAATGTCCTGCGGCACGACGCCGATCGCCTCGCGCAGGCTTTCCTGGGTTACGCGCGCGATGTCCTGGCCGTCGATCAGAATGTGACCGGCCTGCACGTCGTAAAAGCGCTGCAGCAGCGCAAACAGAGTGGATTTGCCGCCGCCGGAATGGCCGACCAGGCCGACTCGCTCGCCCGGGCGGAAGCTCAATTTCATACCCTGGAAAATCTGCTGGCCGTCGGGGTAACGGAATTCGACGTTTTCGAATTTCACGCTGGCGCCGCGATGCACCAGCGACTCCGCTTCCGGATGGTCGCGCAACTCGTGCGGAATAAGCAGCGTCGCCACCGCTTCGGCCAGCCGGGCAATGTGCTGGGTCATGTCGACAAGCGCGACCGCGAGATCGCGAGTGGCGCTTAAGACCGAGATCGACAGCGTGCAGGCGAGTACAACGTCGCCGGTAGTTGCTCCACCCTGCGTCCACAGCCTGATCGCCCAGGCAAGCAGGCACAGCGTCAAGAGGACCGTCACCACCGCGTGAAAAATACGCAGCTTCTCCAGATAATAAAGGCTACGCCGCCGCGCGCCCAGCTCGCGATCGACCGTGGCGTCGAAGCGGCGATGCTCGCGCAACATGCCGCCAAAGGCGCGTACCAGCGGCATATTGGTGACAACGTCGACCATTTCGCCGTCGACGGTCGCCGCCTTGGTGGCAAAATCCTGATGCAACGGGCGCCCCGCGGCGGCCAGCCGGAACAGCACCAAGACCATGATGCCGGCGACGAGGGCGAGCGCGCCGGCCATGGGCAGGCTGATGGTGCAAACCAAAGCGATCGCGGCGACGGTCGCCACACACGGCGGCAGCACGTTCCAGACCAGCATGTTCTCGGCGGTAAATACTGCGTTCGACGTCGCGGTGACCCGGCTCGTCAGCATGCCGGGCAGCCGGTCGGCGAAATAGCCCGGCGAGTGGCCGATCAAATGACGAAACAAATCGCGCCGTAAATCGCCGGTCACGCCGACGAAGGCGTAATTGGCGATCCAACTCGCGATCCGCCACAACAGATTGTCCGCCGCGATCAGCGAACCGAGCAGGCAGAACGCCGTCCACACCGCGGCATTGCGGCCGGTCGCAAGCGTGTCGACCAGAAATTTCACGCCATATTGGGTACCAACCGAGCAGGCGACGGCGCCAAGCACGGCGGTCAGAATGCAGGCATGCGTTACCGGTCGCAGCCGGATGTAACGATAGACGAAACCGAGCGGGGAATCGGCGTAATTCGTGAGTTCGTCCATGCGAGCGATCGCTTCCTCAAAAAGCAGAGAAAAACCCCGGCTCTCCCTAGCTGTCTGCCTGTCGTTGCCAAGCCTCGCGTCGGGAGACGTCGTGAATCGAACGAATTACCGCCGCTCGGGTTCCGGGTGTTCCCGGCAGGCAACCTTCAAGTTCCGCGACGGTTTGTTACGGCAGCGGTCATCGCTCGCTAAAATCTCGCGCGGACGGCGTTCGGCTGGAACTCTGGGATGTTTTTGGGGCTTCTGTGAAGACGCTGCAGCGCGCAAAAAGTTCCATCCGCGCCGCAAAATTAAGTTCCTTTCACAAACCGAAATATTTGCGGTCTGCGACGTTGTCCGTGTCGCCGGGTGAGAACCATCAAAGAACTCGAGGGTCTTTCTATGCACATCGCACAGGTTGCGCCGCTGACCGAAGCTATCCCGCCGAAGCTGTATGGCGGCACCGAGCGTGTGGTGTCCTGGCTGACGGAAGAGCTGATTGCGCTCGGCCACGAGGTGACGCTGTTCGCCAGCGGGGATTCGGTGACTTCGGCCCGGCTCGAAGCCGTCTGGCCGCGGGCGCTGCGTCTTGACGGTGCGGTGCGCGATCCCAATGCGCTACACATGATGATGCTCGAGCGGGTTTTTCGAGCGGCGCCCGATTTCGATTTTCTGCATTGCCATCTCGACTATTACCCGTTCTCACTGTTCTCGCGTCAGGCAACGCCATTTACGACCACGCTGCACGGCCGGCTCGATTTGCCGGAGCACCAGCCGGTGTTCGACACATTTTCCTCGGTGCCGGTGGTTTCGATCTCCAATGCGCAGCGCCGGCCATTGCCGCAGGCGAATTGGGTGCGCACCGTTTATCACGGCCTGCCGGCAACGCTGCTCACGCCCAAGCCGGTCAAGCCGTCTTACTTCGCGTTTCTCGGCCGCATCGCGCCGGAAAAAGGCTTCGACCGCGCCATTCGCATCGCCGAGCATTGTGGCGTGCCGCTCAAAGTCGCGGCCAAGGTCGATAAGGCCGATCAGGAGTATTACGACGAGCAGATCAAGCCGCTGATGGCTTCGGCCAATGTGGAATATATCGGCGAGATCGGCGACAAGGACAAATCCGAGTTTTTGAGCGGCGCCATCGCGCTCTTGGTGCCGATCGACTGGCCGGAGCCGTTCGGGCTGGTGATGATCGAGGCCATGGCCTGTGGCACGCCGGTCATCGCGTTCAACCGAGGTTCGGTGCCGGAAGTCATCGACGATGGCGTCACCGGCTATGTGGTCGAGGACATTCAAGGCGCGGTCGGTGCCGTCGACCGGCTCGGTCATCTGTCGCGCGAAAAGGTCCGCCACCGCTTCGAAGAGCGGTTCACGGCGCGCCGCATGGCCCAGGATTACCTCGCGGTTTACCGTAGTCTGTCGGATGCGGCGACCCCGCACCTTCGTCTCGTCGCTGACGACGCGCCGGCTTTATAGTCCTTTCGGCAATGCAGACGACTGCAAGAACGGCGCAGCGATCATTATGTGCCGTCGTCCGGCCGCGTCTCCGGCATTAATCGCCACAAGGTGATTAGACCGATCAAGGCGATTGCCGCCAAGCCGGCAAAAGCCGAGGAACTGCCGAAACGATCCGTAACGTAGCCGGCGAGCGTCGCCGACAGCGATGCGCCGATTCCCGTCGCGGTGCCGAGGATGCCCTGGCCGAGATTGAAATGACCAGTACCGCGGGTCAGGTCGGCCACGACCAGCGGCACCATCACCGCGAACACCGCAGCGGTTATGCCGTCAAGGAGCTGCACGGCGAGCAGTAACGACGGACTGGTGACGCCCGCGAACAACAGACCGCGGATCGGCAGTGCGGCAAAGCCGATCAAGAGCAGCGGCCGCCGGCCCCAGATCTCCGCACGCCTGCCGACCCATGGTGAAAGCGCGGCAACAACAAGTTGCGGCACCACGATGCAGGCGGCGATGATGACAGTCGCCCAGTGGGCCGACCGCATCGTTACGGCGCTTCCCACCAGAGGCAGCATGGCCGAATTGGCGAGATGAAACAGCAATAGACAACCGGCGAAAATGAGCAGCGGCTTGTTATGCATCAAGGCGGCGGACCTGGTGCGCGGCTTGTCGGCTTTGCGGTGCAGCGGAGCGCCATGCGCGCGCTCGGCATCGATTTCGTTTGCCGCGATTGCGCGCAACGCAAAGAGCGCCGGCACCAGTAACAGAACTGTGACGATGAAAACCGCGCGCGCCGAGACGAAATATCCGCACGCTCCCATGGCGGCGGCGGCCAAACCGTTGCCGACCGAAGCGAAGCGCGCGTTGCGTCCGAGGCGCTCGCCGATCACGGCGTGGCCGACGAGCCCCAAGCTGATCGCTGCCATGGCCGGGCCGAGCACGCAACTCGCCAGCGCATGCAGCACCGAACCTCCGAGCACCACCGGGAAAATCGGCAGCGCTGCGTAGCTCAAAGCACTGATGCAGATCGCGGCGATTGAGAGACCGGCAACGAACCGCTCGGAGCGAGCGGCGTCGACCAGGGCGCCGCCCGGCATCTGTCCGATGAGCGAAACGAAACCGGCGGCCGACAGCACCAGCCCGATGTCGATCTGGGTCCAATGCTGTGTAGTGAGGTAAACCGAGACGAACGGGCCAAAGCCGGTTTGCACGTCGGCGACAAAGAACACGAACCAATCGAGTCCACGCAAGCTCTTGCGCGACGGCATCAGCGGCGGCTCGCTACCCCGTGGCTCCGCCGCGGCCGTCACCTGAGCGGCTTCAGTTTCGCCAGGCGGATTGCCAAGCGGATTGCCAACGGGATTGCCAGGTATTCGGGGCCGTTCGCGAAAGCGGTTTGATGCGTTCGGGACCAGGATTTCCCTCCGGCATGTGGTTTCGGAGAACTGCGTTCGATCTGTTGCAAAAGACTGGCGCCCGCTACCCGGAACAGTTCACTCAATTGGTCGGCAGCGGCTCGAGCTTGCCGAGCGCGCCGAGAACGACAATGGGTTTTCCCTCCTGATATTCCGGCGCAGCCTTCACTTGGTCGCGCGTCAGGTCGAGCGTGATCTTGGCATCGGTCTTCGCCGGCGCCGGGAAGTGCAACGCGTTCCAATCGACCGCGATCTTGCGGCTGCCGACGCCAAGAAAACCGCCGAAGTCGATGATCGCTGCCCGCACCTGTCCGGAACGATCGACGAGAACGTCGACGATACGGCCCATGTCTTCGTTGGCCGTGCTGACTACCTCACGGCCGAGGATGCCTTCGACCTCATGATCGTTGAGAATAGTTATAGCTGCCGGGGGGGCCGGCTTGGGGCTCGCCTGAGTGGCAGGCGGCTGCGTAACGGCCGGGGCGGCGGCCGGCTGCGAGGCCGACTGAGAGTCTGCCGAAAACGCACTGCCGGACATAATGCCCAATGCGATTGCGAACGTGACAAGCAGTTCCGCCGCCATCTTGATTACTGCCGGAAATTTAGGCGTGCCGCCGTACATGCTGATGCCGAGTTTCGGTGGAACTCACTCAACTTAAGCCCGCGCGGCGGTGGTGGTTCCAGCGGTTGAAAGTCGGGCGCCGGCCGCGGCAGACGAAGCAAAATCGTGGCAATCACGACGAAAACACGATCGACACCCTGATGTCGCCGTTAATTCGGGTCGTATCCAGTGCGATCGTCTCGCCGTGGCGACGCAGGCGCAGGTCGACGCTCGATGAGCCCAGCCGCAAATCACGCATCACCACTTCATCGAGAAAGGTCGGCAGCCGCGGATTGCGCAGCCGGATTTCGCCATGGAACGGATCGAACTCCAATCCGAGCGACGCATCCAACAGGGTGAACGGGGTTGCGCTGGCCCAGGCCTGCGGCGAACAGGCTACCGGATAAAGTGTCGGACCCTGTCCGCGCTGGCGTTGAAAGCCACAGAACAGTTCCGGCAGCCGACGCTGATCCATATAGGTCGCGGCGTTGAACAGTCCGGCGAACAGCGTGTCGATCGCCGATTTGCAGTTATAGCGGGCCAGGCCGAGCGCGATCAGCGCGTTGTCGTGCGGCCACACCGAACCGTTGTGATACGACATCGGATTAAAGCGCGTCTGGTCTCCGGCAACCGTGCGAATCCCCCAGCCAGAAAAAAACCGCGGCTGCAGCAAATCCTGGGCGACGCGCTTGGCGCGGTCTGCTGCGGCGATGCCCGAGAACAACACCTGTCCCGCGTTCGACGTACGCACCCGGCAGGGCTCTTTGGCGCCATCGAGCGCCAGCGCATAAGTGCCAAGCTCGGCACACCAGAATGCGGCTTCGAAACGCTCGGCGAGGCGGCTCGCTTGGTCATCGAGCCGTTGCGCCGCGGCGTCGCGTTTGAGCCGGCGCGCGCAACGCGCCGCCATGCGTTTGGCGGCATAGACATAGCCTTGCACTTCGACCAGTGCGATCTCACCTTCGGCCAGGTGTCCGTCGGCGTGAAAAATGGCGTCCTGCGAATCCTTCCAACCCTGGTTGGCGAGGCCTTGTTCGCTGGCACGCTTATATTCGAGGAAGCCGTCGCGATCGGCATCACCGGGACCGTCGATCCAGTCAAGAGCGGCTTCGATATGCGGCCATAATTCGACGATTGTCGCTACGTCTCCGGTGCGCTCGAGGTAAAGGCCCGCCAGCAAGACAAATAACGGCGTCGCATCGACGCTGCCGTAGTACAGACCGAAGGGCACTTCGCGCAGCGCGGCCATTTCGCCGCCGCGCATCTCATGCAGGATTTTTCCTGGCTGGGCATCGGCGAGCGGGTCGGTCATCGTCGCCTGATATGCGGCAAGGCGGCGAAGCACCCCGCGGGCCACTTCCGGCGACCACCACAGCATCTGCAAGGCGGTGATCAATCCATCGCGGCCGAACGTCGTCGAGTACCAGGGGATGCCGGCATAGGGGTAGCGGCCCTGCGGCGTATCCGTCATCAGCATCGCCAGATCGGCGGCTGAGCGGCATAGGATTTCGTTGAAGCGGTCGTTGGAGGTTTCGACCGAGGTTCGTTCGCGGGTGCCCTCGCGCATTTCCCGGCGTGCCGCGATCAGCCCGCGCAGGAACGGCAGCGGTGGCGAATCGGTGCGGTCGCAGCTGACGGCGAGAAAGAGCGGCCGCATTTCCCCTGGTTGGAGACGAAGCTCGTAGACCGCGGTGTCGGTGGCGAGCCGATCCGGCGGCGGATCGAAGTTGAGCGCGGTGCGCCGCACTTTGCCGTCGAGGCCGTTGTAAGTCAGCAGTACCCGGTCGGCGCCGTGCAGCTTCGCGCTCGCGGTGCCGCGGCGGTCGCGATGGGTGCCGCGGACTTCGAACAGATCGGCGAAATCGCTGCCGAACAGAATCGTCAGGCGCAAATCGATCTCGCGATCGCCGTAATTGCGCACGCCGAAACGTTGATAGGCGGTATCGCGCCACAGAAAGATCGTGCGGCGAATATGCACCCGATCCTTTTCCATGACGACGTGCTGGTCCCGCATCAGATCGGGGTTGGTCAAATCGACGGAGAACGCCGAATTGTCGTCGCGCAGATTTGAGCCGAGGAGAAGCGGAGCGCCGTCATTGACGTGCAATTCCAACCGCGAAAGATGCCGGGTGTCGTGATGGAACAGTCCGCCGGAATCGGTCGGTGAGTTGCCAATGTCGCCGCGGCTGTCCAACACGATGAAAGTGTCGCCGTACTTGAGCGAGCGTGGCGGACGGCTCGGCTGTGTTGCGGTGATGGTAAAGGCCGCCTCGGGTGGCGGCGGGGCGGTATTCACTTGCGCCGCGGTCTTAGAGGGCATTGCCGGCTGCTTCATCTTGTTGTCCGGCTCGCGGCGACGCAGACGCGGTGCCGAGCTAATTCTGGTCATCACCGCTTACGGTCTTGTGCTGCCGTGGATGATGTCGATGACCCGCATTTGAATCGGGTCCACGACTACCAAGTCGCCTTGCACCATGGCGTATTTGAGGACCGTCTCCGCATTATTGTCGCCTTGAATGCCGCTTTGGCCGGGCAGATCGGCAAGCTGCACGGAGCGCGGCACCGTTGCGCCAATGGTTGGATCGATCGACGCAGTGGTTATGCGCGCCCTTTGCTGCAGTACGGCATGATAAAGCGCGCTCTTTTGGGTCGGCGTGAGCGTCAGGGTGTCGCCTACCGCGCCGTC
>JBAQHW010000322.1:0-2380 GCA_049288525.1 Xanthobacteraceae bacterium
GCCGTTTTGCCGTCGTCACCCCGAGCGCACGCAATTTGCCGTTCCGGATATAACCGATGCAGGAAACGATAGGATCGAACATGACATGGACGCGGCCGGCCATAAGATCAGTCTGCGCTTCCATTTCGCCGTGCGCCGGCACCTGAACCATCTGCACGCCGGTCAGCATCTTGAAATATTCGGCGCTGAAATAGGTCAGATTGCCGGTGCCGGTCGAGGTGACGTTGATCTTGCCCGGATTGGCCTTGGCATAGGCAATGAATTCGCCGACCGTCTTTGCCGGAAAATCCGGACTGACCACCATGACGAACGGATTTTCACCGAAACTGCCGATCGGCGCTATGTCGCGGATAAAATCGAACTTGAGGTCGGTATAGAGCGACGCGTTGATCATGTTCGGCGTGCCGACCAAAAGAATGGTGTAGCCATCAGGTGCCGTGCGAACGACCGTTTCGGTGGCGATATTGGTGCCGGCGCCGGGCCGGTCCTCGACGACGAAAGGCTGGCCGAGCCGCTCCGACAGCGATTGGCCGATCAGCCGCGCAATGATGTCGGGCGCGCCGCCGGCCACAAAGCCGACGACGAAGCGCACCGGCCGCGCCGGATAATCGTCCGCCAGCGCGAGACCCGGCCAGACGCCGGCGGCGCCCGCCGCCAATTGAAGAAACTTCCGGCGTGGAAATTCCATAATCCCCTCCCGAGGCATTTTCCGCGGATCATGCGTCAGTCCGCTTTGATGTTGGCAAACTTGACCACCTTGGCCCATTTCGCGGTCTCATTCTTGATGAATTTTTCGAAATCGGACGGCGTGCCGGTGAAGACTTCGCAGCCGAGATCGGTAAAACGCTTGCGCATCGCCGGATCGGCGAGCGCGGCGTTGACTTGTTTATTGAGCGTGGCAACGACGTCCGGTGGCGTGCCTTTCGGGGCGACCAGGCCGTACCAGCCGTTCGCCTCATAGCCAGGCAGGAATTCCGCCATGGCCGGGACGCCCGGCAGCAATTCCTGGCGTTTGGGGCTCGTGACCGCGAGCGCGCGCAATTTGCCGGAATTGATATAACCCAGCGACGCCGGCATCACGCCGAACATCGCCTGCACGCGCCCGCCGACCAGATCGGGCATCGCCGCGGCTTCGCCCTGATAGATGACGTCGATCAGGTTGAGACCGGCCGTCATGCGGAACAGCGCGCCGGCGACATAAAGCGGAGTGCCGCTGCCGCCCGAAGCAAGATTGATCTTGCCCGGATTGGCTTTGGCATAGGCGATGAATTGGGGAACGGTTTTCGCCGGCAGCGCGGGATTGACGTCCATCACCAGCGGAATCGTCGCGATGCCCGCCACCGGCACGGCATCGCGGAAAAAATCGAAATTGAGATGATGATAAAGCGCCGGATTGATCGCATTCGACGACATCGCCAGCAAGAGCGTATTGCCATCCGGCGCCGATTTCAGGACAAACTCGGTGCCGATATTGGTGCTGGCGCCGGGCTTGTTTTCGACGACGAACGGCTGACCCAGCCTTTCCGACAGCCATTGCGCGAACAGCCGCCCGACGATGTCGGGCGAACCGCCGGCGGGCACCGTGACGATCACCCGAACCGGCCGCGATGGATAATTCTGCGCAAGGGCGAGCCGCGGCGCGCAGCCGGCGACCGCAGCCGCCAGCTTTAGAAACGAACGGCGCCGTAAGCCCATCCCTGTCTCCCTGCGATCGTCAGTCCGCTTTGATCTTGGCGAATTCCACCACCTTGGCCCATTTTGCGGTTTCGGCGACGACAAACTTTGAAAACGCCGCCGAGTTCATCGGCACGGTCTCGCCGCCGAGATCCTTGATGCGCGCCTCAAGCTCCGGATCGGTGAGGCCGGCGATGATGTTGTCGCTGAGAATTTCGACGATGGCGTCAGGCGTTCCCTTCGGCGCCGAAATGCCGTCCCAGGCGGTGGCGTCGAACCCGGGCAGCACTTCGCTGACGCTCGGCACGTCCGGCAAAATGTCCGAGCGCGTTTCGCCGGTGACCGCCAGCGCCACGAGCTTGCCGCTGCGGATGAAGCCTATGGCCGTCGAGATGGTGATGATGAAGGCCTGCACCTGCCCGGCCAGGAGATCGGTTATCGCCGGTGCCGGCCCGCGATAGGGCACGTGAACCACGTCGATGCCGGCCTGCATTTTCAGGAGCTCGATCGCCACATGCATCGGCGTCCCGACGCCGGGCGAAGCAAAATTGATCTTGCCGGGATGGGCTTTGGCGTAAGCGATGAAGTCCTTGAGCGTCTTGGCCGGAAACGACGGATTGACCAGGAGCACCATCGGCAGCCGGATGATGCCGGCAACCTGGACGAAATCCTTGACGAAATCGAAATCCAATTTTTTGTACAGCGA
>JBAQHW010000323.1:0-2782 GCA_049288525.1 Xanthobacteraceae bacterium
AAGGGGTGATGAGTGGTTCAGTTGTCAGTGGGTAAGCGTCCTATGCTCGATCATTTGGCGAGGGCCCGCGAGCTGCGCCGGCACGCGGTCAAGTGCGAAGCCGCGGCCAAATCCACGGTGTCGGCGAAATTCGGCGACTGCTACCGGCTCCTGGCCAAAAATTACGTGATCCTGGCGCAGCTGGAAGAAGACTTCGTCGCCCGGCAAAACGCAGCGCTCCTCGAAAATCGACTCATCGCCGCCGAATAGCGGCCGCGCCGTCCTGCGGCACGACGCTCTTTTCCGGCAATACCGGGGCGGTAGGGCGGGCGCACCGCTACCATTCGGCAAAACTTCACAGTCCGAGGATCCCACCAGATGACCGCTTTAGCTTGGCCGATCGCGCTCAAAGACGCCACCATTCATCCGGTCATCGAGCAGCAGGGCGGCTTCTTCGAATTGTTCGGCTTCTTCCCGTCGCTGACCGAGGAACTATTCGACGAAAACCGCTCCTGGTTGCAACCGACATTCGTCGATGCCGACCACAATCTGATGCTCTGCATCCAGAGCTTCGTCATCAAGACGCCGCACCACAATATCCTGATCGACGCGTGCGTCGGCAATCACAAGCCGCGGCCGACGCGGCCGTTCTGGAACATGCTCGAGGGCGACCGGTTCGAAAGCGGATTGGCGAGCGTCGGGCTCTCCGTCAACGACATCGACTATGTGATGTGCACCCATCTGCACGGCGATCATGTCGGCTGGAATACGCGGCTCGACAACGGCCGCTGGGTGCCGACTTTCCCCAAGGCGCGTTACGTCATGACCGATCGCGAGCTCGCGCATTGGACGGCGCGGGAAAAGGAAAATCCGGCCAGCGTGCCCTGGATCACCGATTCGGTGCTGCCGATCGTCGCCGCCAAGCGCGAGCAGGTCGTCAAAAGCGATTTCGCCCTCAATGAGACCATCCAGTTCATCCCGACGCCCGGTCACACCATCGACCATTTCTCCGTCCTGGTCGGCAATAAAGGCGACGATGCGCTGATCACCGGCGACATGATCCATTCGCCGTTGCAGGGCAAATATCCCGAGATCGGCATGATGTCGGATTATGATTCGGTGCAGGCCGGACAGACCCGCCGCAAGATTTTCGACCGTTTCTGCGAGGAATCGACCGTCATGTGCGCCAGCCACTTCCCGGCGCCGTCGATCGGCCGGGTGCGGCGTTGGGCGAACGGCTACAAGTTCATCGCCGCCGCGTGAGTGCGGCAGCCCGCCGCGGTGGCATCAGTTGAACGGACTGGTGAAAATGGATCGCGCGCAATTATACAAGCTTGCGCCGCATTTGCCGGTATGTGAAAGTCGTTTGTTCCCCCAGGGGCTGATTTCCTAGGGCATCGCAACAGGTGGAGGGACCTAATGCGCCGTTTTGCACTATCGGCGGGCCTCGCGCTCGCTTTGTCGGGACTGGGTTTTTCCGGTTCGGCGTGGGCGGCTTGGCCGGCCTGCGCGGTCGGAACGACCGTGCACAATCATGCGCGAATCATGCTGCATCACAAGATGATCGCCAGTTGCTCCGGCGCGTCCGGCTGCAAATGCGTGTCGTGCTACAATCTTGACGGCTCGGTGTCTTCGGCCTGTTACGCGCTGGTCATGCCGATGCCGAAGTAAGGCGTAGCCGTCTTCTCGGCGAAACGCCTTTTAGTTTCCGGGCGCTGCGGATGACGCGCGGGCTGGTGCCTGCGTGCGGGCGGCGTCATCGCACACTGGCGTCATTCTACATTTGGTGGTTTTTGGTAGGAAAGCTGCCGGTCGCCCGGCGGCTTTCGAATTTTGGCGTCGCGCTTCTTTCTAGTGGCGATTGGGATTGGTCACGCACCGCAGATTGTTCGACTTGGCGTGCCGATGACAGGAGCGCATGCTGGCGTAGAAGCAATCGAGCCTGCCTCGAGCGGACGGCCTGCAATATTTGCCATGCCCGGCGACGCGCCGTCGGGTGTTGGTCGCCGCCGCACGGCTTTCCGCACCCGAGGGCTTGGTGGCTCTTGAACTCTTGTTGATGCTGGCTGGCGACGGCGAGGTTTGAGTGGTCGGCGCATTTTGTGCGTTGGCAACGGATATCGTACCGAACAATGCGGTGGCGACGGCAATCGCGGCAAGGGCTTTCATTGATGTTCTCCGGCTGGCAAAGGTCTCAGCTGTCAAAGCCACCGGCCCGAAAAAGTTGCATGTGGCCTATGCGAGTTGCGACTGGCGCAGGCTGCCGTGCGCGTGTTCTCCGAATTTGCCCTGCGACATTAACGGCCTGCGACAATAAAACATGGAGCGTTTCGCCCGATGCTTGATTGAATCCGCACGCCGGGGGCGGCCATGGAGGACAGCATGGCTGTCGATGTGGTGCTCTGGTTTATTCTGGCTGCGGCAATCGCCTGGATATGGTGCGGCTGCAGGTTCACCGCGCCTCAGCGCAAAGCGGCGAAACCATCGGCGGCCGGCTACGAGCCGAAACTCGATCGCGCGGCATGAGCCGCGGTCTGAGTGATCACCGGGTCGCTGGCAGAATTAGCGCCGAAGCGTGAGCGCCATCGTGATGGATGGTGTCGGTGCCCATCAGCGACGGGTGATAGGGGTGCGAAAACACGCCGTCGGTCGCGGGTGAATCGCCGTTGGCGAGTTCGAGCCGGATGCGGTGGCCCTTCTTGAACACGTAGGCGATCGGCAGAACCTCGATATCAAAGGCGTAAATCTCCCCGGGCGTGAGCGGCTTGGGATCGGTGTGTCGGTAGAACGGCCGCTGCGGCGT
>JBAQHW010000324.1:0-1581 GCA_049288525.1 Xanthobacteraceae bacterium
GCGGTCGGCGTCTGGATGATGACGGCCTCGCCGGCGTCGATCACGGTCGAGTCGCAGCCCTGCAGCCGCTCCATGCGGCCGTCTTTGCTGCCGTCTTGGCGCCGCGCCCAATTCTCGCCGACCTGACCGTCGCCGCCGCCGGCAAGCCCGAACGGCGGCACGCGGCGATGCCCCGAAAGCAGCGTGCATTCCATCTTTTCCAAGAAACGGATGGTGCGGCGGATGCCGTCGCCGGCGTTCCATTGTCCGCGGCCGCCGGAGCCTTTGCGGATGTGGAAATCTTCCAGCAGCACCGGGTAGCGGAATTCCAGGATTTCCGGATCGGTCAGCCGCGTATTGGTCATGTGCGTGTGCACGGCATCGGTGCCGGGAAAGCCGGGGCCGGCCGGCGAGCCGGAACATATGGTCTCGTAATACTGATAGCGCGCATTGCCGAAATTGAGATTATTCATGGTGCCTTGCGCCGCGGCCATGGCGCCGAGCGCGCCGAACAGGCAGTTGGTCACCTCCTGCGAGGTCTCGACATTGCCTGCGACCACCGCGGCGGGGAATTCCGGCGACAGCATGGATTTTTTCGGAATGACGATGTTGATCGGGCGCAGGCAGCCGGCATTCATCGGAATATCGTCATCGACCATGACGCGAAAGACATAGAGCACGGCGGCGCGGGTCACCGGTTCCGGCGCGTTGAAATTCGACGGCTGCTGCGGGCTCGTCCCGGTAAAGTCGACGGTCGCCTCGCGTTTCTTCTTGTCGACGCTGATGCGAACGCTGATCCGGTTGCCCTGATCGGTTTCGATGGTAAAGGCACTGTCGTGCAGCCGGTCGATCACCCGGCGCACGCTCTCGGCGGCATTGTCCTGCACGTGCAACATATAGGCGCGCACCACCGGCAGGGTGAAATAGCGCACCATCTTGCGCAGCTCGTGCACGCCCATCTCGTTGGCGGCGATCTGCGCCTTGATGTCGTTGACGTTCTGCAACGGATTGCGAGCCGGGTATTTCGCGCCGTCCAGCAGAGCGTAGGTTTCGCGTTCGCGAAACCGGCCGCGCTCGACCAGCTTGAAGTTATCGATATAGACGCCTTCCTCTTCGATGGTGGTGGCGTTCGGCGACATCGAGCCCGGCGAAATGCCGCCGACGTCGGCATGGTGGCCGCGCGAGGCGACCCAGAACAGGATTTTCTTGCCGTCGAATACCGGCGTGCAGACGGTGATGTCCGGCAGGTGAGTGCCGCCGTTATACGGCGCATTGATCGCATAAACATCGCCGGGACGAACTTTGCCCTTGTTCTCGCGGATCACGGTCTCGACCGCGCGATCCATCGAGCCGAGATGCACCGGCATATGCGGGGCATTGGCGACCAGCGAACCATTGCCGTCGAACACCGCGCAGGAGAAATCGAGCCGTTCCTTGATATTGACGGAATAGGCGGTGTTCTGCAGCGCCACGCCCATCTGCTCGGCAATCGACATGAACAGATTGTTGAACACTTCGAGCATCACCGGATCGGCCTTGGTGCCGATGGCGCTTACGCGAACAAGCTTCTGCACACGCCGCAGCACCAGATGGTTTTTCGCC
>JBAQHW010000325.1:0-1899 GCA_049288525.1 Xanthobacteraceae bacterium
AATCCGGCGGCACCGCCTCCATCACCACGTCGCCGCGGCGCGGCACGGCGGTGACGCTGTTCCTGCCGCGCACCTGGGAAGCGCCGGCGCTGCCGCGAACGGAATCCGCTTCGGCCGTCGTTGCGCCATCCGTCGGCACCGTGCTCCTGGTCGAGGACAATGCCGAGGTCGCGGACGTCGGCCGCGCTTATCTTGAGGAACTCGGCTACCGGGTGCGCCACGCCTCGAGCGGCCAGGCCGGCCTCGATCTACTCGAGCGCGAGAGCGGCATCGACCTGATGTTCTCGGATATTTTGATGCCGGGCGGCATGAACGGCCTGCAACTGGCCGATGCGGTGCGCCGGCGTCATCCGCAGATCGCAGTGCTCTTGACCACCGGCTACAGTTCGAGCGCACAGGACGCGGTCCGCCGCGGCTTCGCCGTGTTGCAAAAGCCTTATGATCTGGACGGCCTGCGGCGCGCCCTCCGCGATGCCTGCGGCGCACCTGAGCCGGCCGTGCCAACGTCGCCGCAGTGCGCCGTCGGCTGAGAAGCACCGCATCATCGCCTGCCTTGCACGGCATTTCGTCTTTATCTGTTCAAACTCACAGCACTTTGTCGGTATCGCTCCGACCTATGATCGCTTCATCCCCACGGCACTTGCGCCATCAGCCTGGGGAGAGTGTCGGTCCCGACCGTCGAAAAGGCGAGGTAGAACGTCATCACCAGGCCGATCGCGCAAAAGGCGATGATCGTCCAGGCATCGGTATCCGGGTCGGGTTTTCCGCTCTTGGCTGCGCTTCGGGCGCGCACAATCGGGGTGGGACGTTCGCCGCGATTGGGCATGCTGTGCTCCTGTAGTGGTCTCGCTGCGCCATCCGATGCAAATCCCGCGCCGGAGCGCATGTCCTGCAAAACCGGTTTTGCGAAACGGACACGCCGAAACGAAAGCCCTACACGGCAGGTCTCAGAGGAATGTTGACGCAATGGAGTCGTTTTCACGAAAAATGACACTCAGCATAATGACACTGGCATAATGACGGCGGCCCGACGCCTGGAACGGCCGTGACAGGCGGGCGTTGCATTGAGCATGCCCACACCGACCCAACTATGGAATCCCTGGCTGGCGCTGGCCTCGCAGACGGCGTTGCTCGGACTGGAAGCCCAGCGGGTGATGGCGCTGCGGTTGATGCGGATTGCCGCCGGCGGCGCCCGCGGGCACGCCGAGGCGCAGCGCATGGTGACGGAAAAATTCGCCGCCGCCGTCGAAGCGCAGGCGGCCGCGGTCTCCGGTGCCGTCGAGGGCCGCAGCGCGCAACGAACCGCCAAGAAGGCGTTGAACGTCTATAAAAAGCGCGTACGCGCCAACCGGCGGCGTCTCACGCGCTAGACGCGATGCTGCAAGAGCGGGCAAACGGAACCAAGTTGAACCTGATCGGTTCATAGGACTGCGAGGCTATTGGCCGCGCATATCCCGCGTCCCGTCCAGCCGGCGAGGTATCATGTTTCAGTACCGCTCAAATTCATTCGGCCCGAGCGTCACCGCGATCCAGAAGCACCTGGGCGCGGTGGAGCGAGAACTCGAGACGGTCGGCCGGATTGCCGGCCGCCGCGGCTCCGCTGCCGCATCGGCCGCCGGCGAACGGATCGGCGAGGCGGTTTCGGCGACGCTGAGCGAATTGATCGATCGGGTCCGCGAGCGCAGCCAGTCCGCGGGCGAAGAGGCAGGCCGCCTCGGCAACCGCGCTTTGCGGCTGGGCGCCGATTACGGCAACCAGGCGGTCGAGCGCATGAGCGCCCAAACCCAGGCGCAGCCCTTGTTCACGCTCGGCGTTGCGCTTGGCGTCGGAATTTTGATCGGTGCCGCGGTTTTGGCCGGCACTGCCGGGCGGAAATAACAGACCTCAAAGCCTTATTTC
>JBAQHW010000326.1:0-10537 GCA_049288525.1 Xanthobacteraceae bacterium
CCCACAGGGCGATATGTGCATCGTCGTAGACCATGACGCTGCCGCGAGGCGTGATCTGGGCAAAGCCGTTCGGCAATACCGTCCCGATCAGGCACACATTAGCCGGATAGGCCGTATTGATGTGCTCGTGCAAAACCTGTGGAATCTTGGCCAATTCGCTCTCCTGAAAAAACCGACCGCGCAACGCCCGGCCTGGTCACGGCGGGCGACAGACTGGAAGCACCGCCGAGCCGCCTCGTCAATCGTCCCGCGCCAAGGCGTGCTCGCACGGCTGACACGGCAAAAGCCGGAAGTCCGGGGCAGTACGGATGGGCTGATCATCATTGTACCGGCTGATCCTTGAAGCAGGACGGTAAGGTAAACAGGGCCTAAACGGACGGCGTCTCTCCGCCATTCGATTCATGAAAAAGTGAAGCTCTTCTGCCACGGTGACGGATTGAGGTGGCGGTTGAGTAAGCCCGGCAAGAAGTTTCCGTCGTTGTCCGTGCCGTTTGCGCGCGAGCTCACGGACACGCTGGTCATCTTTTCCATCTGCATGGTCGCCTACAAGGTCCTTGCCGACTGGGGCGGCATGGCGGCGCTCGATTTCCTCCTCGGCACGCACTCCGGCAAGCCGTCGTTTCTGTATTTCTTCGGCATCGCTTTGGTGCTGTTCAGCTTCCGCCGCATGGGCGACCAGAGAAGCGAGCGCACCAAGCGGCTGGCCGCGGAACTCAACGCGCAAACGGCCACGATGCGCGATCCGCTGACGCAATTGCCCAACCGCCGGCAATTCCAGGCCGACGTCTCGGCCGCGCTCAAGGATGCCGACAACAAAATGAGCGTGCTCTTGCTCGGCCTCGATCAATTCAAAAAGCTCAATGAGGTATACGGGCACCTCGGCTGCGACGAGGCGCTGCTGCAAATCGGCGCGCGCATCCGCGAGCGCGCCGCGCCGGGCGACATTTTCGCCCGCATCGGCGACGACGAATTCGCCCTGTGCCTGGTCCGCGGCGATCCGGACTATGCGCGCCGGGTGGCCTGCACGCTGGTCGAAGCGGTGCGGCAACCGGTTCAGATCGGCATCGAGGCGCACGGCGTGGGCGCCAGCGTCGGCATCGCGCAAACCGGGCGCGGGCACGCCACGGTCGACGAATTGCTGCGATGCGCCCACGTCGCCCTGTCGCGCGCCCGTAGTCAGCACATTGAATACTGCTTCTTCGACCCGAAGATGGACGCTCACATCCGCGAACGCTCGCTGTTGGAGAAGGATCTTCGCATGGCGGTCGGCAGCCATGCGCTGCGGCCGTATTATCAGCCGATCGTGGATTTGAAGACGCGCCGCATCGTCAGCTTCGAGAGCTTGGCGCGCTGGCATAATCCGGTGACCGGCTTGATCCTGCCGGACACCTTCATCCCGCTCGCCGAGGAGCTCGGGATATTGGACATCATTTCGGGTCAATTGTTCGGCGACGCATGCCGCCATGCCGTGACCTGGCCCGAAGACATTTCGCTCACCTTCAACTTTTCACCGTCTCAGTTCAGCGATCGCAGTTTCGCCGACGCCATTCTGACGGTGCTGCACGAGACCGGCTTTCCGGCGCCGCGTCTCGAAGTGGAGATCACCGAAAGCGCGCTGGTCGAGGACCTGGAGGCGACGCGGCACGCCATACAAACCCTGCGCAATGCCGGTGTGCGCATCGTGATCGACGATTTCGGCACCGGCTATTCCAGCCTCTATCATTTGTACGAGCTGCGCTTCGACAAGCTCAAGATCGACAAGCGCTTCATTCAGGAACTGGTGACTACCGGCGAAAGCGCGGTGTTCATCCGCGCCATGGTCGGCCTGTCGCGAGGATTGAACCTGGCGGTCACCGCCGAAGGCGTCGAGACCGAGGCCCAAGCCGCCGCGGCCCTCGAGCACGGCGTCGACCAGGGCCAGGGCTACCTGTTCGGCAAGGCCATCCCGGCCGACCAGGTGCTGCCGCTTCTGGCCGCGCCGAACGAGCTTGCGGCCTAAGACTGCCGGCGTCGATGCGGCCGATCTGACGCCAAGCCCCGATTGCCAAGCCCCAGTTGCCAAACGGCGGCAAGACGCGCGATCCTTGCCGCCGTAAGCCGGATTCAACAACGGCAAAATCGGGAAACGCCCGCCAATGGACAAGCTGATCATCACCGTCGCCTGCGACTCGCGCACCTCCTATCCGATCAATCATTATTGTCCGCCGCAGGAGGACATTGCCGGCGTCGCCCAGCACTATATCGATGGCATCAAGGCCGGTGCGGCGATCGCCCACATCCACGGCATTCGCACCCTGGAAGAATCGATCCAGGCCGACGGCAAGCAGGTGTCGCGCATCGATCACGACGGCTGGAAGCGGCTGCAGGAAGCCATTCTCTCGAAGACCGATCCTATCATGCAATTCGGCGTCGCCAGCGCGCGGCTCGAGGAGAAGGTCAAGCTGATGACGCTTCATCCCGACATGATGGCGGTGGCCTTCAACGCTCACGACGAATACTTCAATCCCGATCCGCAATTCCCGCCCAAGCGCATGATGGCGATCCACCCGGTCGAGGAATTGCTGGCCTATGCCGAAGCCGCCGAACGGCACGCGGTGAAGCTCGAAGTCGAATGCTTCCACACCGGCGCGTTCTGGCATCTGGAATTCGTGCGCCGAGCGGGTTTTCTCAAAAACAAGACCTACACCACGCTGTTTCTCGGCTGGCCCGGTGGCACCTGGACGCCGCCGACCGAGAAGGCGTTGATCTATATGGTCGACCACCTGCCGAAAGACTGCATCTGGAACGTCAGCGTGATGAACCCGCAAAAGCAGTGGGACCTGCTGTCGCTCACGGTCTCACTGGGCGGCCATGTGCGCGTCGGCTACGAAGACAATCCCTATATCGCGCCGGGCGAGCTCGCCAAGACCAACGCCGCGCTGGTCCAGCGGATGATGAAGATCGCGCAAGGCTTGGGGCGTGCCGTAGCGACGCCGAAAGAGGCGCGGCAGATTTTGGCGCTCGGCTGAAGGCGGCATTTCAGTGAGGCATGACCGTTTCGGAAATCCGGCATCCACCCTCGGATCAAGTCCGAGGGCAGGCATTTTCCGGATCAAGCTTAGGCGGCATTTTCCAGCACCACGCCGCCATAAGTGCCGTTGAAATCGATCTCGGATGCCGGTCCCGGGCGCTTGAACAGATAGCCCTGGAGGAAGGTCACGCCGGCCAGCCGCAGCAGCCGATACTGATCCACCGTCTCCACGCCTTCTGCGGTCGTCGCGATATCGAGGCTTCGCGCCAAGGTCAGCGTCGCCGAAACGATCGCGGCGCATTCCGAGCGCTTGGTCAGGTTCTGCGTGAACGACTTGTCAATCTTGATCTTGTCGAACGGAAACATCGCCAGCTGGCTGAGCGAAGAATAACCGGTGCCGAAATCGTCGAGCACGATGGTGATGCCCATGCTCTTGAACTGCCGCAAGGCCGGCAGACATTCGGCCGCAGACTCGATCAGCGCGGTCTCGGTGATTTCCAGCTCAAGACGCTCCGGCTGCAATCCGGAATCGGCCAGCGCCCGCATTACGACATCGCGCAAATTGCTCTTGCGAAATTGCACCAGCGACAGATTGACGGCGAGCTTGCACTCGACCGGCCAGCGCGCGGCCTCGGCGCAGGCCGCTCGCAACACCCATTCGCCGATCTGGGTAATCAAGCCGGTTTCCTCGGCGAGCGGGATGAACAAATCGGGATAGATCAGGCCTTTAGCCGGATGGCGCCAACGCACCAGCGCCTCGGCACTGCAAATCCGCCGTGTTTTGGAATCGACGATCGGCTGATACTGCAGCTCGAATTCGCCGTTCTGGACGGCGCGGCGCAAATCGCTTTCGATCTCCTGGCGTGCGCTTGCGATCTCGCTCATCTCGGCGGCAAAGTAGCAATAGCCGTTGCGGCCGGCCGACTTCGCCCGGTAGAGCGCAAGATCCGCCATTTTCAACAGATCGTCGGCGCCGCTCTCGCGCGCCGTGGCAAGCGCAACACCGATGCTGGTGCCGATGCTGATGTTGCCGCCGTCGATTTCGAACGGTTCGCCGAGCGCGGCGATGATGCGTTCCGCCAGCGATTTTGCCGCGTCGCGCTGATCGGTTTCGCCGGACTGGATGACGGCGAATTCGTCGCCGCCAAGCCTCGCCAAAACGTCGGTTTCGCGCAGCAGCCCTTTCAGCCGCGTCGCCACTTCGACCAACAGCGCGTCGCCCGCGGGATGGCCGAGCGTGTCGTTGACCTGCTTGAAGCGGTCGAGGTCGAGCAGAAGCAGCGTGAACGGCTCCTCCAGCCGGCGCCGCCGCGCCGCAGCCTCATCGATTTTCTGGATCAGCGCCGCGCGGTTGGCCAGCCCAGTCAGGGCGTCGTGGTGCGCTAGGAAAGCGATGCGCTGCTCGGTTTTCTTTCGCTCGGTAACGTCCTCGATGACGGCGATGATGTATTTTGGCTCGCCGTCGGCGCTCTTGATGACGATGCGGCGGGTCGACTGCATGCGCGGTCCGCGCATCGTCGTATTGATCTCGATCTCCTTGAAATTGACGTGCTCCACATCCCGCAGCGCCTCGCTATCGGCATCGTCGATAATCTTTGCGTCCGGCGGCCGGTGGATATCGAAGGAGGTATGATCAAGCATTTGCTCGCGCGGAATGCCGAGCATGGTCTCAAATGCCCGGTTGACGAGCAGATATTTCCGCGTCTTGACGTCTTTCACGACCACCGAAACGGGAATCTGCTCGATGATCGAATCCAGGAATTTCCTGGTTTCGCCCAGCTCCCGCTCGGCGCGCCGCTGCTCGGTGATATCGATATGCGTTGCGACCCAGCCGCCGTCGGACATCGGCCGGTGACTGACGGCATAGGTGTTGCCGTTGCGCAGCACGTTTTCGACGTAATAGGGCTCACTCTTTGCCACCTCGTCGAGCCGGGCTCGAACATAATCCTCCACACCCTCGGGCGACCAGCCGACGCGAACACGCGCTTGGAGAACGGCGCGCAGCGGCGTTCCCGGTTTGACGTCTTCGGCGGCAAGACCGTACATCTCGCCGTAACGCGCGTTGCACACCACAAGACGCTGATCGCGGTCGAACATGCACAGGCCGTCCGCCATGTTCTTGAGCGCGGTATTCAACAGCAGATTGGAATGCTCGAGCGATTGCTCGGCGCGGCGCTGCTCGGTGATATCGATATGCGTGGCGACCCAGCCACCATCGGGCATTGGCTGGTGACTAATGGCGTAGATACGGCCGTCAGGCAGCTCGTCCTCAGTGCTGTGGACATGGCGCTGCGCGACTTGCCTAAGCCGAGTATTGACATTTTGCGCCGCTTTTATCGGCCACGTGCCCGCACCTGTGCGCGCTTCCAGAATAGACTGCAAGGTTGTGCCGCGCTGCAGCTGCTCCGGCCCGAGACCGTACATCTCGCCGTAACGCTCGTTGCACACAACCAAGCGCTGCTCGCGATCGAACATGCACAGGCCGTGCGCCATGTTCTTGAGCGCGGTATTGAGCAGACGATTGGATTGCTCGAGCGACTGCTTGGAGCGGCGCAGCTCCGCGGCGGCGGCGAGGATATGCGCCTGCTGGGCGGCGCCGAATATCAAGACGATCAGCACGATCGCAGTCAAAACCGTCCCGACAACGATGTATTTGTTTAAAGTGGCGTCGGCCTGTTGAAAGATATCCGTTTTGGCCAGGCCGACCACGGCGATCAGAGGCATTCCCGCAAGCTTCCGGTAGGACATCAGGCGGGGGACGTGGTCGAACCTCGCCTGGCTTGCCGAATTGTTCCAGTAGGTTGCCGCGGTACTGTGCTCCAAATGGCTGAAAAGCAGCGAATGGAGGATTGACATGCCGGCCAAGCCGCGGCTCTCCGGATCCTGGCCGCCGCGCGCCAGCAGAACTCCGTCGGTTCCCACTAACGCGACCACGCCCGACTTGCCGAGGTGAAGCGAGCTGAAGAAATTCTCCAGGTCATCGACGTCAAGCGAACTGACCACCGCGCCGGCGAACGAACCGTCGGGATTGGTCATACGGCGGGTGAATTCAAGCGTCAGCCGCTTGGTGACATGACCGATCACCGGGTCGCTGATGTAAAGCCGGTCCATCTTGTCATCGCGCGTCGTTGTGAACGATGCGCGATCGCCGACATAGACCGGCGCCGCGAGCGGCCGCAAGCTTGAATGGGTAACGAAGCCGGCAGCGTTGGTGATGCCGAACTGCACCGTCAGATCGTTGTATGCCTGACCGCGCGCGGCCCAAGCCGCGAGGTCGAAGTGCTGCGGATCTCTCTGATAGTCCCGCCGCAATTCCAGCAGCGCGCTGTCGGATTCCCGGACGACACGGCGGATATATTCTTCCAGTACGCGGGAGATATTGCCGCTCTGGCGAACGGCGTCTTGATTGGCGCTTTCATGCTCCTGGCTCGCCAGCAAATAAATGCCGACCCAAAGTATGGCGATCACCGCGACGCCGAGATAGGTCGTGGTCTGCCGCAGTGATCGTAGCCAGTTCGCCATGCCGCTGAGACGCAAAACGCCGCCCGTTGCCGTCTGATTAAGCTCCGGCATAACAGATATGTGTTACTACGCTGTTCTATCGCGCGGGGCTGCAAAAAGAGGATTCGATAACCTTTATTGCGGGTTACCGGCCAAAACCCGCCAATGACGCCGCCCGCGGCAGGACAATACGAAATTCGGTGAACTCGCCCGACCGGCTATCGACTTCGATCGTGCCGGAATGTTGCTTGACGATGATATCGTGGCTGATGGAAAGCCCAAGTCCGGTGCCCTCGCCGGCCGGTTTTGTGGTAAAAAATGGATTGAACATTTTCTCCTGCACCTCGGGCGGAATGCCGGTGCCGTTGTCGCGGATGCGGATCTCGACGCGGTCGCCGAGATTCCTGGTCGACGCGGTCACCGTCGGCTCGAACGCCTCGCCGTCGCTCTGCGCTTGGCGTTTGTGCGCCGCATAAAAACCATTGGCGATGATATTGAGGAGCACCCGCGTCACCTCTTGCGGATAGAGATCGACCTCGCCCGCCGCGACGTCAAAAGACCGCTCCAGCGTGACGTTGAAGCCTTGCTTCTCCGCGCGAGCGCCGTGATAAGCAAGATTGAGGCTTTCCTCGACCAGCGCGTTGACATCGACGGACCGTCGTTCGCCCGATCCCTCACGCGAATGCAACAGCATGTTCTTGACGATTGCATCGGCGCGCTTGCCGTGCTGCGCGATCTTGTCGAGATTGCCTTTCAAGGTGTCGGCGAGCCCGGCGATTTCGCCGCGCTTCTCATCGCCGATGTTGATGCTCGACAGTTCTTCCTGCAATTCATCGATCAGTTCGACGGAGAGCGAGGAAAAATTATTGACGAAATTGAGCGGGTTCTTGATCTCGTGGGCGATGCCGGCGGTGAGTTGGCCGAGCGAGGCGAGCTTCTCGGTCTGCACCAGCCGGTCCTGCGTGGCACGCAAGTCTTCCAGCGATTTGCTCAAATCCGACGTACGCTGCCGCAATTCATTGAGCAGCCGCGCATTCTCGATGGCGATGACGGCCTGGGAAGCGAAATTGGTCAGCAGCTCCATCTGCTTTTCGCCGAAAGGACGAACCTCGTCGCGGTAGACATTGATCGCGCCTACCAGTTCGCCTTCCTTGAGCATGGGCACGCTGACGATCGTGCGTGCACCGGTCATGCTGACGAAACGCCGACGTTCGTCCGTTTGGTAGGAGGTATCAGCCGCGATATCTGCGACATGCACAGCTAGCTTCGTCGCGGCAACACGCCCCATCGCGGAATCGCCGGCCATGCTGACCAGCGGTTGAATTCGACGAAACTCGAGATAATCCGGCGGTACATTGTACATTGCGCCCGCACGGTAAACACCCTTTTCGGCAAGATATAACTGGCCGAACTTGGCATGACAGATGCGGGTGGCGTTTTTCAGGATTGCATCGAATACGGGCTGCAAATCCCCGGGCGACGAACTGATGACCCGCAGCACGTCCGCCGTCGCGGTCTGTTGCTCCAGCGATTCGCGAAGCTCGCTCAGCAGCCGGGTGTTCTCGATAGCGATCACGGCCTGCGCAGCGAAGCTCTTGACCAGATCGATTTGCTTGTCCGTAAACGGCCGAATTTCCTTGCGGTAAATGGCGAATGCACCGCCGAGTTCGTCGTCCTTAAGCATCGGCACGAGGAGAAGAGTACGGGCGCCGGCGCCGTCGACCAATTCGCTCATCGCACGGTCGAGATCGAGATAGCTCCGCTCGGTCCTGACATCGGCAATATGGATGACCTCTTTTGTTCGGGTCAGGCGGACCATAGGAAGTTCTGGGTGGGTGTCACGCACAATCACCGGCCGGCGCCGCACCTCAACGTAGGCCTGCGATGCGCGGTGCAGGGCGGCGGCCTGAAATGCCTGGCCATCATACAAGAAGAGATTACCGAACTCGGCTTCGCAAAGCCGGACGGCATTCTCCAACATTGACTGAAATACCGGCTGCAACTCGCCCGCGGAGCTATTAATGATCTGCAATACCTGGGCTGTCGCGGTCTGTTGCTCCAGCGATTGACGCAGCTCGCTGAGCAGCCGCGTGTTCTCGATGGCGATCACCGCCTGCGCCGCGAAATTTGTGACGAGTTCGATCTGCTTATCGGCGAACGGCCGCACGTCCTGACGGTAGATGCCGATCGCGCCGATCAAGGCGCCATCCTTGAGCATCGGCACATTAAGCAGGCTTCGCGCGCCGCCAAGCTCCGCTGTGGCGAGCCGGAAAGGGTCGCGGTCGGCATAGACCTGGTCCGCCAGCGTGTCGGCAATATGGACAGTCTGTCGCATACTGGCGACGCGTCCCAGGCCCGTTGCCGGGCCGGGTCGGATCGAACCGCGGTTGAGATATTCGGCATAGGCCGGCGTCACGCCAAGCAACGAAACCGCCGAATACGCGCCATCCACATAGCGAAACAGAATCCCAATCTTAGCGTCGCAGATGCGAGTGGCGTTTTCGAGCATGGCGTGGAACACAGGCTGCAACTCGCCGGGTGAATTTGAAATCACGCGCAGCACTTCAGCCGTCGCCGCTTGTTGCTCCAGCGCCTCGTCGAGCGCGCGCGTTTTTTGCTCGAGCTCCTGCCGTAGTCCGGTAATGATATTTCCGGCCGACTTCGGCTTGGATTTGGAATTGGAATTGGCGATGACACGACGCTGGCCCGCCGCGGCTAACGCCGCCCGCCGCTTCGCCACTCTGCCGCCTGTCGTTTTGCTTCGTTTCACGGCTGCCGCCGCCCGCTGCTCATGAGCCCGGCCGCGACCTTACCACAGGCTGCGCGTGAAATTGTGCTTGGAGCGACGGTCTGGCGGCCAAGCGGAGCGGCCTAATCCATCGCGATCCTGGTGCCGGTGCTACCGTTCAAAAGCCGCTTGAGATGAAAACTCGCCAGCTGGTCGCCGGGCTCCTTGCCGAGATGGGCGGCGAAAGCGGCCACCGCGCCCGGGTCGTTGGCTTCCAGCTTGGTAAAGGCCCCCAGATAGCTTTTGGTCGCCGCGCTGTCGTATTGCGCCGGCGGTAACGGCTCGAACGCGCGCAACGCCTCGGTCTTGCCGCGCAGCACCAGATCGCCGACCGGACGGCCGGTGAAATCCGCGACTTTGCCGGCGAGCGGCGCACTCACGCAAATGCGGGTGCCGAGCTGCTTATTGGCCGCCTCCAGGCGCGCCGCGACATTGATGGTATCGCCGTAAGCGGTGTAGTCGAAAAACCGTCCGCCGCCGAAGGCGCCGACGATCGCCGGCCCGGCATGAGCGCCGATCCGCGTGGCGCCGAGCGGCAGGCCTTTTTTGCGGCAGCTTTCGCAAATAGCCTGCGCATAATCGTCAAGCGCCAGCGCGCAAACCACGGCGCGCGCGGCATGGTCCGCCTGCTCGCCGGGGGCGCCGAACAGCACGTGGATGGCGTCACCGATGATCTTGGCCACCGTGCCTTCATGGGCAAAGACGATGTCGGTCATGCCAGTGAGATATTCGTTGAGCAGCGGCCCCAGCACGTCCGGCTCCAGCGCTTCGACCAGCGCGGTAAAACTCGTAATGTCGGTGAACAGCGTCGCGATGTCCCGCCGCTGGCCTTCGAGCGCGCCGGCGTCGGGATCGCTGGCGAGCCGCAGCGCCAAATTCGGCGAGAAATACCGCGACAGCGAAGCATGGGCCCGTTCCGCCTCGGCCTGCCGCGCCCGCGCCTCGCGCAAGGCCTCGATGTGGCGCAGCGTCTTGGCGATGGTGGTTTCCAGATCGGTGAAGTCGATCGGCTTGGTGACGAAATCGAAGGCGCCGCGATTCATGGCCGTGCGGATATTGGCCATGTCGCCATAAGCGGAGACGATAATGGTCGACAGTCCGCCATTCTCCTCCTGCAGCTTCTGCAAGAGCGTCAGTCCGTCCATTCTCGGCATATTGATGTCGCTGACGACCAGATCGACGTCGGCGTTCGCCTTGAGCATATCGAGCGCCTCGACACCATCGCGGGCAAACAAGAA
>JBAQHW010000327.1:0-3440 GCA_049288525.1 Xanthobacteraceae bacterium
CGACGCGCTTGAGCTCGTCATCGTAGCGGACCTCGACGAAGCCGGTCAGTGGGAAATCCTTGCGCAGCGGATGGCCGTCAAAGCCGTAGTCGGTGAGGATACGCCGCATGTCGGGATGGCCGGTGAAGACCACTCCGTAAAGATCGTAGACCTCGCGCTCGAACCAGTCGGCGCCCGGAAACACCTCGATGATCGACGACACCGGCGTGGTCTCGTCGGTCTCCGCCTTGATCCGGATGCGCGCGTTATGCCTCGGCGACAACAGGTGATAGACGACGTCGAAAGGCCGCTCGCGGCTCGCCCAATCGACCGCGGTCACGTCGATCAGATTGACGCACAGGCAGCGCGGGTCATCGCGTAGGAAGCGCATGACCGCGACGATGTCGGCGGCCTGGACCGAGACGTTGAGTTCGTGATGCGCAACCGCATAGCCGGTCACGGATGTGGCAAGCGCACCCGCGATCGTCCTGCCGAGCGTATCGAGCGACTCATCCATTGGCGGCTTCGAATTATCTAGCGTTCGATCGTGGAGGTGCGGCGAATCTTCTTCTGCAACAACAGCACGCCGTACAGCAGGGCTTCGGCGGTCGGCGGACAGCCTGGCACATAGATGTCGACCGGAACGATGCGGTCGCAGCCGCGCACCACCGAATAGGAGTAGTGGTAATAGCCGCCGCCATTGGCGCAGGAGCCCATCGAGATCACATAACGCGGCTCCGGCATCTGGTCGTAGACCTTGCGCAGCGCCGGCGCCATTTTATTGGTCAGCGTGCCGGCGACGATCATCACGTCGGATTGGCGCGGCGAAGCGCGCGGCGCAAAACCGAAGCGCTCGGCGTCGTAGCGCGGCATCGACATCTGCATCATCTCTACCGCGCAGCAGGCCAAGCCGAACGTCATCCACATCAGCGAGCCGGTCCGCGCCCAAGCGATCAGATCGTCGGCCGCGGCAACCAGAAAGCCCTTGTCCGCAAGCTCGCTGTTGAGATTGCCGACGAAAGGATCCGCTGGGCCGGCAGGCTTGCCGGTGCGCGGATCGACGATGTTCCGTCGCGGCGTGGCCACCGCGGGTTCGCTCAATCCCATTCGAGCGCTCCCTTCTTCCACTCATAGATAAACCCCACAGTGAGCACCGCAAGGAAGAGCATCATCGACAAGAAGCCGAACAGACCAAGCCGGCCGAAAGCGACCGCCCAGGGAAATAGGAAACTGACCTCGAGGTCGAAAATGATGAACAGAATCGCCACCAGATAAAAGCGGATGTCGAACTTCATGCGCGCGTCGTCGAAAGCGTTGAAGCCGCACTCATAGGCCGACAGCTTTTCCGGATTCGGCTCCTTGTAGGCGACAATGAACGCCACAACCAACAGCACAAGCCCGATCACGCCTGCGACGCCGACAAAGACGATGAGCGGCAGATAAGCGAGCAGCAATTGAGTCAGAGATTGACTCATCGGATTTCCTTTGATCGGCAGTCACGTGACCGGCTGTCGCTGACTGCCGGTCGCGGACTAGCTTCCCGGGCGGAGAACATGCCCTTGTGCGGCGCTGTTCCGTCTGCCGCGCCGGTGCGCCGATTTGCCTCAAAATCAAGCGGATTCGCGCTGCCAACGGAACTTTCGACCCTTAGCGCAGTGCACAAAAAGGTGCAAGGCAGGCCTGTGCGTGACTGTCGCGTTGGCACTGCGCGCAGCGCCGATGCTACCATCCTGCGACAGATTTCCGCTGGATGGATGACGCTGCCGATGGTGCGCCGGGTCAGTTATTGTGCGTCTGCCGTTATCGCCCTGTCATTGGTGCTTCTCCTTACGCCGCAGGTGAAGGCCGCGCAGTTTCCGGACCGGCCGATCAAGCTCGTTGTGCCGTTCGCCCCGGGCGGACCGCCGGACGTCGCGGCGCGAATCATCGGCGACTGGCTGTCGTCGCACTTCGGTACCGTCGTGGTCGAAAACCACCCCGGCGCGGGCGGCACGCTGGGCGCGCGGCTTGTCGCCACGGCGCCGGCCGACGGCTATACGCTCTTAGCCGCGACATCGGGCTCGCTTGCCATCAGCCCTCAGCTTTACAAGAATTCCGGCATCGACCCGCGCAAAGATTTTGCCGCAGTGGCGCTGCTGTCTTCGACCCCGCAAGTGCTCGCCATCAATGTCGCAATCCCGGTCCATAGCGTCAAGGAACTGGTTGCCTATGCCAAGGCCCATCCCGGCAAATTGAACTATGGCGCGGTGATCGGCACGCCGCCGCACCTGAGCGGCGAAATGTTCAAGCACCTCACCGGCGCCGATATCGTTTTCGTACCCTATCGGGGTGCTACCCAGGCCACGACAGACGTTCTATCGGGGCAAATGAACATGACATTCGAGGGCGCGACCGGAATCCTGCCCTATCTCAAAAGCGGAAAATTACGCGCGCTGGCGGTAACCAGCCCGCACCGGCTGGCGGAACTTCCCGGCGTGCCGACCATGATTGAAGCGGGCTACCCCGGCATGCCGCCGGACGCGTGGCAGGCGATCGTCGCGCCGGCCGGCACGCCGACGGATATCGTCGTCAAGATCAACGCCAGCGTGAATCAAGGCTTGGCCGATCCGCAGGTGCGGGCGCGAATCGTCGGCCTTGGCGGTGTTCCACAGCCGATGTCGCCCTCGGACTTCGCCGCCTTCATCGCCGAACAAGTGCAGCGCTGGGGCGGGATCATCCACGTCACCGGCGTCAAATTACAGTGAGGATAGAAATGGTACCGAAATTGACCCGCCGCGATGCGCTGCTATTGGCCGCAGCCAGCGCTGCCATGATCGGTCCTGCGCGTGCCGACACTTACCCGTCCCGGCCGGTCAAGATCATCGTGCCGTTCGGCGCCGGCGGACCGACCGACGTGTTCGTGCGCGAGCTTGGCGGCGAACTGCAAAAATCGCTGCACCAGGCTTTCGTGATCGAGAACCGTCCCGGCGCCGGCACCACCATCGGCACCGATTACGTCGCCAAATCAGCGCCGGACGGCTACACGCTGCTGATGGCGAGCGGCACGCAGACCGTCAATGAGACGCTGTACAAGGACAAGCCGTATCAACTGTTGCGCGATCTGGTGCCGATCGCGCCAATGGAGGAAAACGGCCTGGTACTGGTGGTCAATCCTTCGGTGCCGGCGAACAATCTGGCCGAACTCTTGGCGCTGGCCCGGGCAAAGCCGGGAGTACTCAATTTCGGCTCGTCCGGACCGGGTTCGAATTACCATATGGCCGCCGAGTTGCTCAAAAACCTCACCGGCATCGATATCGTGCACGTGCCTTACAAAGGCTCGACCGGCATGCGCGTCGATATTTTGAGCGGTCAGATCCAGATGCTGTTCGATTCCATCCCAACCATGGCCGCTTACATCAAAGCCGGCAAAGTGCGCGCGCTAGGCACCACCGGGCTGACCCGCTCCCCGATCCTGCCGGATG
>JBAQHW010000328.1:0-5349 GCA_049288525.1 Xanthobacteraceae bacterium
ACCAGACGCCCGGCCTTGATATCGACGTCAGGCACGGTCAGCGCATCGAACGGCAGGAGTTGCGTCGGCTCGGCCTCCGCCTGCCGCACCTCGATCAAATCGCCGGCGCCGAAATTGTGGACGGCGACGACGGTGCCGAGAGATGTCCCGGCGCGATCGACGACAGCGAGCCCGATCAGATCGGCGTGATAATATTCGTCGGGTTCGTCCGGCTCCGGCAGCCGATCGCGCGGCACGTAGAGCTTGGTATTGGCCAGCCGCTCGGCGGCGTTGCGATCGGCAATCCCGGCCAGCGTCGCGACGAAATGATCTTTCGCCGGCCGCATGCTTTCGATTTCGAGCACACGGCCGTCTTCGGCCTGCAACGGGCCGTAGCCGACGATCGCGGCGGGATCGGCGGTAAACGAGCGTAGTCGAACCTCGCCGCGCACGCCGTGGGCGGCGCCAATTTGGCCGACGCAAATGCGCGCGCCGCCGGCCATCGCGTTTTAGCTCGCCGGTGCAGCCGGCGCTGCCGGCTTGGGGGCTGCGGCTGCGGCGGCCTTGGCCGCTTCTTCCTTGGCCTTGCGTTCCTTGCGCGGCACCGCCTTTTCCGGATTGTTGCGCGGCTTGCGTTTCATCACGCCGGCGGCGTCGAGAAAGCGCATGACGCGATCGGACGGCTGGGCGCCCTTGGCCATCCACGCCTTGGCTTTTTCAATGTCCCACTTCAGCCGGTCGGTCTTGTCCTTCGGCAACAGTGGATTGAAATAGCCCAGCCGCTCGATGAAGCGGCCGTCGCGCGGTGAGCGGCTATCAGCCACGACAATATGATAGACCGGCCGCTTCTTGGTGCCGGCGCGTGCCATGCGGATAACGAGAGACATTCAGTTTCCTTTCAGAGTCATAAGATTGCAGGTTTGAAACGTCACTTTTTCTTTCCCAATCCCGGCAGACCGCCGGGAAATTTCGAGCCGAGACCGGGTAGCCCGCCGGGCGCTCCGGGAAAATTCGGTGGCAGGCCTTTGGGCAGGCCCGGCATGTTCGGCGGCAGGCCGCCGGCGCTCGGAAATCCCGCCGGCATTCCTCCCGGCATGTTGCCCGCGAGCTTTGCCATCTGTTCCGGGCTCGGCATGCCGCCGCCGCCGAAGCCCAGCATATTGGCAAGCCCGGCGAGCGGGCCGCGCTTGGCGCCGCCCATCGCCTTCATCACGTCGGACATGGTGCGGTGCATTTTCAGAAGCTTGTTGATGTCTTCCGGCTTGGTGCCGGAGCCGGCGGCGATCCGGCGTTTGCGGCTAGCCTTGAGCACGTCGGGATGGCGCCGTTCGCCCGGCGTCATCGAATCGATGATCGCCATCTGCCGCTTGAGCACCGTTTCGTCGAGATTGCGTTCGGCGAGCTGATTTTTCATTTTGGCGACACCCGGCAGCATCGCCATCAACCCGCTCATGCCGCCCATGGTCTGCATTTGCGTGAGTTGCTCGCGCAGATCCGAAAGATCGAACGCGCCCTTGCGCATTTTCTCGGCGACGCGTGCCGCTTTCTCGGCGTCGATGGTGGCCGCGGCCTTCTCGACCAGCGAAACAATGTCGCCCATGCCAAGAATGCGATCGGCGATCCGCTGCGGATAAAAATCCTCAATGGCATCGAGCTTTTCGCCGGTGCCGATGAGCTTGATCGGCTTGCCGGTGACGGCGCGCATCGACAGCGCCGCGCCGCCGCGGCCGTCGCCGTCGATGCGGGTGAGCACGATGCCGGTGAGATCGAGCCGCTCGTTGAAGGCTTTCGCCAGATTGACGGCGTCCTGGCCGGTCAGCGCATCGGCGACCAGCAGCACTTCGTGCGGTTTGGCGGCGCGGCGCACGTCGGCCGCTTCGCGCATCAATTCCTCGTCGAGCGTGAGCCGGCCCGCGGTGTCGAGCAGCACCACGTCGTAACCGCCGAGGCGCGCGGCTTGCTCGGCGCGTGCGGCGATCTGCACCGGGCTCTGCCCTTCGACGATCGGCAAGGTTTCGACGTTGACCTGCTGGCCGAGCACGGCGAGCTGTTGCATCGCCGCCGGCCGCCTGGTGTCGAGCGAGGCCATCAGCACCTTGCGTTTGAGAACCTCGGTGAGACGCTTGGCGATTTTGGCGGTGGTCGTGGTTTTGCCGGAGCCCTGCAGGCCCACCATCATGATCGCAACCGGCGCCGGCGCATTGAGATCGATCGGCTGCGCTGTCGAACCCAAGGTCTCGATCAATTGGTCGTGCACGATCTTCACGACCATCTGGCCGGGCGTGACTGATTTTACGACTTCGACGCCGACGGCGCGCGCTTTGACCTGATCGGTGAAGGCGCGGGCAACGTCCAGCGCCACGTCGGCCTCGAGCAAAGCGCGGTGCACCTCGCGCAACGCCGCCTCGACATCGGCTTCCGACAGCGCGCCGCGCCGGGTCAGCCGGTCGAGGATGCTATTGAGCCGTTCCGACAGATTGTCGAACATTAATCGTCCTTTTCAGTTCGTCATGCCCGGGCTTGACCTGGCTTGACCCGGGGCTCCATGCGGCCGATCCGCTGCATGGATTGCCGGATCAAGTCTGATCAAGTCCGGCAATGACAACGACGCCCGAGGGCGCATCGCGCTGTCGGGCGGTAGCCTCCGGTCTCACAGGGCCGGTCGGCGGTCCAAATTCGTCTCTTTACGAGAGCAACCGGAAAATAGGGGGTGCCTCCGCCGCCGTCAACCATGGGTTCCGCGGGGTCTCGCCGGGGGCGCCCTATATATCGGGAACGATGTCCCGCTATTACCACGGTCCAATTTCCGATCATTTCGACGGCGAGCGGTTCTTCGATCCCGCTGGCGCGCCGCCGCGTAGCCGCGGCGATCTGTTCCGCTGGTATCGCCGCCGCCGCACCACGCGGGCCAAATGGCCGTCCTGGGCGCCGTCGCCCTATGCCGACCATCCGCCGGCCCGTGTCGAAGGCGAGACCTGGCGCATCAGCTATGTCGGCCATGCGAGCTTTCTCATTCAGACCGCCGGGTGCAATATTCTGCTCGATCCAGTGTGGTCGAAACGCGCCTCGCCGTTCCGCTTCATCGGACCGAAGCGGGTCAACGATCCGGGCATCGCCTTTGCCGACCTGCCGCCGATCGATGTCGCACTGGTATCGCACGGCCATTACGATCATCTCGATATTGCCACCCTGGCGCGGCTCGCCGCCGTGCATCGTTGCCGCGTCGTTACCCCGCTCGGCAACGACACCGTCATGCGCAATCGCGATCCGGCGATTGCCGCCGAGGGATATGACTGGGAGCAGCGCGTCGAGCTTGGCTCAGGCATAAGCGCGACGCTGGTACCGACGCGGCACTGGTCAGCGCGCAATCTGTCCGACCGCAATACGGCGCTGTGGGCCTCATTCATCATCGACACGCCCGGCGGCCGCATCTATTTCGTTGCCGATTCCGGCTACGGCGACGGCCACCATTTCTGCAGCGCACGCCAGCGCCATGGTCCGCTCCGCCTCGCCATCCTGCCGATCGGCGCGTACGAGCCGCGCTGGTTCATGCGCGAGCAGCACATGAATCCGGCCGAGTCGGTGCAGGCCTTTGTCGACAGCGGCGCCGAGTTCGCGCTCGGTCATCACTACGGCACGTTCCAGCTCACCGACGAGGCGATCGATGCGCCGGTTGCCGCGCTGGCGGACGCCTTGCATGACGCCGGCATTGCGCCCGAACGATTCCGGACGCTGCGCCCGGGGCAGGTCTGGCAGCTCTAGTTTTGTCGATCATGCACATCTCTAGCCCGGCGACGCCTGCGGCGGCGCGATCAGTACATAGACGTTGACGACCAGCTTGTTGACGTCGGCGGTGAGCGGATCGGTGACGTATTGCTCGATGAACATGTCCTTGGCGACGAGCCGCTTGTCGTCGAGATAATTGGTGATCGCCTCATAGGTGTTGTCGAGATCGTCGTATGAGCCGCGATGGACGAATTTGAGTGCGTGGCCTTCCGGCGTCTGGCCCAGCGCGATTTCGCCATGCGGAGGATTTTTGGGCGGTGCGGCGATCGGCACCGCGGCCTCGTAGTCGAAGCCATTATCGTCGGTCGCGGTGAAGATCGTCATCGGCAGTCCGTCGGGCTTGATGCCTTCCTTGTCGAGATAGACCTTGATCTTCTTGAACGAGGCCGTGAGCGTCGCGAAAGCCTTGTCCCAGGTCCCTGAGCCTTTGACGTAGATCATCGGCTTCGCGGTCAGCGTCGTGTCGGCGCCGAACACGTCGCCCGGCTGTGCCGGCGTCGACGACGGAGCGATCTGCTCGGGGGCCGCGGGCGTTGCCGTCCCCGCTGGCGCAGCGGCTGCGGGATTTTGTGGGACACTTGGCGTGGCGCTTGGCGCGGCGCTTGGCGTCGCACTTGGCGTGGGGTTCAGCGTGGGCGCCGCAGTCTGGGCGAAGGCGGGCTGCGGCAGGCCAATACAAAGCCCGAGACCGAGGGCTAAAGCCGAGGCGGCGCTCGCGATGGCAGCGCGCAGCGCGGAGCGGAATGGCATCGTCTATTTCTCCTTGAATTGAGCGATCCGGCGCCCTCGGCTGCGCCTCGCCCTTAACTCACTCGTGCAGCGAATCTAGCACTTTCCCGACCGCGATACTGGCGTAGCACGAGCGAATTCTCATATAAGTTGGCTACATTTATAGTCGCTTGCATTTCGGGCTTTATCATGAGCGCGCTGGCCAACCGCGATTTCGTCAAGATGAATGGTCTCGGCAACGAGATCGTCATCGTCGATCTGCGCTCACGCCCGGTGGCGATCGACGCCGCGGCAGCGCAGGCTGCCGCCCGCCAGGAACCGTACGATCAACTGATGGCGCTCTATCCGCCCCACGGCGATAACGACGACGCGGCGATCCGCATCTACAACACTGACGGGTCCGAGGCGGGCGCCTGCGGCAATGGCATGCGCTGCATCGCCGCGCTGGTCAGCGAGGCGACCGGCAAAGAGCGCTTGCGATTTTCGACCATTGCCGGCGTCATTCCCTGCTGGCGCGCCGAAAACGGTCTGTTCACCGTCGATATGGGCGCGCCGCGCTTGCGCTGGGATGAAATCCCGCTGGCGGAGGAGTTCGCCGATACGCGGCGGGTCGAGCTCGAAATCGGGCCGCGTGGCGCGCCGATCCTGCATTCGCCGTCCGTCGTCAGCATGGGCAATCCGCACGCCATCTTCTGGGTCGACGATCCGCAAGCCTACGACCTCGCCAAAATCGGTCCGCTGCTTGAGCATCATCCGCTGTTTCCCGAGCGAGCCAACATCACGCTGGCGGCGACGCCGTCGCGCGAGCGGATCGCGATCCGCACCTGGGAGCGCGGCGCCGGCTTGACCAAGGCT
>JBAQHW010000329.1:0-25637 GCA_049288525.1 Xanthobacteraceae bacterium
GCGCCGCACCTTGCAGTTTCTGGTCGTCGGCGCCGAATTTACACGTCACCATCTTCTCTTTAGCCGTCAGCGCGAAACAGGGAGCGCTCGGCAGCATGGCGATCAACAAAGCGGCGATAGATGCATATCGAAGCATGGCGTTTTCCCGTTTACCCCCTGAATACAAGGCTGCATTGTAGGCATTCTTTGGCGCAATACCATGGCGCAAATTGGCGCTATAAGGCAGGCCATGATTACCCCTCCCCGTATCAGCGACGTCCTGGCCCGCATTAAGCCCGGCATGACCGGGACCGCCGAACTCCTGGTCGGCCCCGAGCATACCGCGCCCTTTGTCGGTTCCGGGCGCATCGCGGTCCTGGCCACGCCGGTGATGATCAATGTCATCGAGGCCGCCGCCCTGGCGGCGATCGAGCACGAGCTGCCGAGCGGCCATCAGAGCCTCGGCATCCACCTCGACGTCAGCCACACCGCGGCTACTCCGGTCGGATTGCGTGTCACCGCGACCGCCGAGGTGCTGGGGCTCGAGGGCCGCACCGTGACCTTCCGCGTCGAGGCCCGCGACGACTTCGAGCCGATCGGCGGCGGCACGCATCAGCGGGTCGTCGTCAGCGTGGCGCGGTTCGACGAACGGGTGCGCCGGAAAGTCCGTGGCGCGAGCTAAGCGCGGCGGCCGGCAAACCAGCCGATGACAAACAGTACGACCGCGCCAACCAGCGCGGCGTAGGCGTGCAGATGATGGATGTGAGTCGAGCCAGCGCTGTAGCCAGGCATGAATGTCGGCAACGAGCCGGCTGGCATCGTGAAATACATGACGGCCGCGATGGCGCAGATAATAGCGAGCAGGTAGGCGATCATTTTCATCGGATGATTCCTTATCGCAATCGGCAAGAATACTTGAAGACGGTGGGTTAGCACGACCGCGCCGGTTATGGCGAGACCACAATTTCCACAGCCGGTGGACGCTTGTCTTTGCCGATCAGTGCGGCGATGATTGCGGTAAAATATTAGGGGGGGACCACCATGAGCACTCGGCTCGCCGCCGGCATTTCGGCTGTATTCGGACGCGGGGCAATCAGCTTTGCCCGAATCAGCGTTGCCGCAATCAGCGTTGCCGCAATCGGCCCGCCTGCCAGCGCGCAATCGCTGGGCGACCTTTACGCCAAGGCCAAGGGCGAAGGAGCCTTCGTCCTTTACGTGGGTGGCCCGACCGCGCCCTGGGAGGCCATGGCCAAAGTGTTCAACGCCAAATATCCCGGCATCGCCATCTCGATCAGCGGCGGTTTTTCCAACGTGCTCGACAAAAAGGTCGACTCACAGATTGCCGCCGGCAAGCTGGAAGTCGATGCCGCGATCCTGCAGACCATCGCCGATTTCGTGCGCTGGAAGGCCGCCGGCCGCCTCGTCGATTTCAAGCCGGCCGGCTTTGACAAGATCGATCCGCGGTTCAAGGATGCCGACGGCGCCTATTGGGCAACGATGGTCAATGCCGTTCCATATATGTACAACACGGAGAAGGTCGCCCCGGCGGACGTGCCGAATTCGGCGCTGGATTTTCTGAAAGCCCAGTTCAAAGGCAAGATCGTAACCGCCTATCCGGCGGACGATGACGTCACACTGTGGGTATTCTACCACATCGTGCAGAAATACGGCTGGGGCTACATGGACAAGTACATGGCGGCGAAGCCCAAATTCATTCAGGGCCATCTTGGCGAACAGCGCAGCATCGGCTCGGGAGAAAACCTGGCGACATTCGATTCGATCTACAACATCACGACAGTGCTGAAAAAGCAGGGCATGAAAGTCGACTCGCACTTTCCGACCGTCGATGCGACGCCGTTCTGGCCGCTGTCCGGCGCGATCTTCAAGGGCGCTCCCCATGAAAACGCGGCAAAATTGTTTCTCTCCTGGCTGTTGGAGCCGGCGCAGCAGATCGCGACCGAGACATGGTCAGGCCGCAGCGACGTCCCGCCACCGGCCGGCTACAAGCCCATTTTTGCCTACAAGGTCGTCACCGATTATAAGGCGTTTCTGGTCGATGCGACCAAAATCGCCGACCTGCGCGAACGTTTCGAGAAATACTCCGGACCGGTCGTGAACGCCGGCGGCGTGCGCTAGACCAATGATCCGATTTCAACTTCATCGGATCATGGCCTATAAAGCGTATCCCGATTTAACAGAATCGGAATACGCTTCTAGCTGTTTGTTCGGCGTGTCCTTTTCGCAAAACCGGTTTCCACTTTTGCGGGACATGCTCTAAGCGGCTGCGGCTTGCGTTACCGGCGTGGCATGCGCGGCCTCGCCGCTCTCCAGCGCCGCGAGAATCCGGCCCACCAGAGCGCGCGCGGAATCGGCGCTCAACTCGATGGCCACGCGATCGCGGCCGCCTTCACCCTCGTTGGTAAAGTCGATGGCGAGCACGTGGTCGAGCGTCGAATAATACGGATGATCGAAATAGACATTGGCGGTGTCGATGCGCATCCAGCCTTTGCGGCCTTTGGCGCTGCCGACCAGAGCCGCTTTTTCGACGATGTAGGAGCACATGATACGTTCTCCCGTTACTCAGCCGCGGCGCTGGTTGCGGCCGCTCCAAGATAGCGTTCGTAGAAGGCAAAGACCTTCTTCCAGCCGTCCGCCGCCTGGTCCGGGCGATAAGCGTCTCGAGCGGTATTGAAGAAGGCGTGCCCGGCCCCGTCGTAGCGGTGAAACTCGTAGTTTTTGCCGAGTTTCTTGAGCACCGCCTCGGTGCGGTTGACCTGATCCGCGGTCGGATTGGCATCATCGTTGCCGAAAATGCCGAGCAGCGGGCAGCTCATTTTTCCGGTCAGATCGATCGGCGCGACCGGACGCTTGTCGTTAAGCTGCTTCGGATCGTCGACGATCACATTGCCGCCCCAGCAATCGACCGCGGCGGCGATGCCCGGCAAGGTGCAGGCGGCCAGATAAACGTGACGGCCGCCGGAGCAGAAACCGATCACTCCGACTTTGCCGCTGGCGTTGGACTGCGTGCGGAGAAAGTCTATGGCGCCGGCGGTGTCGCCCATGACTTGCGCGTCGGCGACGCCGCCTGCCGCGCGGACCCGCGCGCCGATGTCGTCCGGACTGTCAGAGCCTTCGCGGAAATAAAGGTGGTGCGAGATCGCCGCATAGCCGTGGTGCGCAAGTTTGCGCACGACTTCCATGGTCCACTCGTCCCAGCCCGGCAGATGATGGATCACGACAATACCGGGAATTCTCCCGGCGCGGCTGGGACGCGCGTAATAGGCGTCGCCCTCATCGCCATTATGCGCGCGGAACTTCACCGGCTCCGCCTGCAGACCCTGATAATAGCTCATATGCCAATCTCCTGATGCCACCCTGTTTATATCATTTTCCGGCGGGCGCGGTCGCCGAAGTCGAATTCGGGCAACGGTGCAGCACCGCCTTATAAGTGCCGTTGCTGTCGACGAATTCCACCGTGTTGTCGGGCTTGGGCGTGAAGGTGATATTGCCCATCAGCGGACCGCTCGGAAATTTGCACTCGACATGCTCGGCGTAGCTGTCGCCGTTCTTTTTCGTGTCCAATATCGTGCAGACGCCGACATTGGACACGATCTCCTGTGCCGAGATCACGACCTTGGCAGTCGCGGGGTCGGTTCCGTCCCCCTTGCATGCGACATTTTGGGTGTAGTTGCCGGCAAGCGGAAAATCATCGGCCGCCGCGGTGCCCAGAGACAGACCAAGCGTTACCAGCGTGAGCCCGACGAATCCGGCAAGCGGATGAATGGTTTTGTACACGTTACCCTCATCATTTCCGTATTGTGCTTCGGTATTGTTCCGGTCACCGCTTGCGCCATCGCAAGCGGGCGCCGTGCCGGGAATCTAACGAAAGTCGGATGCGCCGCCAACTTTTTTCCGAAGCGCGCGCTGCGGAACTTTCGAAACCAGAGCATGTCCGACAAAAGTGAAAACCGGTTTTGCGAAAAGGACAGGCTAAAATAAACTCCCCGGAGCGGATTATGGCGTTCGCTTCCCGGGCCGGCCGCAAATTGTTCAAGCGAAAGTCAAAATCAAAAGACTCTCGACCACCGGCAGGCCGTTACTGATCGCGGAACCCGTCGCTGATCACTTTAATGCGCGCAGCCGACCATTGTTTGGGTCCGTCGGTTCCCTGGTAGGCGGCGCTATCGCACTCGACGCTACCGATGTCGGCGAATCGTCCGTTCTTGTTGTCGAACAGCCATTGATGGCAGAGATTGTTCGTCCCGGGCATGTAGAGGATGGAGCCGGTATAGATGTCGTCGTCCTTGGGTGCCTGGTATGTACCCCCGGCCGCTTCACGCTTGGCGGCCGTTACGTATTCATTGGTCGCCATGGCACCGAGCGCCAGCACCGCTCCGATGGCAACAATGACGATGAACGTCTGGCGCGAGCCGCCGGTGGTGCGCCGGCGCGTCATCGCAGGGCGAGAAAAGCGGTCCATTCTCGACAAGCCTTCAAAAGCCGGACAATTCCACACTACACCGGGACAGATCGCCGCCGGCTAATCCACGCCCAGATGACTAAAAAACCGATAATGCCGGCCGCCGGAATGCTCTGGCGGGCAAAAAAAGCCAGATGAACGAACCAGGTGAATAGACCGGGGAACAAAAAAGACGGCGCCCGAGGGGCGCCGTCAGCTCCGTTTGAAGCGATTAGATTCTTAGATTCTAGTGGGCCGTCAAGCCCGACGAATCCTCTTCAACGACCGGGTCCGGCACGTCGACCGGCTTTGCCGTCGACTCTTCCCAGACGATCGGATCGGGCATGCGCACCAGCGCGCGCGCGAGCGCCTCGTCCATGCGGGATACCGGAATGATATCGAGCCCGCTCTTGATCGAGTCGTTGATCTCAACGAGATCTTTTGCATTCTCTTCCGGAATGAGCACGGTCTTGATGCCGACGCGGTGCGCGGCGAGCAGCTTTTCCTTCAAGCCGCCGATCGGCAGCACGCGGCCGCGGAGCGTAATCTCCCCGGTCATGGCAACATCCCGATGAACCGGAATGCCGCTCATCACCGAAACAATGGCGGTGACCATGGCGACGCCCGCGGACGGACCGTCCTTCGGCGTGGCGCCTTCCGGCACGTGCACGTGAATGTCACGCTTATCGAAGGCCGGCGGTTCGATACCGAAAGCGACCGCCCGCATGCGGACATAAGATGCCGCCGCCGAGATCGATTCCTTCATCACGTCGCGCAGGTTTCCGGTTACGGTCATTTTGCCTTTGCCGGGCATCATGGCCGCTTCGATGGTGAGCAATTCGCCGCCGACGTCGGTCCAGGCCAGCCCGGTGACGACGCCGACCTGATCCACGTCTTCGACTTCACCATAGCGGAACTTCGGCACGCCGAGATAATCCGGCAGATTCTTATCGGTCACCGCAACCGACGTCTGCTTCGAAATCGTCAGTTCCTTGACCGCCTTGCGGATCAGCGTCGACAGCTCGCGCTCGAGATTGCGCACGCCGGCTTCACGCGTGTAACGGCGAATGAGCGTGAGCAGAGCGCCGTCGTCGACCGACCACTCCTTCGGCTCGAGTCCGTGTTTGACGATCGCATGCGGAATGAGGTGCTTGCGGGCGATCTCGACCTTCTCGTCCTCGGTGTAGCCGGCAATCCGGATGATCTCCATGCGGTCCATCAGCGGCGGCGGAATATTGAGCGTATTGGCCGTGGTGATGAACATCACGCTGGAAAGATCGTAGTCGACTTCGAGATAGTGATCGTTGAAGGCGTGATTCTGTTCGGGGTCGAGCACTTCGAGCAGCGCCGACGACGGATCGCCGCGGAAATCGGCACCCATCTTGTCGACCTCGTCGAGCAGGAACAGCGGATTGGAAGTCTTCGCCTTGCGCATCGACTGGATGACCTTGCCGGGCATCGAACCGATATAGGTCCGCCGATGGCCGCGGATTTCGGCCTCGTCGCGCACGCCGCCGAGCGACACGCGCACAAACTCGCGCCCGGTCGCCTTGGCGATCGACTTGCCGAGCGAAGTCTTGCCCACGCCCGGCGGGCCGACCAGACACAGGATCGGGCCGGTCAGCTTATTGGCGCGCTGCTGCACGGCCAAATATTCGACGATCCGTTCCTTGACCTTTTCCAGGCCGAAATGATCGGCGTCGAGAATCTGCTCGGCAAGCGCCAGATCCTTCTTGATCTTGGACTTTTTGTTCCATGGGATCGACAGGAGCCAGTCGAGATAATTGCGCACGACGGTGGCTTCCGCCGACATCGGCGACATCTGGCGCAGCTTTTTGATCTCGTGCTGCGCCTTCTCACGGGCTTCCTTGGACAGCTTGATGCGCTTGATCTTCTCTTCGAGCTCGGCGACTTCGTCCTTGCCGTCTTCGTCGCCCAGCTCCTTTTGGATCGCCTTCATCTGCTCGTTGAGGTAATACTCGCGCTGCGTCTTCTCCATCTGGCGCTTGACGCGCGTGCGGATGCGCTTCTCGACCTGCAGAACGGAAATCTCGCTTTCCATCAGGCCGAGCACCTTTTCCAGCCGCTCGGTAACGCTCGGCGTCTCCAGGATCAGCTGCTTGTCGGGAATCTTGACTGCCAGATGCGAAGCGACCGTGTCGGCGAGCTTGGTGTAGTCCTCGATTTTCTGGACCACGTCCACCACTTCCGGCGACACTTTCTTGTTGAGCTTCACATAGCCTTCGAATTCGTTGATCACCGAGCGGGCTAGCGCCTCAGCCTCAACCTGATCGCCGGAGGAATCCGCGATCACTTCGGCCTCGGCCTCGAAATATTCCTCGCGGTCGGTGTATTTCTTGACCTGGGCGCGCGCGGCGCCCTCGACCAGCACCTTCACCGTGCCGTCGGGCAATTTCAAAAGCTGCAGCACGCTGGCGAGCGTGCCGACGGTATAGATAGCGTCGGTCGCCGGATCGTCGTCGGAGGCGTTCTTCTGCGTCGCCAGAAGGATGAACGTATCCGAGCGCATTACTTCTTCGAGCGCCTTGATCGACTTCTCGCGGCCGACGAAGAGCGGAACGATCATATGCGGGAAAACTACGATGTCCCGCAGCGGCAGAACGGGATAGGCCCGGCTTTCACCGGCGGTCAGGAGCGGCTTGGGTTTGGCGGCGCTTGTCATTGCCCCAGTTCCTTATTGTTGTGCACGCCCATCGAAACCCGCAGGATGCGCTGTGACGACGAACTGCACACTATAGGTGGCGTCGCGCCGCGGGCCTGTCAAGAAAACCCCGATTTTGCAGCAAAACTGCGGCCTGCTGCGAAGGCGCGAGCGGCCGCCGGCCGAATCGCGGGTGTGGGTTCCGGCCACCCGTTAGGCGCTCGCTCCGCCGGTCTCGCCGGCGCGATCGGACCGATCGGCGTAGATATAGAGCGGCCGGGCACTCCCCTCCACGACCTCTCGCGAGATCACGACTTCTTCGACGCCTTCCAGGCTCGGCAGATCGAACATGGTGTCGAGCAGAATGCTCTCCATGATCGACCGCAAACCGCGGGCGCCGGTCTTCCGGTCGATCGCCTTGCGCGCGATCGCCGAAAGCGCCTCATCGGCGAGCGTGAGGTCCACCGTCTCCATCTCGAACATGCGCTGGTATTGCTTAACCAGCGCGTTCTTCGGCTCGGTGAGGATGCGCTTGAGCGAAGGCTCGTCCAGATCTTCCAAAGTCGCCACGACCGGAAGCCGACCGACGAATTCGGGGATGAGCCCGTATTTTAGCAAATCCTCCGGCTCGACCTCGCGGAAAATCTCACCCTGCTTGCGATCCTCCGGTGCCGCAACCCGGGCGCCGAAGCCGATCGAGGTAGAACGGCCGCGCGCGGAAATGATCTTCTCCAGGCCGGCGAAGGCGCCGCCGCAGACGAACAGAATATTCGTGGTGTCGACCTGCAGGAACTCCTGCTGCGGATGCTTGCGGCCGCCCTGCGGCGGCACGCTGGCGATGGTGCCTTCCATGATCTTCAAGAGCGCCTGCTGCACGCCCTCGCCCGACACGTCACGAGTGATCGAGGGATTGTCAGACTTGCGCGAAATCTTGTCGATTTCGTCGATATAGACGATACCGCGCTGAGCGCGCTCGACGTTGTAGTCGGCCGATTGCAACAGCTTCAAAATGATATTTTCGACGTCTTCGCCGACATAGCCGGCTTCCGTCAGCGTGGTGGCGTCCGCCATCGTGAACGGCACGTCGAGGATGCGCGCCAGCGTCTGCGCCAAGAGCGTTTTGCCGGAGCCCGTCGGACCGATCAGCAGGATGTTGGACTTCGCCAGCTCGACGTCGTTGTGCTTGCTCTGATGATTGAGCCGCTTGTAGTGATTGTGGACCGCGACCGAGAGCACCTTCTTGGCGTGATCCTGGCCGATCACGTAGTCATCGAGCACTTTGCGGATCTCGCGCGGCGTCGGAATTCCGTCACGCGACTTCACCAGCGAGGACTTGTTCTCCTCGCGGATGATGTCCATGCACAGCTCGACGCACTCGTCGCAGATAAAGACGGTCGGCCCGGCGATGAGCTTGCGCACCTCGTGCTGGCTCTTGCCGCAGAACGAGCAATAAAGCGTATTCTTCGAATCGCCGCCGCCAACCTTGCTCATTCCAGTCTCCGTGTTCGCCAGCGCAGCACTTCAACTGACTATGTTACGAAGCACTGCGCTAATATTCCGTAGCACCAAGCCCGCGCCAGAACCGCCAAAGTGCCTATAGTCCGGCGCCCAACACAAGCGACCATGCTAGCGGCGTGCCAATCAAGAATCCATTAACGATAACGCGAGTTTGAGCCAGTGTGTTTTCCGGATCACACGTCGACAACCCGCTTGACCCGCCGTTTGGACTCTGGCCGCCCCCGCTTTGGACCGAGAAATCAGCCCATTTTTAGGCGGCGGCCGCGCCGCGGGCCCTAGCTCACCCCCTTGAGCACCGGTTCCGTCTTCAGGCCTGGTTCCTCCGGCCGTTTTTCGATCACCTTGTCGATGAGGCCGAAATCCTTGGCCATCTCGGAGGTCAGGAACATATCGCGCTCGAGCGCATCCTCGATCTTCTTGAGCGGTTGACCGGTGTGCTTGACATAGATTTCGTTCAGCCGCCGCTTGAGGTTCAAAATCTCCTGAGCGTGCAGCATGATATCGGTCGCCTGCCCTTGGAACCCGCCGGACGGCTGGTGCACCATGATGCGGGCATTGGGCAGCGCAAAGCGCAAATCCTTGGCGCCCGCAGCAAGCAGCAGCGAGCCCATCGAGGCTGCCTGGCCGGTGCAGAGCGTCGAAACGGGCGGGCGGACGAATTGCATCGTATCGTAGATCGCCAGCCCCGAGGTGACGACGCCGCCCGGCGAATTGATATAGAGCGACACTTCCTTTTTCGGGTTCTCCGCCTCGAGAAAAAGGAGCTGGGCAACCACCAGCGACGCCATACCATCTTCGATCGGCCCGGTGATGAAGATGATCCGCTCCTTGAGCAAGCGCGAGTAGATGTCATAGGCTCGTTCCCCGCGGTTGGTCTGTTCGACCACCATGGGTACGAGGTGCTGCATGTAGAATTTAGCCGGGTCGCGCATGGATCACCTGGAAGTGGCCGCTTGAAAGGGCACCGGAAGCTTACCTCGAACCCGGTCGCCGAACTGGGCTCGCCGGGGTAGTCGCGGCTACGTAACCGCTGCGGCCTAATGTGACTTGAGTCGGTCGCGTTGTCGAAGCCGGCCTGTCTGCATCGCCTTGCCGATCGGACATGCCGCGCATTTATCTCGGTGTTACCGCAGATAAGCGCGAAAATCCCGCCGGCAAGACGTGAAATCCGGCGTCAAGCGGCCTTACGCCTCGTCATCCTTGAACAATTCCTCCCGCGATACCTGCTTGTCCGCTACTTCCGCAAGCTCCAGCAGGAAATCGACGACCTTGTCCTCGAATATCGGCGCCCGCAAAGCGGCGAGTGCCCCCGGATTATTGCGATAATAATCCCATACCCGCTGTTCCTGGCCGGGCACCATTCTGGCTTGCGCGGCGACGGCCTGGCTCAACTGTTCGTCGGTGACATTGATGTTGTTTTTTTCGCCGATCTCCCCAAGCACCAGACCGAGCCGCACCCGGCGTTCGGCGATCTCGCGATAGTCGGCCCTGGCCTTCTCCTCGGTCGTCCCCTCGTCGGCGAAGGTACGGTTCTGCTGCTTGAGGTCGTTCTCGATCGTCTGCCAGACGTTATTGAATTCCTCCTCGACCAGCGTCGGGGGCGGCTCGAATTTGTGCTGGGCGTCGAGCTGATCAAGCAGCGCGCGCTTGATCTTCTGGCGCGAGGCGGACGCATGTTCGCGCTCGATACGCTCGCGCAAGGCATCGCGCAGCTTGGCAAGCGATTCCAGCCCGAGCGTCGTGGCGAAAGCGTCGTCCGTCGTGACTTCGCCAGGCGCTTCCACCGTCTTTGCGGTCACGGCAAAGGTCGCGTCTTTGCCGGCGACGGCGGCAGCCGGATAATTCTCCGGAAACTTGACGTCAAAGGTCCGGCTCTCGCCGGTCTTGATGCCCATCAGGTGGTCTTCGAAGCCGGGGATGAACTGGCCCGACCCAAGCGTGATCGGCACATCCTCGCCGGAGCCGCCCTCGAAGCTTTCGCCATTGAGCGTGCCGTTGAACGATATGGTGACGCGGTCGCCCTTTTCGGCGCCTTCGGTCTTGGCCACGAAGGGCCGGCTCTGCTCGGCGAGCGTCTGCAGCGACTGATCGACTTCCGCGTCGGTGACCGGCGCCGTGAGGCGATCGAGCTTGATCGACTTGAAATCGGCGAGCGTGATCGGCGGCACGATCTCCATCTCGACCGTGTAAGCCAAGTCGGCCTTGCCGGCGATGACGCCGTCGACCGCCCCCTCTTCCTCGGGCAACACCACTTTCGGCTCGGTGGCGAGCTTGAAGCCGTGATCGGCGACGATCTTGGTATTGACCTCGCGCACCGCGGCTTCGATGACCTCTGCCATCGCCGATTTGCCGTACAGACGCTTAAGATGCGCCACCGGTACTTTGCCGGGACGAAAGCCGCGGAGCTGCACCCGGTCCTTCAACTCGTCGAGCCGCACGTTGACGCGCGCCTCCAGATCGGTTGCGGGCACGACAACGCGGTATTCCCGCTTGAGACCGGCGGCGGAGGTTTCAGTCACCTGCATCGGCATTACTCTTCACGGCGCGAGATCGAGCGCGTCCCGGCCAAGTTGTGGAAAAACCGCCCGGCTGGTGCGGGCGGAGGGGCTCGAACCCCCACGACTTTCGTCACGGGAACCTAAATCCCGCGCGTCTACCAATTCCGCCACGCCCGCTAACCCGCAGTGCGGCCTCGCCGGCGCGGTCTACATCATGCACGGCCGGCAAGCTACCATAAAATGCGGCCGGTCGGGCCGTGCGCAAGCGCAGATTTCAGGCGAGTAAACGCCGGTAAACCCGTGGCAGCATTTCGGGTAAATCTTCCGCTATGAGGCCGGGTCCGAAGGCGCTGGCGGCCTGGCCGTGAAGCCAGACCGCAGCCGAGGCCGCCTCGAAGGCCGGCATGCGCTGCGCCAAGAGACCCGCGATAATTCCGGTGAGCACATCGCCGGCGCCGGCGGTGGCGAGATAGGCCGGCGCATTGCCGGCAATCGAGGCGCGGCCGTCGGCTGCGGCGACCACTGTGTCGGCGCCCTTGAGCACCACGGTCGCGCTTGTCAGGCTGGCCGCCAGGCGCGCTCTTTCGAGCTTCGAACCGACTTTAGCCTTCTCATCCAATGAACCGAAATATCTTGTGAATTCTCCCTCGTGCGGCGTCATGACCGTGGCCCTGCCAGCGCGCGCTTTGAGCGCCTCGGCGAGGCGTTGCGGCGCTTCGGCAAAGCTCGTCATCGCATCGGCATCGAGCACGACCGCACGGTCGCCCGCCAGCGCGGCCAGCACCCGCTCGCAGGTTGTCTCGTTGACGCCAATGCCGGGCCCGATGGCCACCGCAGTGAAGCGTCTGTCGCTGAGGAAGGTCGCAAGCTCGGCGGCGCCATCGACCGGCCGGACCATGACGGCGGTGTTGGCGGCAGCGTTTACCGCCAGCGCCTCACGCGGGCTGGCGAGCGTCACAAGCCCTGCGCCCGCCCGCAAGGCAGCACGGGCCGCCAGCCGGGCCGCGCCGGTCGACCACGACGGACCCGACACCACCACGGCATGACCGCGATCGTATTTGTGGCCCGAAAATCGCGGCGTCGGGAAGGTGGCGCGCCACAAGGCCGGACCATTCTCGAATGTCGCTGACGCGATGCTCTCCAGCACGGCTGCCGGGATGCCGATATCGGCCACGCTCAGAGTGCCGCAATGCAACCGGCCCGGCAGCAGCAAATGCGCGGGCTTCTTGCGAAAGAACGTGACGGTATGCGCCGCATTGACGGCCACGCCCATCGCCGCTCCCGAGGTGCCATTGATTCCGCTCGGCAGATCGACGGCGACAATCGGGGCGCTTTGCGCGTTCATCGCCTCGATCATGGCCCGCGGCAGCCCTTCGACCGGCCGGTCAAGTCCGGCGCCGAACAGCGCGTCGACGACGATGTCGGCATTGGCGAGCCGGCCGGGCTCGGCGGCGGCAATGGGGCCGGCCCAGGCTTTGGCTGCAAGCGCGGCATCGCCCTTGAGGGTTTTGACGTCGCCGGCCAGCATCAGCTCCACGCCGAAACCGCGCGCCGCAAGCAGCCTCGCCGCGACTAAGCCGTCGCCGCCATTATTTCCTGGTCCGGCGACCACAACGACGCGGCCGCCCCCCGGTCGGCGTGCGACAACCGCCTCGGCGACGGCGCCGCCGGCGTTCTCCATCAGCCTGATGCCAGCCACGCCCCCGGCCATCGCCAGCCGGTCGGCCCGCGACATTTCGGCGTTACTCAGAATTTCAATCATCGCGGCACCATAGCCAATGCGACCTGGGTACGAAATCGCCGCTCTGCCGCCGCGTCGCCTTGGCGGTTGACGAGATATTAGGCAGCGTGCCTAGTTTGTCGGCGGCGGCCTGTTCGAAGGGCTCTCAGAACCCTTCAGACCACGTTCTAGTTTACTGATCCGACTGAAGATTCCGCGCGTGAACGGCCTTGGCACGGGACCTGCTAACCAAGGCTCGGTTCCGCGGATGATTTGCTCACCAGGGAGCCGGGAGAAGAGACGCGATGAAGAAAATCGAGGCGATCATCAAGCCGTTCAAGCTCGACGAAGTGAAGGAGGCGCTGCAGGAGGTCGGTCTGCAAGGCATTACCGTCATCGAAGCCAAGGGGTTCGGCCGCCAAAAGGGGCACACCGAACTGTACCGTGGCGCCGAATACGTGGTCGATTTTCTCCCCAAGGTGAAGATCGAGATTGTGCTTGGTGACGACATGGTCGAAAAAGCAATTGAGGCGATCCGTCGCGCCGCCATGACCGGGCGGATTGGCGACGGCAAGATTTTCGTCTCGAACATTGAAGAAGCGATCCGGATCAGGACAGGGGAATCCGGAACAGACGCCATCTGACTGTGAATTTCCGCTTCCTCTGCGCATGCCGGCTGGCCGACAGCAGTAAGGTGCGCCAAACGCCAAACCAACATCACGAAAGGGTACGCCTACCATGACGACGCCAAAGAATGTCATGAAGCTGATCAAGGACAGCGATGTAAAATACGCTGATTTCCGCTTCACCGATCCGCGCGGCAAGTGGCAGCACGTCACTTTCGACATCGGCATGATCGAGGAAGACACCTTCGCCGAAGGGCAGATGTTCGACGGCTCGTCGATCGCCGGCTGGAAAGCAATCAACGAATCCGACATGTGCCTGATGCCGGATCCCTCCTCGGCCTGCATCGATCCGTTTTTCGCCGAGACCACGCTGGTCCTGGTCTGCGACGTGCTCGAACCGACCACCGGCGAGCCCTATAACCGCGACCCCCGCGGCATCGCCAAGCGCGCCGAGGGCATGGTGAAATCGCTCGGCGTCGGCGACACGGTCTTTTTCGGGCCGGAAGCCGAGTTCTTCGTGTTCGACGACGTCAAGTACAAGGCCGAGCCTTACAACACCGGCTACAAGCTCGACTCCGTCGAGTTCCCGAGCAATTCCGACACCGAATATGAAGGCGGCAATCTCGGCCACCGCGTGTGGACCAAGAAGGGCTATTTCCCGGTGCCGCCGCAGGATTCGGTGCAGGACATGCGCTCGGAAATGCTCGCCGCCATGGCGCGCATGGGCGTCAAAGTGGAGAAGCACCACCACGAAGTCGCCTCGGCGCAACACGAACTGGGCATGAAATTTTCGCCGCTGACGATGATGGCGGACCAGCTGATGATCTACAAATACTGCATCCAGCAGGTCGCGCAGGTCTACGGCAAGACCGCGACTTTCATGCCGAAGCCGATCTACGGCGATAACGGCTCCGGCATGCACTGCCACCAATCGATCTGGAAGGGCGGCAAGCCGGTATTCGCCGGCAACAAATACGCCGATCTGTCGGATACCTGTCTGTCCTACATCGCCGGCATTATCAAGCATGCCAAGGCGATCAACGCCTTCACCAATCCGACCACCAACTCCTATAAACGGCTGGTGCCGGGCTTCGAAGCGCCGGTGCTGCTTGCCTATTCGGCGCGCAACCGTTCGGCGTCGTGCCGCATTCCGTATACGACCAATCCGAAAGCCAAGCGTGTCGAGGTGCGTTTCCCCGACCCGCTCGCCAATCCGTATCTCGCCTTTGCGGCGATGCTGATGGCTGGCCTCGACGGGGTGAAGAACAAGCTCGATCCGGGCGAAGCGATCGACAAGGATCTCTACGATCTGCCGCCGAAGGAATTGAAGAAAATTCCGACCGTGTGCGGCTCGCTGCGCCAGGCGCTCGAGGAACTCAACAAGGACCGTGCCTTCCTCAAAGCCGGCGGCGTGTTCGACGACGACTTCATCGACTCCTATGTCGACTTGAAGATGAGCGAAGTCATCCGCTTCGAGCACACCCCGCATCCGGTCGAGTACGAAATGTATTATTCGGCGTAACGCGTAGCGTGCGTTTTCCTCCCGGCATTGCCGAACGCAATGCAACTCAAAGGGCGCTGCGGCGCCCTTTTTCTTTCGCGAAGCCCATCGTTGCTCTGCCGCAGGCCCTAGCTGATCAATGCATCATAGTCGGCATGAGAGCCTATCCAGAACCAAACCAGTTCGCCATCGGCTTCGACGGCGAGCGCGCGATAACGCGAACCGACACGCACGGACCAGAATCGTCCGACCTTCTTCAACTGCAGCGACGGGTGCCGCGGATCGCTCTTCAACAGGGCATAGTTCTTATCGGCGAGGGCGCGGACCTGCTCGGGAAGCTTCGCATAGCATTCCCAGAACGCACGGCTGGCAAAGTGCCTCATAGCTCGCGGGCACCGCCTTTGCGGAATTCGTCGATCGCCTGATCGGCCAGCCGGTCGAGCTTGCCGGCCTCGGCATCGCGCTCGATCTTCTCATCAAAGCGCGCGGTATCGAGCGCCTCGAACCAGGCGCGAAACTCCGCAAACTGCTCCGGCGGCAGCTTGGTGACAGCTTTTTCGAGGTCTTCTATGGTCATCGCGGTATCCTATCACAAATGACAGGCAAGATCGCCATTGCCGGGGCCGACCCTACATTCCAGGTGGCTAGGAATCGTAGGATGCGAAGGGAAGAGCCGCAAAGATGATGGGTTTCGCTTCGCTCCGGCTAACCTTCACGATGTCATACGCGTAATGAAGAAGCTTGCCAGCAATACTGACCTCTACGAGTATCTTCTCGCGCTCGGAAATCTCCTGGCTGACAGGGGTTCCCAACAACTTGCAGAGGGCGTTCGCTTTGCGGCGAGGCAGGGAACGGGATTGAGCACCGAGTTTTTGGGCGAATCCCTAATCGCCCTCAGACGGGTATCTGTTGAGGAGAATGGAATTTTACGCTCTCACGAACAAGACAAGTTCCGCGGAATAATCAGTCAGATCGAATTTGCTCTGCGTAGATAGATTCCGAGGAAGCGTCACCGATCTGCCCTACTGGGTGACGAATTACGCCCACGACGCCATGAGCCGGCGCATCAGGCGTTTCCAATATGGCACTCAGCGCATCAGGATTGGGACCGTGATGGTCTGCAGGGACGGGATCGGCATCCACTTCATCTGGCCGCGGCCATCGGCGCGGCGGTCGGTTGAATTCGATACCACCTCGTCGTCCGGCTCGACGCGGTTGCGCCCGTTCGCCTTGGCGCGATAGAGCACGGCGTCGGCGCGACCGATCAGCATATCGATCGAGGTGTCCGGCAGGCCGCAAGCCACCCCGATGCTGACGGTGACTGGGATTTGCGGACCGTCGGGCGCTACCGCGGCCTTCTCGAAGGCTGCGCGCACGCGCTCGGCAACGATGCAGGCGTCGTCGAGCGTTCCCGACAGCACCGCGACGAATTCCTCGCCGCCGATACGGCCGATCACATCAGTCGCGCGGGTGGTCGAGCGGAGCACTCTGGCAAACAGCGCCAATACGGCGTCGCCGGTCTTATGGCCGTAGCGGTCGTTGACGGATTTGAAGTGATCGAGATCGAAAGCGAGTGCGCTCACGGGCGCCTTGCTTGCTTTGCTGCCGTTCATCAGCGCCGCGGCGGCGGCGAAGAAGCCGCGGCGGTTGAGCAGCGACGTCAGCGGGTCGGTCTCGGCTGCCGCCTTGTAGCGGTTGACGGCGCGGTCCTTGGCCAGCACGAGCACGATAAAGGCGGCGCCGACCACATAGAGCACCACCTCGATGGCAAAGACCGCGGTCCATCCAGTCGTGAGACTCGTCACCCCGAGGCTCGCCAGCGCCACCGGAAACAGAAAAATCGCGCCGTGCAGCATCGGCACGAACAATGCCGGCCAGCGCCGGATCAGCGCCTTCCTTCGCTCCCGCCAAAGCTCCGCGGCGATCAGAAACGTATAGGTCGCGACGATCATCGAGCTCAGCATGATGTGCGCAGCCGGCGACGGCGAAACGCCCGGCGTGATGCCGCTCGCGGCCCAGATCACGGCGCCGAAGCACATCGCGCCCCATCGCACCTCGCGGCCGTGAAACAGGCGCGCCGCGGTCCAGATCATGCCGAGCGCGATGAACAACAGATCGTCGGCGATGCCGGCGGGAAATCGCGGCGAAATCAGCCCGCCGAGTTGCCAGAGCGCGCCGGAAAATCCGCCGAGCAGATAGGCCAATCCCCACCAGGCGAGCGCTTGGATGCGCTCTTGCATCCAGGCGAACAGCAGAAACAGACCGAGCAACACGGTCACGCAGGTCGCAATGACAAAGAGTGTGCCGATGTCGAGCGACATCGACGCTGCCGCCAGGCGTGCCAACATTACTGCGATGCTCCTCACCTCAATAGGGAGAGGTGCGTATCACGGTTGCCGCCGCTTGGGTGGGCGTTTGCGGAACAGGCTTTGCCGAGCGTATCGCCGATCGCGCAGGTTTGCTCAAATAAACTTTGAAAATTGCAGCAACCGGATTGCCGAAGCCGCAACGGCTGAGGCGTCCGCTTGTCAGGATGCGAAGCGCCAGCGGCGCGTTGTCGATTGCGGCCCGAGAGAGCGCTCCGGCCCGATGATCGGCACGATCGGCGGGGAGCTCGCATGCAAGGCGTCCGCTTGCGGCATTTCTATCTCGACGCGATTGCGGCCGAGGTCCTTGGCGCGATAGAGCGCCCGGTCGACGATTGCGAGCAAATCCGTCACGGTGGCCGCCGGATCGCAGCCGAGCGCAACGCCCGCGCTGACGCTCGGCGCAAAGCTGCGGTCGCCGAAACCAGCCGCCGCAGCAGCGAAATTGCGGCGTACCCGGTCGGCGATCGCGTAGGCCTCGTCGACGTCGCCGACCGGCACGCATGAGGCGAACTCCTCGCCGCCGATGCGGGCAAACAGGATATCGGCGCCCAGCGTCTGCGTCGCCGTCGCGGCAAAAGTCTGCAGCACCGCGTCGCCCGCCGCATGGCCGAACCGGTCGTTGATTTGCTTAAAATGATCGAGATCGAACAGCAGGATCGCCAGCGGCTCATGGCCGTTTTCCTGCCGTGACAGCAACGCCGCAGCGCCGTCGAGAAACGCGCGCCGATTGGCGACGCCGCTCAGCGGATCGACCAGCGAATTGATCTTATGTTTGAGTTCGGTGCGTTCCTTGGTCATGTTGAGCTGCAGGAACGCCAGCACGACGGTATACAACAGGGTGCCGAAGGCAAACAGCGTGAAAGACGTCCTGCCGAATACGAAATCGTCGCCGAAAGCGGCGCTCAACAAAATCACCGGAACGCGCACCACCAACACCGTGGCATGGGCGAGCAGGACCACGATAATCGGCCACCGCGACATCAGCGGCTCGCCGCGCCCGCGCCAAAACTCCTCCGCCGCCAGCAAGACGAGCAGCGCCAGCAAGGTCGATCCGACAATGATCCTGGCCGCTGCGTCATCGGCGAAGGCCGGGATTCGGCACAGCAGCATCCAGGTCAGCGGCCACAGCAGCACCAGCGGCAGGCGGATCGGTCTGGCATCGAAGACGCGGGCGCCGGTCCAGGTCAATCCATAGCCCAAAAGCACCAGCGCATTGGCGACATCGATGCTGACGAAATTCGGCACGGCGCCGCGCAAGGTCAAGAGTGCGAAGCCGCCAGCGTTGATAATATGCGCCGCGCCCCACCACATCGGCGCGCGGACGCCGCGGTTTTGCAAGCCGCCGAATACCAATAGCGCGCCGAGAAGCGCGGCGACGAACACCGTCACGATGGAGATGGTAGGCGGATCAAGATGCATGCCGACACGAACCAGCGACCGAGGGTGGCAAATTAGAGGCTGGACGTTCTCTAGGCGTTACCACCGAGGCAAAGCCGGCAAATAGGCTTGCCGGGCGGTAAACCGCCGCGCGATGATTTTAGTGACCCTTCCCGCCGCCGCGGTGCCGTCATAGATTAAGGTGGAAAAGCAAGTTACCCAGCAGTCTCACAGGAGGCCCACCATGGCGCTCACTGCAGAGTTCGACGCCGTCCGCGATGTTCCGGAGCCCGCAAGCGTCGAGGCGACGCTGAACTACATCGTCGACGACGGCAGCAAAGTTTTCACCGTTGTCGCCACTCCGGGCGGGCGCGACGCGCGTTCCGGCGGCACGCCCGATCCGCGGCGCGTGACCATCCACAACGGCCGGCCGTTCGCCAAAGACTTCGTGTTGGACCGTAACGGCTTTCGTTTCGTACGGCATGACACCAAGGTTGCCGATTTCTACGACGAGGCCGAAATCAAGCGCGTCTACTATCCGGAGATGGAGGCGCTGGTCAAAGCCGAGAGCGGAGCCAAGCGGGTCGTCGTGTTCGATCATACCTTGCGCACCGCCGACGACGCATTGCGGGAAGAAAAGCAAATCCGCGAGGTCGTGCGGCGGGTGCACAACGACTATACGGAATGGTCGGCGCCGCAGCGGGTGCGCGATATTCTTCCCGGCGAGGCCGAGGAATTGCTCAAGCGCCGCTTCGCCGTCATTCAGGCGTGGCGGCCGATCCGGCTTCCGGTCGAGACTTATCCGCTGGCGATGGCGGACGCGCAAACGCTGTCACCCGCCGACATGATCGTTTCGGAACGGCGGGCGCCCGGCCGCATCGGCCAGACCTACGCGATCAGATACAATCCGGCACACAAATGGTATTGGTTCCCGCGCATGCGGCGCGAGGAGGCTTACGTCTTCAAGGTGTTCGACTCGGAAAAAGACGGCCGCGCGCGCTGGACCGCGCATACCGCGTTCGAGGATCCGACCTCGCCGCCGCACGCCCGCCCGCGCGAGAGCATCGAAATCCGCACGCTGGCGTTTTTCTAGGGCGCATTCGTCATTGCGAGGAGCGAAACGACGCGGCAATCCAGGGCCGCTCGCTCGGAGCACGCCGCCCTGGATTGCTTCGGCCCCAAAAGGGGCCTCGCAATGACGATCGAATTACCGCTTCGAGAACTGGAAGCTGCGGCGGGCTTTGGCGCGGCCGTATTTCTTGCGCTCGACCACGCGCGCATCGCGGGTGAGAAACCCGCCCCGCTTGAGCACGCTGCGCAAGTCCGGCTCGTGGCGCATCAGCGCCTTGGAAAGACCGTGCCGCACCGCGCCGGCCTGGCCGGACAGTCCGCCGCCGGACACCGTGCAGACGACGTCATATTGGCCTTGGCGGTTGGCAGCGACCAGCGGCTGCTGGATGAGCATGCGCAACACCGGCCGGGCGAAATAGGTCTCGACCTCGCGATCGTTGACCAGGATTTTCCCGGCGCCCATCTTGATCCACACCCGCGCCACGGCGTCCTTGCGCTTGCCAGTGGCATAGGCGCGACCCTGCTTGTCGAGCTTTTGCACATATTGGGGTGTCTGCGGCGCCGCTGCGGGCTTGAGCGCCGACAGATCTTCGAGTGTCTGGATCGTCTCGGCCATTACGCGGTCCTCTTATTCTTGCGGTTCATGGCCGCAATATCGATTTTTTCCGGCTGCTGTGCGTCGTGGGGATGTTCAGCGTGCGGATAGACTCGCAAATTGCCGAGCTGACGGCGGCCGAGCGGACCGCGCGGCAGCATGCGCTCCACCGCTTTTTCCACGATCCGCTCCGGGAAACGGCCGGACAGAATCGCCTTCGCGGTCTGCTCCTTGATGCCGCCGATGAAGCCGGTGTGCCTGTAGTACACCTTCTGCTCGACTTTGCGCCCGGTCAGCACCGCCTTGGCGGCGTTGATCACGATGACATTGTCGCCGCAGTCGACATGGGGCGTGAACGACGGCAGGTGCTTGCCGCGCAGCCGCATGGCGATAAGCGACGCGAGACGGCCGACGACCAAGCCCTCAGCGTCGATCATCACCCATTTCTTGTCGACCTCGGCCGGTTTGGCAGAAAAGGTTTTCATGTCCGCATCCGTTGATGGCTACGGCGATTAGTCCGTATCCGTTTTCTAAGTTGCGGCTTTTAGCGGCACGCCCGAGCCAGGTCAAACGATTTTGGAAAATTATGTCAGATCAATATGTTAGTATGGAGGTATTTCAATACCTTAGACGGCCGGGGAGCGAATAGGTCGCGGTGACATGGGCCACGAGATCATCGTCGCCGTCGGACCGCAGCGCCACCTCGCCGACGGCCAGCCGCTTGCCGAGTTTGAGAAGGCGCGCTTCGGCGAGCAGGTCATGGCTGCCGGGCTTTTTGAGGAAGTTGATGGTCAAATTGGTCGTGACCGCCAGCGGTACCCAGCCGACTGCCGAGAGCACGGCCAAATACATGGTGAAATCCGCAAGCCCCATCATGATCGGCCCGGAAACGGTGCCGCCTGGACGCAACGATTGCTGGTGATGCCGCCGGCGCACCCGGCAGCCGCCGAGCCAGACATCCTCGATCTCGTAGTCGCCCACCGCATGCGCGGCTTCGGGAAATTCGGCCTGGAGGCGCTCAAGGAGCTCCTCGCGGGTCAATTTGGGCGCCGCCTTTTCTTTGCCGCCCCTCATGTTTACCTCTCCCGTCAACGCCGGCTCCGATACAATGGCGAACAACACCGCAAAAGCAAAAGTCCCGATCGGGCCAAACCTGGATGGTTGCATGAATGCCCACTCCAATACCCAATCCGCCGCCACCGCCAAAAGCGCCGCCACCGCGTCGGACCTGATCCTGCTGCGAGAAGACTTGACCGGCGATCACAGCGGCATCGCCATTTTGACGCTGAACCGGCCGGCCGCGCGCAACAGCCTGTCCGAGGCCATGCTTGAGGCATTGAGCGACGCGTTGACCGCGATTGCTCATGACAAAAATGTGCGCGTCGTCGTGCTGGCCGCCAATGGACCGGCCTATTGTGCCGGCCATGACCTTAAGGAGCTTGATGCCCACCGCAAAGACGACGACCGCGGCCGCGGCCATTTCAAGCGCATCATGGCGATGTGCAGCGACGTGATGCAACAGATCGTGAAACTGCCGCAGCCGGTGATCGCAGCGGTCCATGCCACCGCGACCGCCGCCGGCTGCCAGCTCGTCGCAAGCTGCGATCTCGCCGTCGCCGCGCCGACCGCGAAATTCGCAACACCCGGCGTCAATATTGGATTGTTTTGCTCGACCCCGATGGTCGCCCTGTCGCGCAACGTCTCGCGCAAACATGCGATGGAAATGCTGCTTACCGGCGAATTGATTGCGGCGGAAGATGCCGCCAGCATCGGCCTTATCAATCACGTCGCCGCCGCCGGCCGCGAGCGTGCCGAGGCAATCAGGCTGGCGCAGAAAATTGCCGCCAAATCGATGCTCACCGTCAAAACCGGCAAAGAAGCGTTCTACCGGCAAGCCGAAATGCCGCTTGCCGAGGCTTACAAATACGCTTCCGAGGTCATGGTCGAGAACATGCTGGCGCGCGACGCCGAGGAAGGCATCTCGGCCTTCATCGAGAAGCGCGAGCCGAAGTGGCAAGACCGTTGACACGCTCACCGTCGACCAGATCGCCGATCACCAGGCACCGGCGATGAACCACGATTCCTATCCGGACAGCTATATCCGCGGCATTCTCAATACCGTGAAAACCATCGCCATGGTCGGCGCCTCGGCGAAGGAAAACCGGCCAAGCTATTTCGCCTTCAAATATCTGCTCGAGCGCGGCTATCGCATGATCCCGGTCAATCCCGGACAGGCGGGGCATACGATGCTCGGGCAAATGATCTACGCACGGCTTGCCGATATTCCCGAGCCGATCGATATGGTCGATATTTTCCGCGCCTCGCAATACGCGCCGACGATCGTGCAAGAGGCGCTCGAACTCAAACAGCGTCCGCAAGTTATCTGGATGCAACTCGGCATACGCAACGACGAAGCGGCGGCACTGGCGGAGGCCAATGGCATGAAAGTGGTGATGAACCGCTGTCCCAAGATCGAATATGGCAGATTGTCGTCCGAGATCGCCTGGATGGGCGTCAATACGCGAACGCTGAGTTCAAGGAAGGCAACGCTGGGCGGCGTTCAACGCATGACGCTCGACCGCTCGAGCGCCCAGGGCGGCGCCACCGAGGCGGCCGACCGTGCCCAACGCGAAGAGGCCGGCGGCTGAGGCGCCTGGTCGAACTTTCTTCACCATTGGCCGATCTAATCCATCGTCAACCAGGAACACGATCATGAGACTCTATGTTGCGGCTGCACTGATGCTGTCTGGCTTGATGCTCGCCCCCGCCGCCGCCGCACGCGCCGGCGCGCAACAGGACCAGAGCGCCTGCATGATGGACGCACAGACTTATTGCGGGCAATTCATTCCCAATCGCGTCCGTGTCGCGCACTGCCTCATTGCCAATCGCCGCAAAATCTCCCCGGCATGCCGGGAAGCGGTCAAGCATTTCCATTAGAGCGCAATCGTTTCATAGCGAATCGACCGGTGTTTTAACATTTTGCAGAAGCGTGATTTTTTCCGCCGCGATCGATCACCTGAAGACCTGCCGTTAAGCATGAAGATTCCGTCCCACCGGAACCTTCTTTTCGTTCGCGCGTCTAATAAGCGACGCTTTTGACATTCGGCAGCCTTTTCAGGAGGGATGCTATGAAGACGCGCACAATGCTTACACTTGCGTCGCTTACGGTCGCAATCTCGTCGTGGACGCTGTTGGGGCCGGCTCTCGCCGAAGAATCGGGTCAGCAGGCGTGCATGCAGGACGCCATGTCGGTCTGTGCCGCGTACATTCCCGACCGCGAACGCGTGGCGACATGTCTGATATCCAATCGCGGCCGTATCTCCCCGGCCTGCCGCAGCGCACTGTCGCGTTACCATCCGCAAACCGCATCGGCACGCTAACAAGCCTGTTAAGAACGCCATTTCGTTTGGCTGCACTTATGCGGCGGCTTCATTTCCGTCCTTGACCTATTAAGGCAATAGATCGCCTCGCCTTGACGCCCTTCTCCGATCCTATAAACGGGATCGCGCGCCGGTTCCGCGGCCGAGGGGGACAGACGATGAGCGAACGCATCCCGGGCTTCTCCACGCTTGCCGTTCACGCCGGTGCGCAGCCCGATCCGACGACCGGCGCACGGGCCACGCCGATCTATCAGACCACCTCCTATGTGTTCGAAAGCGTCGATCACGCCGCCTCGCTGTTCGGCCTGCAGACATTCGGTAACATTTACACGCGGATCGGCAACCCGACGACGGCGGTGCTGGAAGAGCGCGTCGCCGCGCTCGAAGGCGGCACCGCGGGACTGGCGGCAGCCTCCGGCCACGCCGCGCAAATTTTGGTATTTCATTGTTTGCTGCAGCCCGGCGACGAATTCGTCGCCTCGAAAAAGCTCTACGGCGGCTCGATCAATCAGTTCAATCATGCGTTCAAGAATTTCGGCTGGAACGTGGTGTGGGCGGATCCGGACGATCTGCCGTCGTTCGAGCGGGCGATCAGCCCCAAGACCAAGGCGATCTTCACCGAGTCGATCGCCAATCCGGGCGGCGTCATCACCGACATGGCGGCGGTGGCGCAGATCGCGCGCCGCGCCGGCGTGCCCTACATCGTCGACAACACGCTGGCGACGCCGTATCTGTGCAAGCCGTTCGAGCACGGCGCCGACATCGTCGTGCATTCGCTGACCAAATTCCTGGGCGGTCACGGCAACTCGATCGGCGGCATGATCGTCGATGGCGGCACCTTCAACTGGTCGCGGGAGCGCCGCTATCCGATGCTGTGCGAGCCGCGGCCGGAATATCACGGCATCGTGCTGCATGAGACGTTCGGCAATTTCGCCTTCGCCATTGCCTGCCGGGTGCTGGCGCTGCGCGATATCGGATCGGCGATATCCCCGTTCAATTCATTCCTCATCCTCACCGGCATCGAGACGCTGCCGTTGCGCATGCAAAAGCATTGCGACAATGCCCAGGCCGTCGCCGAATGGGTGGCGGCGCATCCGCAGGTCGCCTGGGTCAGCTATCCGGGACTGCCGGGCGATCGCTATTACAACCTCGCCAAAAAATATTGCCCGAGTGGCGCCGGCGCGGTGTTTACCTTCGGGCTCAAGGGCGGCTACGACGCCGGCGTCAAGCTCGTCTCCAATGTGAAGCTGTTCTCGCATCTGGCCAATATCGGCGACACCCGTTCGCTGATCATCCATCCCGCCTCGACCACCCACCGCCAACTGTCCGACGCGCAAAAGGTGCAGGCCGGCGCCGGGCCGGACGTGGTGCGGCTGTCGATCGGGATCGAGGACAAGGAAGACATCATCGCCGACTTGGAGCAGGCACTGGCGGATTAGAGCGCGCCAGAGGCGCGAACCTGGGATCCACATTCACGGTTACCGCAGTCGATCTACTTCAGCGACACGCTTGCGCTTTCGGCGAGTATGGAGCCCCTCGCTTCGCTCGGTCTAGGAACGGCACGTGCCGCATGCACGGTGGCGATCGTCAGCACGACCATCGCCATCGCCTGGTGGGAAAGCGCGAGCGAGATCGGCACCACCGCGAGCAGCGTCGCGATACCGAGCGCGGCCTGCAGCGTAACTGCAACGGCGAGCGCAAACGCACCGGCGACGAAGGCGCCTCGCTTCGCCAGGCGCGCGGCATTGAAGGCGTGCAGAAGCGCGACCACCCAGATCGTGTAAGCAAGCATGCGGTGGTCGAACTGCACCGTCAGGGGATTTTCGAAGAAGTTGCGCCACAGCGGACTGTCGAAAAACAGCCGCGACGCCTCGGGCACCAC
>JBAQHW010000330.1:0-5434 GCA_049288525.1 Xanthobacteraceae bacterium
GGATCCGACCAGGTTAAATCGGATCATGGCCTACAATTATTCGATGAGCATGATCTTTTCGGAAAACCGGTATCCACTTTTCCGAAAAGATCATGCTCTAGCGCTCGGCGACGAAATTCATCTGATCGAGGCGGCCTTTTTGCGCTTCGTCCAGTTTGGATTCGAAATTCGCCAGCGCGACTTGCGTCGATAGGATCGAGCGCCATGTCGCGTCGAGTCGCGCTTCGAGCGCTTCGAGGCGTCCGACGGCCGTCGGCGACAAAGTCGTCGGGCAATGCGTTTCGAGATCGTCGGCGGCTTTGGTGAAGGCGGCTTTGACACCGGCGATCGCCGGGCGTTGCGCGCCCCTCGGCTCCACCGCCCCGTCGATTTGATGGATCGTGCCGTCGATCGCCGTCGCCGAGCCGCCGCAGGACGGACCGATCGCCGTCGTTCGATCCGAGCGATCGGCAACGGCCGACCCCGCCGGTGCGGCGAGTTTTGCCTTTTGCTGAGCGGTCAGCGATTGCTCGAACTCCTGCAGCGGTGCGCGGGCGATATCGATCGCCATGCTCAATTCCTCGATCTGCGAGTCCATGAGTTGCAGCCGGGCGACGGGCTGGGCGGGGATCGTGCTCGGGCACGCTTTGGCAAGGAATCCGGCCGAGGCTCCGAGCGCGCCTCCAAGCTTTTGCAGCGCCGGCTCCTGGTCGGCCGTCGGTGCGATTTCGCTGCGAAGGCGCTCCACAACGGCGTTGGCATCGAATGACGGCTGACACAGCCGGCGGTCCTCGCTCTCAGGCACCCTGGCAAACGCGGTCGAGAAAATCCGCTCATAACCGAACTGCCAGGATGGCGCATTGCCCGGGAAGAAAACATCCTGGAACAGACCCGGCAGAGCCAGATTTGGGTACAGCAACGCCGACGTTATCGCCGCCGCCGGTTCAGAACGCCGCTCGGAGCGCGAGACCTCGCTGCGGTTGGCGTGCATATAGAGCCGGTGACGATGGAAGCGCGGAAAATGCGGCAGATAAATCGGTACGCCGATATGAAACGGTCCGATCCGCAGGCCAAAGGCCGCTGTCGGTAACGGGTAAAACGCAATTGCGGCACCAAGCATCGCCGCGAGGCAAGGGCCGACCTTTCGCATGATCAGGCACCCGAAAAATGTTTAGCGCGTGATCCGAAGTAGAGACGCCGGACACGGATTAGATCACGCCCGACTGGGACTCTCAACGCGCGCCGGGGCCGGGCGGTTCCATCCGCTCGCGCATCTCGACCGGCTCGCCCTGGCGCTTGGCGCCGAGGCGCAACAGCGGCACCAGCACGAAGGCAAACGCGGTGAAGCCAGCGGAGATCACGATCAGCGGCGGCAAGGAGCGATGGAAAGCATTGGTATAAAGAAACGAGCCGAGATTGTCGGACACCGTGGTCGCAAGATTGATGATCGACATCAGGATGGCGAAGGAAAAGCCCTCCGCGCGCTTCGGACAATAATCGGCCGCCAATGTCAGCGTCGCCACCGTGGCGAGCATGGCGGCGAAGCCGGCGCAGAAGCTGATCACTGCGGCGGCCGGCTCATTCCAGAAGAACAGAAATAGCAAAGATGCCGCCGTGCCGACGGCGATGCTCAAATTCAGCAAGTGCTTCAGGGTCAAGCTGCCGAAGAAACGCCGGTACACCAGCGCACCGGCGACCCAGCCGGCCGAACCGATCGATCCCAATATGCCGATATAGGCTTGTGAGAATTTCAGGTCGTCGGTCATGTGATAATAGAGTGCGGTGCTCATTCCCGGACTGAAATAATAAAGAAACATGAAGCCGGCGATGATCCACAGATGACGGCGCCGAAACGCTGACATCAGGCCATGGAAGGTGTGCTTCATGCCTTGCAGGTCGGCCTTTGCTTTAGTCTCGGAGATCAGAAAAAAAGTGCCGCCGATGACGGCGAGCGGCGCGAAGCCGACGATGGCGGCTGCGACATGCAGCGCCATGGTGGGCGACAGGCGCTGCACCAGCTGGCCGCCGATGATGGCGGCCACCATTGCGGCGATGTTGTACCAGAGCCATTGCTGATTGACGAAGGTGCCGCTCTCGCTCAGCCGCTGGCCGTGCTCGACCAGCACCGCGCCGCATAGCGTGCTCGAAATCGCCATCGCGTACGCGGTGAGCATGAGCGCAAACGCGATGTCAGCCGGCGCGGTCAGCCGGGTGACCCAAAAATACCCGGCGATCGCGGCGACGTTGGCGACGATCAGGTAGCTCTTGCGCCGGTAGCCGAACAGCGGCACGAAATCCGACACCATGCCGTAGAGCGGTTTGATGATCCACGGCAGATTGAAGATGGTGAGGAAGGCGGTAACCTGGACGGGCGTCCAGTTGTGCTCTTGTTTGAGATAATAGGTCAGCGGCTGCGAGATCAGTCCGACGACCTGTCCCAGTCCTTCCACCAGATAGACCAGCGAAAAGAATACCAGCAGATGACCGATGGCCTCTTTGCTCGTCGGCGCTTCGGCGGCGGACAGGACCAGCGGCTGTTCGCTCATTCGGTCCGATGACGCGGGTTCTTGGGTTGCCTGTCGGGTCGCAGAATCACTACGGTACCGAGTCGGCCGCGCCGTGGACAGCGCTGGGGTCGATACCAAGCTTCTGCACGATGTTTTCCACGATCTCGCGCGGGTGCGGCGCGACGGAAACTACGATCGGTCTTTCGTCGGCCTGTGGCGTCTCCAACGCTTCGTACTGGCTGTCGAGCAAGTCCGGCGGCATGAAATGATCGGCCCGAGCGGCGATCCGCTGCCCGATCAGATCGCGGTCGCCTTGCAGAAAGACAAGCCGCACGTCGGGCCGGGTACCGATCAGAACGTCGCGATAGGCGCGCTTGAGCGCCGAGCAAGCGACGATGCCGTGATTGCCGGTCCCGCGCGTCGAATCGATCCAATCGGCGATGGCGTGAAGCCACGGCCAGCGGTCGGCGTCGTCGAGCGGCTCGCCATGGTGCATCTTTTCGATGTTGGATTTGGGATGCAGCCAATCGCCGTCCTCGTAGATCCAACCCAAGCGATGCGCCAGCATCGAAGCGATCGTGCTCTTGCCGGAGCCCGACACGCCCATCACGACCAAAACGGCGACTTCGTCCGGCGCTCCTGCGGCCATGCTCAACGCTCCGGCGCCGCGGCGCGGACCACGAGCCAAACCAGCTCGCCATCGGCATAAGCGTGCGCCGCCGGCAGGTCCTCGCCGCCGAGCACTCGGGCCAGGATCGCGCGCTTGTCGCCGCTGTCGACCAGGAACAGCATTTCGCGCGTCGACGCCAGCGCCGGAAAGGTCAAGGTGACGCGCGGCGCGAACGGTTCCATATTCGCCTTGGCGATGCCGAGCGCCCAGCGCTCGGTTTCGTCGAGCGCGGGCGATTGCGGGAACAGCGAGGCGGTATGGCCGTCGCCGCCAAGCCCCATCAGCACTAGGTCGAACAGCGGCCGTGCCGGATCGAGCCTGTCAAATCCGTAAAACGTCTTGAGATCGTTCTCGTAAAGCCGCGCCGCGCGGTCGGGATCATGGGCGTTCGTCGCCATCGGGTGGATGTTTTGCCGCGGCGCACCGACTCGATCGAGCAGCACGCGCCGCACCGTGCCCATATTGCTTAGCGGATCGGTCTCCGGCACGAAGCGGTCGTCGCCGATAAACCAGTGCACGCGCTCCCACGGCACTTGCTTGCGCCAGGGCTCCTCGCCGAGCAGGCGGTAGAGCTGCTGCGGGCTCGAGCCGCCGGTCAGGCACACCGCGGCGCGCGCCGGCGACTTGACGCGCGCGATCAGGCGGCGGGCGGCCGTTTCGGCGAGAGCCGCCGCATCGTCGACAACAGTGACTTGGCCTTTCGATTGAACTGCCATTGTTGGCCTCACGCGATCGGCCGCCACCGCCGGCCGTCCCGGGCCAACAACTCGTCGGCTTGTTTCGGGCCCTCGCTGCCGGCCTGGTAACTGGCAAGACCATTGGCCGGCGCTTCACGCCAAGCATCCAGAAACGGCTGCACCACCCGCCACCCCGCCTCGATGCCGTCGGCGCGCGGGTAAAGAATGGCGTCGCCGATCATGCAATCGTAAATCAATGTCTCGTAACCGGTCGACGGTGCGGCGTCGAAATAGTCCTCGTATTTGAAAGTCATGCCGACACCGCCGATCTTGATCGACGGTCCGGGAATCTTGGCATTGAATTTAAGCCCGATGAATTCGTTCGGCTGGATTCCGAGCACCAGAAAATTCTCCGCTAGGCGCTCCACCGGGGTATCGCGAAACATGGCGACCGGTGCCTGCTTGAACTTGATCGCCACTTCGCTCTGCTTGGCGCGCAATGCCTTGCCGGTGCGCAGATAGAACGGCACGTTGGCCCAGCGCCAATTGTCGATCATCAGTTTGAGCGCGACATAGGTTTCGGTCGTGCTGTCGGGCCTGACGTCCGGCGTCTGGCGGTAGGCCTCCACCGCGCGGTTCTCGACATAGCCGTCGCCATACTGCGCCCGCACCGAATTGCGCAGCGCCTCCTCATGACTAGCCAGTTGGATGGCATCGAGCACCTGCGCCTTTTCCGCCCGCACCGAGTCGGCGGCAAAGCGCGACGGCGGCTCCATGGCGATGAGCGACAAGAGCTGAAACAGGTGGTTCGGCACCATGTCGCGTAATGCGCCGGTCGCATCGTAATAGCGGCCGCGGCGTCCGACCGTCAGCGACTCGGCGACGGTGATCTGCACGTGCTCGATGTGGTCGCGATTCCAGATTGGCTCGAACAGTCCGTTGGCGAAACGCAACACCAGGATGTTCTGTACGGTCTCCTTGCCGAGGTAATGATCGATGCGAAAAATCTGATGCTCTTCGAGGACGCCGAGCAGATTGCGATTGAGCGCGCGCGCCGAGGCAAGATCGGTGCCGAACGGCTTTTCGATAATGACGCGCCGCCATGCGCCGTTGTCCTCGCGCGCCAGCCCGGATTCGCCGAGATGACAGCCGATCGGCGCGAAGCCGGCCGGCGGCGTCGCCAGATAGAAGAGCCGATTGCCCTTGGTGTCGCGTTCGCGCTCGATGCGGGCGAGCTCGCGCTTAAGCTTCTCGTAGGTCGCGTTGTCATCAGGCTCGCCCTGCACATAGGCGACGCAGTCGAGCATCCGCTGGACAGCGCTTTCGTCGATCTTGCGGGTGGCGAATTTCGGCAGGCTGTTCTTGAGGTCGGCCGCGAAGGCTTCGTTCGACGATGGGGTTCGCGCGACGCCGATCAAGGCGAAGGCCTCCGGCAACAGGCCATCGACGGCAAGATTATAAAGTGCCGGCAGCAACAGCCGGTGGGTCAGATCGCCGGAGGCGCCGAAAATCACCAGACAGCACGGATCGGCGGGACGCGCTGGGGCCGCGGCTGCGGCGGCGCCGTTGCCGCCGGTCGAGACACCTTGGCTCATGATGCC
>JBAQHW010000331.1:0-1662 GCA_049288525.1 Xanthobacteraceae bacterium
GTGACCGACCGCCTAGTCGAGGCCGGGCTGGTCTATGAAGGCGCCAAGGCATTCGTGACGCCGCGGCGGCTGGCTTTGTCGGTGCATGGCGTGCCGGTGCGTCAGCCCGATATCCGCGAGGAAAAAAAAGGCCCGCGCGTCGGCGCGCCGCAGCCGGCGATCGCCGGTTTTCTAAAAAGCGCCGGGCTGACGTCGACCGCCGAAGCCAAGGTGCAGCCCGACAAGAAGGGCGACTTCTATGTCGCGGTGATCGAGAAGCCGGGCCGCGCGGCGATCGAGGTGATCGGCGAGATTTTGCCCGCGGTGATCAAAAGCTTCCCATGGCCGAAGTCGATGCGCTGGGGCGAAGCCTCGAAAGCGCCCGGCGCGCTCACCTGGGTGCGGCCGCTGCATTCCATCGTCGCCACCTTCGGGCCGGAGACCGAAGAGCCGGACATCGTGGCGTTTTCGGTCGATGGGATCGCTGCCGGCAATGAGACGCGCGGCCACCGCTTCCTCAGCCCGCAGACATTCACCGTGCGCCGGTTTGACGATTATGCGTCCAAGCTCGGCCACGCCAAGGTCGTGCTCGATGCCGAGCGGCGGCGCGAGATCATCCGCACCGAGGCCAAGCAGCTTGCCTTCGCGCAAGGCCTGGAGCTGGTCGAGGACGAGGCGCTGCTTAACGAGGTCGCGGGTCTCGTCGAATGGCCGGTGGTGCTGATGGGCTCGTTCGACCAAAGCTTCCTGCAAATCCCGGAGGAGGTGATCCGCGCCACCATCCGCGCCAACCAGAAATGCTTCGTGCTGCGCGACGCGGCCCACGCCAAGCTGGTCGACAAATTCATCCTGGTCTCGAACCTGGAGGCGGCTGACGGCGGTGCGGCCATCGTCGCCGGCAACGAGCGCGTCATCCGCGCCCGGCTGTCGGATGCGAAGTTTTTCTACCAGACCGATTTAAAGACGCGGCTTGAAGATCGCCTGCCAAAGTTCGAGCACATCGTGTTTCACGAGAAGTTGGGAACGCAGGCTGAGCGCATTGAAAGGATTGAGCGATTGGCCGGTGAATTGGCGCTGCTGGTCGGTGCCGATCCGGTTAAAGCAAAACGTGCGGCGAAGCTGTGCAAGGCCGATCTGCTCACCGAAGTCGTCGGCGAATTCCCCGAATTGCAGGGGCTCATGGGCCGCTATTACGCTGAGGCGCAGGGCGAAGACGAAGCCGTCGCCCACGCCATCGCGGATCATTACAGCCCGAAAGGCCCGGACGATTTGGTGCCGAGCGACCCGGTAGCGATTGCCGTGGCGCTGGCCGACAAGATCGACACGCTAGTCGGGTTTTGGGCGATCGATGAGAAGCCGACGGGAAGCAAGGACCCTTATGCGCTGCGGAGGGCAGCGTTGGGAGTGATCAGAATCGTTATCGAAAATCGTATCCGGCTAAGCTTGCTTGAAGTGGCGTGGAACATTGCCGATCGGTACATAAAATTTGTTGCTATGTCACCAGCGTCCAAGTCGGCCGCGTCGAATTTGTCTGAAAGCGATTTGTGTAGAATCCAGATGCAACCCGAAAATCCGCTCCTTCGCGTTTATGAAGGCGAAATTACCGGATTTGGACTGGCTGATCTGAACATACTGGTAGATCGAAATGCTCCCCAATTCGGCTATTGGCTGGCAGTAGAGAAT
>JBAQHW010000332.1:0-1528 GCA_049288525.1 Xanthobacteraceae bacterium
GAACGGTTCGCGTCGTCGCCGATGACGGCAAGGTGCTGCTGGAGCGTCCGGTCGAGACCGGCGACATCTTCCGCATGTGCGAACTTCGGGACGCGCCGATCCAGGACTGGGTCAAGCTCGGCGTGCAGCGCGCGCGCCTCACCGGCGCGCCTGCGGTGTTCTGGCTCGACGCCAAGCGCGGGCACGACGCCCAGGTAATCGCCAAAGTCGAGAAGTACCTGAAGGATCAAGATACCAAGGGACTCGACATCCGCATTCTGCCGCCGGTCGAGGCGATCAAGTTTTCGCTCGAGCGCATTCGCAAGGGGCAGGACACGATCTCCGTCACCGGCAACGTGCTGCGCGACTATCTCACCGACCTGTTTCCGATCATGGAGCTCGGCACCTCGGCCAAGATGCTGTCGATCGTCCCGCTGATGGCTGGCGGCGGTCTTTTCGAAACCGGCGCCGGCGGCTCGGCGCCCAAACACGTGGAGCAGTTCCAACAAGAGGGCTATCTGCGCTGGGATTCGCTCGGCGAGTTTCTCGCGCTGGGCGCGTCGCTCGAACATTTAGCGCACACCTGCAAGAACGCCAAGGCCCAGGTTCTCGCCGAGACGCTCGATCAGGCCATCGGCAAGATGCTCGAATTCAACCGCTCGCCGGCGCGCAAGGTCGGCGAGATCGACAATCGCGGCAGCCATTTCTTTCTCGCTTTGTACTGGGCGCAGGCGCTGGCCGCGCAGACGAAGGACGCGGCGCTGCAAGCCCACTTCAAACCGCTGGCCGAGACGCTCGCCAAGAACGAGGCCAAGATCAATGGCGAGCTGATCGCCGCACAAGGCAAGCCGGTCGAGACGGGCGGTTACTACCTGCCCGATTTCGCCAAGACGTCGGCCGCGATGCGGCCGAGCGCCACGTTGAACGCCGCACTCGCCGCGCTCTGACGCGGCTTTTACGGCAACAACGTCGATGCTATAGAATCCGCTGCCGGGGTAACGTTATCCGAGCGCGTGCCTGATTACTGCAAATCCAAGCCTGCAACCGACCGCGCTCCAACGGAATCGAAACTCCATGGCGAAAATCAAGGTCACCAATCCCATCGTCGAGATGGACGGTGACGAGATGACCCGGATCATCTGGCAGTACATCAAGGACAAGCTGATCTTTCCCTATCTCGACATCGACCTGATGTACTTCGACCTCGGCATGCAAAAGCGCGACGAAACCCGCGACCAGATCACCATCGATGCGGCCGAGGCAACCAAGAAGGTCGGCGTCGCGGTCAAATGCGCCACCATCACACCCGACGAAGGCCGGGTGAAGGAATTCAATCTGCACGAGATGTACCGCTCGCCGAACGGCACCATCCGCAACATCCTCGGCGGCGTCATCTTCCGCGAGCCGATCATCTGCAAGAACGTGCCGCGGCTCGTTCCCGGCTGGACCAAGCCGATCATCATCGGCCGCCACGCCTATGGCGACCAATACCGCGCCACCGATTTCAAGGTGCCCGGCAAGGGCAAGCTGTTTCTCACTTTCGTCGGCG
>JBAQHW010000333.1:0-24383 GCA_049288525.1 Xanthobacteraceae bacterium
CGGCCGTGCAAGCAATGATTGGTGCCGCCGTCGCGGCAATTGGCGCACACGCCGCACCACGGATACGACATCACCACGTGATCGCCCGGCGCGAAGTCGGCGACCGCCTCGCCGACCGCGTGGACCACGCCGGCGCCTTCGTGGCCATAGACCGCCGGATAAGGGCTGGCGAAATAACCGTCGCGGCCGTGCAGATCGGTCTGGCACATGCCGCTCGCCACCACGCGCACGATCAGCTCGTCCTCGAGCGGCGCGCAAAGATCGAGCGTGTCAAGAACGAATGGGCCTGATTTTTCGCGAACGACGGCGGCTTTGATCTGCATCGCCGCATTGTGGAAATGTCGCGCGTCTTCGTCAATGCGCTTGCATGTCCCGCAACACCGTGGCGCTCGGCCAGCAATCGACTTTCAGGCCGTTTTTCTTCTGATAGGCGCCAAGCGCGGCACGCGTCAGCATGCCGGCCTTGCCGTCGATCTTGTCATGGTAATAACCGCGCGCGGTGAGAATTTGCTGCATGCGGTCGAGATCGGCGGTCGGCAATTGCGTCCCATTGCTCCACGGCGTCTGGAACGTTGCCGTCTGCGGCCGCGGGTCGGCAATTCTGTCGCTCAGATGGCCGACGAACAGCACATAGAGATCGGAGAAATTATATTGCTTAAGCGCGAAATAGTTTTTGGTGGCGAGGAACGACGGGCCGTAAAGCCCGGCCGGCTGCAGGAGCGAGGCGGTGTCGGCCTTTTCCGCCGGCGACAGGACACGGCCATAAGCCGGCACGAAGCCGCGCTTGAGCCATTCTGCAATGGGTAATGTGTCGTCCGGCACGCCGATAGTGCAGTCGACATCGGCCGGCGGATGCACCTCATAGGCCCAGTGCACGCCGCGCTGCCAGCCCTCGCCGACCAGCTGCCGCGCGGTGGAAGCCAGCGCGTCCGGCACCGAGGTCCAGATATCGGCGCGGCCGGTGTGCTCGAAATCGACGGCATATTTCAGATAGTCCGACGGCAGAAACTGCGTCAGCCCCATGGCGCCAGCCCATGAGCTTTTCATGGCGGGACGGGCGATTTTGCCCTCATCGAGGATTTTCAGCGCCAGGAGGAATTCCTGCGTGAACTTGTCCTTGCGCTTGCCGTAATAGGCCTGCGTCGCCAGCACGCGGATCGCATCGTGCGTATCGGCGACGTGGCCGTAATCGGTCTCGCGGCCGAAAATAGCGAGCACGATGGAAGCCGGCACGCCGGTTTCCTGCTCGATGGCCGTCAGCGGGCCGCGGTATTGCTCATAGAGCTTGCGGCCTTGCACTGCGAGCCGCTCGATCACCGGCTGTTTCAGATAATCCGCCGGCGTCTCGACGAATTCCGGCTGGCCCGGCGGCGGCTTTATCGGCCGGCCCGGAAGTGCGAGATCGGGCAGCGCGAGATCGGGCTCGAGCCCGCGCGTCGCGTCCTCGAACGTCGCGCGCGATACGCCAAGCGATGCGGCTTGCGGCCACAGCGATTGCAGGAAGGCGGAGAAGGCGGTGTCGGCGCGGGCGGGATGAATGCCGAGCACGCCGCTGAGCAAAACAATGCCGAGCAGAGCGCCGGAGACCCTCATCGCACCGCCAGGATGAACAGCCGCGGGAAGCGCAATAGCACCTTGCCGTCGTAGCGCGGCTTATAGGCGCCGACGATTTTCGCGGTATAGGCGGCGAGGAATTTGTCGCGGTCGGCGGCGTCAAGCGGCGACAAGAACGGCTGCAGCGAGGAGCCCTTGAACCATTCGGTGATTGCGGCCGGCGACGCCATGACGTGATTATAGACGGTGTGCCACATGTCGAGATGCGAGCAGGCGGGCTTGAGCAGGTCGTAATATTCCTCGATCGACGGCAGATCGTCGCGCGGCGCCGCTTTCACCTCCGGATGATCCTTCCACGGACCGGCCTCGCCGATCTCTTTCTGGAAGCGCAGCGCCGGCTCGCGGGTGTTGTCCGGCATCTGGATCGCCAGCACGCCGCCCGGCGGCATCGCTTCCAACAGCCGCCGCATGATCGCCGGATGATCCGGCAGCCACTGCATCACTGCATTGCCGAAAATCAGGTCGGTCGCCGCATCCGGCTTCCAGGTGGCGATATCGTCTTCGATGAATTTGCAATCGGGCAAGCGCTCGCGCGCCTTGCGCAGCATGTCGGGCGAGGAATCCAGTCCGACCACCTCCGTCTGCGGAAAGCGCTGGACGATCAGCTCGGTCGAGTTGCCCGGCCCGCAGCCGAGGTCGACGGCGCGTCGCGGCCGCTCGAGCGGCACCTGCGCCAACAGATCGCGCGGCGGGCGGGTGCGCTCGTCTTCGAATTTGAGATATTGGCGGGCGCTCCAGTCTTCCATCGCGCTTGACCCTCGTCAGTGCCGGTATTACTTTTAGCGAAAAGGTAATACCGCAGGGAACTAAGCATGGCAACCACAACCGTCACAGTCAAAGGTCAGGTGACTCTGCCAAAGGACGTCCGCGATGCGGCCGGAATCAAGCCGGGCGATCGGCTGAACGTCGAAGCCACTGCATCCGGCGGCGTCTACATCGAGAAGCCGGGCAGCGCGGCGAAATATCGAAAACGGCTGCTGGCGCTGGCGAAGCGGCAAATCGTCAGGGGGTCTACGACCGATGCTTACATGAAACTGATGCGGGGCGATCCCGATAAGGACTACGATACGTGACGCTGGTCGACACCAATGTCCTTATCGACGTTCTTTCCAACGATCCGTTGTGGCGACCGTGGTCGGTGGACATGCTGGCACAGAGATTTGATCTCGGCGCCTTGATCGTTACCGACGCGACTTACGCGGAGCTGTCGCCGCAGTTTGCCAGTTCTCGCTCGCTCGATGCGGCAATGATCGAGCTGAACGTCGTCCTGGAAAGGATACCGCGCGAGGCCCTCTTCATTGCCGGCGGCACGTTCGCGCGATATCGCAGCCAAGGCGGCGTGCGCACCAACGTGTTGGCCGATTTTTTTATCGGCGCGCACGCGCAGGTCATCGGTTGCCCGGTGCTGACGCGCGACGTTCGCCGTTACCGGCGTTATTTTCCCGGCGTGGCGTTGATTGCGCCCGATGGGTAAGCGCCGAAGCGCGGCGCTCGCCGTTGTCGTCACCGGAGGCGTCGTCGCGGGAGGCTTGGCGGCAGGCTTCGCCGACACGGCCGCCGCGCAGAATGCGCCGAGCAACGCGATACCCTGCTCGGCGATCGACAGCATCGGCACCGCGGAAATGGCCAACGACGGCACCATCACGCTGCATTTGCAGGCGCTGTGGCCGGATCCGATCGCCGAAGGCGAACTCGTCTACGCGCCGGACGATCCGCAATATGAAGACATCAAGCAGCACCTCGGCGGCATCGCACCCGGCGATAAGAAGCCGTTGAAACCGTGGTGCTGAATAGCGAGAGCATCGCGCCGCCGGACGTCCGGACGGTTATCCGGCGCCCGTCGTATGCGGATCGCCGATCGGTTCCGCGGCCGGCGCGGCAGCCGCATGATGATCCGCTGCCAGCACAAGATACACGGCCGGGACCACGAACAGCGTGAATAGAGTGCCGATGGATAGTCCCGAGGCGATGACGAGGCCCATCTGAAAACGCGACACCGCGCCGGCGCCGCTGGCGGTGATCAACGGCACCACGCCGAGTACCATCGCCGCCGTCGTCATCAGAATCGGGCGCAGCCTTATGCCGGCGGCCTCTTCGATCGCCTCGCGCTTGGATCGCCCAGCCTGCTGCAGGTGATTGGCGAACTGCACGATCAGAATACCGTGCTTACTGATCAGCCCCATCAGGGTGACGAGCCCGACCTCGGTATAGATATTGAGCGATGCGCCATAGACGCCGACCGAGATGAAGATGAGCGCGCCGGCGATCGACATCGGCACCGAGACCAGAATGATGATCGGATCGCGGAAACTCTCGAACAGCGCGGCGAGCGCCAGGAAGATGACGATGAGCGCGAAGCCGAACGTGGTGAGAAAGCCGCTGGTTTCCTGAATGTACTGCCGGCTCAATCCGCCGTAATCGATCGAATAGCCTTCCGGCAGCGTGCGCGCCGCAAGCTTCTGCAGAAATGCCAGCGCGTCGCCCTGCGCCACGCCGGGCATTTCCACGCCCTGAATCGTCGCGCTGTTTTGCTGCTGGAAATGATTGAGCGATTCCGGCACCGTCTCGGTCGATATTTTGGCAACCGTGGAAAGCGGCACCAGCGACCCGTCGGAGGTGCGAATATAGTAATTGAGCAATTGCTGGGCGTTGAGCCGATAGCGCTGCTGCACCTGCGGAATGACCTTGTAGGACCGTCCGGCTATGCTGAAATAATTGACATAGCCGCCGCCGAGCATGGCGGCGAGCGCGCTGCCGACATCGCTCATCTTCAAGCCAAGCTGCGCGGTCTTATCGCGGTCGATGACCACATTCGACTGCGGATCGTCGATTTTCAGATCGCAATCGAGAAAGATGAACATGCCGCTTTGCCGCGCCTGCTGCATGAACTGCTGCGCGACCTCATTCAAGCGTGCGAACGGTTCGGTGGTCACGATGACGAATTGAACGGGTAAGCCGAAACTGCCGGGCAGCGCCGGCGGCTGAAAGGCGGCAATCCGCACGCCGGCAACCTTGTTCAGCTCCTGCTGCAGCACCGGTTGTATCGCGTTGGTGGTCTTGACGCGCTGGTCCCACGGCTTGAACACCATGCCGGCGATCGATTGGCCGGGCGTGTCGAGCTGAAATACATGCTCGGTTTCCGGATGGCTGGCGAAAATCCGATAGACCTGGTGGGAGTAAAGCTGGCGTTGCTGCAGCGTGGCATTCGGCGCCGCAATCGACTGCGTGATGATGATGCCCTGATCCTCCTGCGGCGCGAGCTCCGTCTTGGCGCTGGTGAACAGGAAGTAGATGCTGCCGAGCACGATCAGCGCGAACACGATGGTGACCTGCCAGGTGTTCAAGCTGCCGTGCAGCCAGCGGCCGTAGCCGCCGTGCAAGCGGGCAAATTTCCGGTCGATGAAACGCGTGAGCCTTGATTGCCAGCCGCGTTCTTGCGGATCGGGCGCCTTGAGCAGGCGTGAGCACAGCATCGGCGACAGGGTTAGCGCGACGATACCCGACACGGTGACGGCGCCGACCAGCGCAAACGCGAATTCCGCGAACAGCGCGCCGGTCAGACCGCTCTGGAAGGCGATCGGCACATAGACCGCCGCCAGCACCACGGTCATGGCAATGATGGGGCCGCCGAGCTCGCGCGCCGCGGTAATGGCGGCGTCGATCGGGGTCTTTCCCTCCTCAAGATGGCGGCTGACATTTTCCACCACGATGATGGCGTCGTCGACCACCAGTCCGATGGCGAGCACCAGCGCCAGCAAAGTGAGCAGATTGATCGAATAACCGAGCGCCAGAAGGATGATGAACGTGCCGATCAACGACAGCGGAATGGCGACGGTCGGTATGAGGGCCGAGCGCAGCGAGCCGAGGAACAGGAACACGACGGCGGTCACGATCGCCAAGGCCTCGGCCAGGCTTTCGATGACCTCGTTGATCGACGAGTGCACGAACTCGGTCGAATCGTAGATGATTTGGCCGTTGAGCCCGTGCGGCAACAGTGCCTGGATTTCGGGAAACACCCGGTGCACGCCGCCGATCACGTCGAGAAGGTTCGCCGATGGCGCGACTTGTATGCCGATATAGACCGCCTGCTTGCCGTCGAAGCCAACTTCGGATTCGTAGTCCTCGGCGCCGAGCGTGACATTGGCCACGTCGCGTAAGCGCACGATGGCGCCGCCCGTCTGCTTGATCACCAGGTTGCGGAATTCCGCCGCCGAATGCAGGCTGGTCGAAGCCGTCAGATTGACCTGCACCATCTGACCTTTGGTGTTGCCGATGCCGGATATGAAGTCATTGGCGGCAAGCGCCTGGCTGACATCGGTTGCGGTCAGGCCGAATGCCGCGAGTTTCTTCGGATCGAGCCATGCGCGCAGCGCAAAGACCTTTTGCCCGAGCAGCTCCGCGGTCTGCACGCCCGGCACCGCCTGCAACTTCGGCTGCACCACGCGGGTGAGGTAATCGGTGATCTGGTTCGGCTGCAGCGTGTCGCTGTTAAAGCCGATATACATGGCGTCGATGGTCTGACCGATCGTCACGCTCAGCGTCGGCTGCTGCGTGCCGGCCGGCAGCTGATTGAGCACCGAACTGATCTTGGTGTTGATCTCGGTCAGCGCCTTGTCGGCATCGTAGTTGAGCCGCAGATAAACGGTGATCGTGCTGGTGCCGCTCTGGCTGGTCGACGACATGTAGTCGATGCCGTTAGCCTGGGCGATGGCGTTTTCCAGCGGCGTGGTGATAAAGCCGGCCACCACATCGGGATCGGCGCCGTAGTAGATCGTGGTGACCGTGACGACCGCATTCTCGGTGCGCGGATATTGCAGGATCGGCAGCACGTCATAGGCGCGCAGGCCGAGCACCAGGATCAGCAGGCTGACGACCGTGGCGAGCACCGGCCGGCGGATGAAAATGTCCGTAAAGTGCATGGCGGCGGCCCGGCTAGCGATCGATGGGAACTGGCGCCGCCGCGGCCGACGGCATGATCGAATTGTCGATCGACACCGCCGAACCGTTATGCAGCTTGATCTGGCCGGCGGTCACGATCCTATCGCCGTCCTTGACGCCCTTGAGCACGGCAATCTGGTCGCCGCGGGTCAACCCGGTGGTGACGAAAGTCTGGCGAGCAACGAGATGCGGCTTGCCGTCGGCGCCCGCGGCATTTTTCTCGATGATGTAGACGGTGTCGCCATACGGATTGTAGGTGATCGCGGTCTGCGGCAGCGTGATGTATTTCTGCGGCGCCCCGGTTTCGATATCCACCGTCGCGTACATGCCGGGGATCAGTTTGTGGTCGGCGTTCTTCAACGTCGCGCGGACCTGAACGTTGCGGCTCGACTGATCGACCTTGGGATTGATCGCGGCGATTTCTCCGGTAAACGTTCGACCTTGAAAGGCGTCGACCTTCACGATGACCGATTGACCCAGCCGCACCTGATCGACCGACTGCTGCGGTACGAAGAAATCCAGGAAAATCGGATCGAGCGCCTGCAGCGTTACGATCGTGGTTCCGGCGCTGAGATATTGTCCGAGGTCGACCGCGCGGATGCCGAGATGACCGGCGAAGGGCGCGCGCAACGATTTCTCGTCGAGGATCGCCTGCTGCTGGGCCACCTGCGCGTTGGCGTTCTTCAGGTTGGCGGCGTCGGTATCCAAAGTGGCCTGGCTGACCGCCTGGATCTTGAATTGCTTGAGATCGCGCTGATAGGTCAGCCCGTCCAGCTCGGCCGTCGCCTGCAGCGATTCGAGCTTGGCGATGTCGTCCTCCGCGCGCAGTTTCATGAGCAGCGCGCCTTGCTGCACGTCGTCACCGGAATTGAACGATATCGAGCCGACGATGCCGGACACTTGCAATGACAGGTCGGCACCCTTCACTGCGCGCAGTGTGCCGACGGCCTCGATCTGCGGCTGCCATTCGCCGTAACTTGCCTTCAGCGCCGATACCGTCTGCGGCGGGGCGCTCATCGTGCTCATGAATTTCTTGATCATGGCGGCCTTGAAGACCTGAAATCCGAAGATGCCGCCGAACACGACGGCGACCGCGACGAGCATGATCAGCATGCGTTTGGTCATTGATGCGGCTCGCTTGCCGGATGCTCGCCGACCGCGGCGGCGGTTGCGGCATCGACTGCAGTTGCTTCCGGACTGAAGGGGTCGGGCGCGACATCGTCACGGTTCCACCAGCCGCCGCCCAACGCTTGGAACAAGGCAGCGGTGTCGGCGTAGCGGACCGCCTGCGCCTGCACCAAAGCAAGCCGCGCCTGCTGATAGCTGCGCTGCGCATTAAGCAGCGTAACGTAGGTTATGGCGCCGAGGCGGTATTGGCCGCGCGAGAGGTCGAGCGTATCGGACGCGGCGCGCAACGCAGTATTCTGTGCCCTGAGCGTGGCGGCGTCCAATTGCAGCGCACGCAGTGCGTCGGCGACGTTCTGGAACGCTCCCAGCACCGTGTTTTTATATTGCGCTTCGGCCATGGCATAGGCCGCTTTGGCGGCGCGCTCCTGGTGCAACAACGTAAAACCGTGGAAGATCGGTTGCGAACCGGTCGCCGCGATATCCCAGATGATGGTGGAGGGCGTGAGCAGCGATGCCGTCGTCAACGCGGCACTGCCATAGGCTGCGCTGAGAGCGAATTGCGGCAACCGGGCGGCGACGGCGACGCCGATCTGGGCGCTCGCCTGATGCAGTTGCGCTTCCGCGGCGCGAACGTCGGGGCGTTGCTCGACGAGTTGCGAGGGCAAGCTCAGCGGAAGCTGCGGCGGCAGCCGCAGCGCCGCCAGCGTCAGGCGGTCGGGCCGTTCCTCGCTCGGAAAGCGGCCGGTGAGCGCCAGCACCACGTGCCGCTGCTGTTCCAATTGCTTCTGTAGCTGCGGCAATGTCGCCTCTTCCGTCGCCACTTCCGATTGCTGGGTCAGTACGTCGGTTCGGGCGGCGCCGCCGTCCTCGAATTGCTGGCGCACGACGCCGAGCTGATCGGTCTCGGACTTGATGATGTCCTGCGTCGCCGCGATTTGACCGCGCAGCGATGCTTCCTGAATGACCGCGGTGACCACGTTCGAGGTGAGCGTGAGATAGCTCGCCTCGAGCTCGAAGCGCTGATACTCGGCCTGTGCCGCATCGGCCTCGATCTGCCGCCGCACGCCGCCGAAAACATCCGGCGCGTAGCCGACATTCACGCTTGCCTGATACAGATTGAAGATGGACGGCGCTCCGGTGGCGCCGAATTCGACGGGTGAGAATTGCTGGCGCTCGGCCGAGGACTTGGCATCGACCGTCGGCAACAACGTGCCGGCCTCGGCATAGAGGTTTTCCTTCGCCTGCCACAGCGCCGCCTGCGCCGCCTGCAAGCTCGGATTGGCCTTCAGCGCATCGGCGATCAAAGCGTCGAGCTCCTTGGAATGGAATACCGTCCACCATTCGCCCGGGATATCGCGCCCGACGTCGAATTTTTGCGCGACACCGCCTGTGACATTGGCTGAAGCCGTCGCCGCCGGTTGGACCTCGGCTGTGTAGCCGCTGACCGGCGGCGCCGGCGGCGGCGCAAAGTCGGGCCCGACCGCGCAAGCCGACAAAGCCAAAAGCGGCAAGAAAAGCAGCAAGAAAAGCGGCAAGACCAGGACGGTCAAAACCGGCTCGGCAACGATCGCTGCGCCAAGGCCGACGCCACGCGCAGTATCGACGTCTTCCACCCGCAGCGACTGATGGCTGCGCCGGCCGTTACGACTGAATCCGAGCACCTAGGACACCCTCACACCCGGGCAGCCTAGTTATTTACTCTCCGGTTAGTCAATAACTTGACTTTTTGCGGAATATAAGCCTAGCTGCTCGTATGACCGATCTGTCCGAAACGCGGCCGGAAACGCGGCGGCGCCGCAAGGCGGAACGCCCGCAGGAAATTCTGGAAGCCGCTTTCGCCGAATTTTCCCGCAACGGTTATGCCACGACCACGCTCGATCGGATCGCCGAGCGCGCCGGTGTCACCAAGGGCACGATCTACGTCTATTTCGAGAATAAAGAACAGCTGTTCATCTCGATGGTGCGCGAGATCACCAAGGCGGCGACCGAAACCGTGCAAGGCATGTTCGAGACTCACGAGGGCTCGACCGCCGATCTGCTGCGGGCGCAATTCAACTTCATCTACCAGCGCATCGTCGGGGACAAACGGCGGCGCGAGGTGGTTCGCATGCTGATCGCCGAAGCACCGCGCTTTCCGGAGCTGAGCGACCGCTATCACGACGAGATTTTGCGTCCATGCCTCGAAATGCTCAGGCAGGCCATCAAGCGCGGCGTCGATCGCGGCGAAATCCGCAATTCCGCGATCGTCGATTCGCCCCAGGTGGTCATCGCGCCAATCGCGCTGGTCGATCTATGGCTGATGATGTTCGACGACCGCCAACCGCTCGACATCAAGGCCTATTTCGATGCGCACCTGGACCTTGTGCTCAACGGATTGCTGGCGAAGTAGCCGCTAGAGCCTTTTCGTTTTTGATGGAATCAAAAATGGGCTCTAGCATCTTGATGGCGCATGATCTTTTTCCGAAAACCGGTATCCACTTTTCGGGATCATGCCCTAAGAGCATATCCCGATTAACGGAACCGGGATCGAATTCTACCGCCGCCGATATTGACCGCGCTGCGGACGCGGCCCGGTGCCGGCGCGCTCGTCCTTATGGCGAAAGATCATCCGGCCTTTTTCCAGATCATAGGGCGAGACTTCGACCGTAACCCGGTCGCCGGCTAGCGTCTTGATGCGATTTTTTTTCATGCGGCCCGCCGTGTAAGCGATCAGCGCGTGGCCGTTGTCGAGCTGCACACGAAACCGCGCATCGGGGAGGATTTCAATCACCAGGCCTTCGAATTCCAGGAGCTCCTCTTTGGCCATGTCACGAACCTCTTGATTGACCGGTAAAGCGCGGCGCGCCGTGACGGCGATCCGGCGCAGCCTCCCGGCGCAGGAAGGCGACGGCGGCGATTCCGTCATCCTGCGGCTGATCGGCCTGCGAGTGCCCGGTCCGCGACTGGCCGTTTTGCGGCTCGCCGCGACGCGGCTCTGCGCGATGCGGCCGCTCGCGATGCGGCTGCCCGTGATGCGGTTGCTGCTTGCCGCTGCCGTTACCGTTACGCCGGCGCTGCTGGCCGCGGTCGCCATTGCCATCGCGGTGGCCATTGCCGTTGTGACGGCCCTGCGCAGTCCTGGCGCCGGACGCAGCATGGGCGGTGGGCGCCTCCGCGCGTTGCGGGTGCGAGCGTCGGTCGCTGATCGGCAGCGACATGCGGATAAGCTTTTCGATGTCGCGCAGGAACGCCATCTCCTCGCTGTCGCACAGCGAGATGGCGATGCCTTCGGCGCCGGCGCGGGCGGTGCGGCCGATGCGGTGCACGTAAGTCTCCGGCACGTTCGGCAGATCGAAATTCACCACATGGCTGATGCCGTCGACGTCGATGCCGCGCGCGGCGATATCGGTGGCGACCAGCGTCCTCACCTTGCCGGTGCGGAACGCCGCGAGCACGCGCTCGCGCTGGCCCTGCGACTTGTTGCCGTGGATGGCTTCTGCGGCGATCCCGGCTTGATTGAGTCGCCGCACCACTTTGTCGGCGCCGTGCTTGGTGCGGGTGAAGACCAGCGCCCGGTCGATGGTTTCCTGCTGTAACAGGTCGACCAGAATCGCGGGCTTGGCGGCACGGTCGACGCGGATGATGCGCTGATCGATGCGCTCGGCGGTCGAGGCGGTCGGCGTCACCGCGACCTGGACCGGATCGCGCAGCATATGCGCGGCGAGATCGGCAATGGCGCCCGGCATGGTAGCGGAAAACATCAGCGTCTGCCGGTTAGCCGGAAGCTTGGTGACGATTTTGCGGATGTCGTTGATGAAACCCATGTCGAGCATGCGGTCGGCCTCGTCGAGCACGAAACACTCGACGCCGTTAAGCCGAAGCGCGTTGCTGTGGACGAGATCGAGCAGCCGGCCGGGGGTGGCGACGAGAATTTCGACGCCATTCAGAAGGCTGCGCACCTGGGCGCCCATCGAGACGCCGCCGATCGCCAGCGCGGATCGAAACCGCAGATGCCGGCCGTAGGTGCGGAAGCTGTCGAGAATCTGACCCGACAATTCGCGTGTCGGGCTCAATACCAGCACGCGGCAGGTCTTGCGCTCGAGCGGGCGCGTGGTGTCGGCGAGACCATGCAGGATCGGCAGCGCGAAGGCGGCGGTCTTGCCGGTTCCGGTTTGGGCGATGCCGATGACGTCGCGGCCCGACATCACCGTCGGGATGGTCTGCGCCTGGATCGGCGTCGGGGTTACGTATTTCTCTTCAGTCAGCGCACGGGCGATGGAGTCGTTAAGCTTAAAGTCGTGAAAGTCGGTCAAAGAATAATCTTTCCGTTGTGCACATCGTCACGGCCGTTGCGTGAAACGCAAACGGCCCGCGATGCGGGAGCTAAATGGACATCCCGCGCGATCTGGGCTGTCGATGAGGTGGATAAAGAGCGAGCCAGAAGCCAATTAGCGGGGTTTAGTCCGTAGGGATCCCGTACACGCGGCTCGCAGCGGGCCTATAAGGCCGCGAATCGCATATGCACTATCGATGTGTCGGATTCAAGGCGCCGCGGCCCGCAAACGGGCTGCCCCGCGCCGGTCCGGCCTTAACGCTTGGCGCGACGCGTTTTCTTCTCCGGCTGCGCCGCCACGGCGGCGGCTGCGTCGGTGGCCTCTTGGGCCTCCTTGGCCAGCCGCAGCGCCTTCAGGCGCGCCATTTGCTCGCGGACCACGCGGCCGTTGGCCTGATATTCCAGCATCGCCTTGGCGCCTTCTTTGGCGCGCTCTTCCTTCTTGAACCCTGCTTCGGCACGGGCCTTGGTCTCGTTCGCCCGGGCTTCACTCGCTCGCGTTGCCAATCTTTTCTCCTTTTGCGCGGGAAGCGCGCAATCCGACCCCCGGCAATACCCGTCAAACGCCCCTGGGGGTGGCTATATTGCCTTATATATGAGTCGCGGCGGCGAAGCGCTATCCTCGCAAATCTCGTTAATTGGCCGAATTACCTAGAGAATTTCTTGTATTTGATCCGGTGCGGGATGACCGTGTCGGTGCCAAGCCGGCGCATTTTGTCCTTCTCGTAGTCCTGGAAATTGCCCTCGAACCACTCCACGTGGCTGTCGCCCTCGAAGGCCAGCATGTGGGTGGCGATGCGGTCGAGAAACCAGCGGTCGTGGCTGATGATCACGGCGCAGCCGGCGAAATTCTCCAGCGCCTCTTCCAGCGCGCGCAAGGTGTCGACGTCGAGATCGTTGGTCGGCTCGTCGAGCAACAGCACGTTGGCGCCGGATTTGAGCATTTTGGCGAGATGCACGCGGTTCCTTTCGCCGCCGGACAGCGAGCCGACCTTCTTCTGCTGATCGGCGCCCTTGAAATTGAAGGCCGAGCAGTAGGCGCGCGAGTTCACCTCGCGCTTGCCGAGCAGCAGAATGTCGGCGCCGCCGGAGATTTCCTCCCAGACGCTCTTTTTGCCGTCGAGCGTATCGCGCGACTGGTCGACATAGCCGAGATGCACCGACTCGCCGATCTGGATGGTGCCGCCGTCGGGCTTCTCCTGGTCGGTGATCATGCGGAACAAGGTGGTCTTGCCGGCGCCGTTCGCCCCGATGATGCCGACGATGCCGCCCGCCGGCAGCTTGAACGTCAGATCGTCGATCAAAAGGTTGTTGCCGTAGCCTTTGCGCAGGTTCTCGAAATCGACAACGTTCTGGCCGAGCCGCTCGGCGACCGGAATGACGATCTGCGCGGTCTGGGTCTGCTTGTCGCCGGCCTTTTTGAGCAATTCCTCGTAGCGCTCGTAACGCGCCTTGGATTTTGCCTGTCGGGCGCGCGGCGACGCCCTGATCCATTCCTGCTCGCGGGCGAGCGTGCGCTGGTGCGCGTCCTCTTCGCGGCCTTCCTGCTCCAGCCGCTTCTGCTTCTGCACCAGCCAGGATGAGTAATTGCCCTGATAGGGAATGCCGTGGCCGCGGTCGAGCTCGAGAATCCAGCTGGTGACGTTGTCGAGGAAGTAGCGGTCGTGGGTGACGATCAGGATGGCGCCGGGATAATCGCGCAAATGGGCTTCCAGCCACGCCACCGACTCGGCGTCGAGATGGTTGGTCGGCTCATCGAGCAGCAGCAGCTCCGGCTGCTCGAGCAACAACCGGCACAACGCCACGCGCCGGCGCTCGCCGCCGGAAAGCTTTGCGACATCGGCTTCGTCGAATGGACAGCGCAGCGCGTCCATCGCCTGATCGACCTTGGAATCGAGATCCCATAGGCCCTTGGCCTCGATCTCGTCCTGCAGCTTGGTCATCTCGTCGGCGGTCTCGTCGGAATAATTGACGGCGAGCTCGTTGTAGCGGTCGACGATCGCCTTCTGCGGCGCCACGCCCTCCATGACGTTGTCGCGCACCGTTTTGTCGGCATCGAGTTGCGGTTCCTGCGCCAAGTAGCCGACGCGCGCCCCCTGGGCCGCCCGGGCCTCGCCGGAAAATTCGCTGTCGAGCCCGGCCATGATCCGCAGCAGGGTCGACTTGCCGGCGCCGTTGACGCCAAGAACGCCAATCTTGGCATCGGGATAGAACGACAGATTGACGTTCTCCAAGACCTTCCGGTTGCCCGGATAAGTCTTGGTCAGGTCTTGCATATGATAAACAAATTGACGCGCCATCTGCGCCCCGCCTTCTCGCTCATGTCGGGAAAATCCGGATGCTTCGGCAGCATCCACCCGTGATTTAGCGACGCGGAGCCGCCACGGCAAGAATGGCTGTGCGCGCCCGCCTACCCGACTACCCCAGCCGGGAACTCGGTAGCAATTTAGCAACCACGCTAAAGCTTCGCTAAGCCTGAACACATTTACGGCAAGGCGCTGCCGAAATCACAACAAATTTTAATGTTTTTTCCCCACGCTAGGGTCAAACGGCCGTTTGAAATTGGAACTGTCGTTTCACCCGGCGCGTTGGTGTCGTGTGATGCCGGAGCGCAGGAAGAAATCTGGAATAAAGGCCCGCCGAAGGGTCAGGAAGTGGAACATGTGGCGTGATCTCTCGAAGGCTCTGCGCGAGCTCTTGCAAATCCCCGGTTACAGCGCCGGCTCGTATCGGCCCGACCTGCACTATATGCGCGGCCCCGGCCCAAAATGGCGCGCTAAATACGGCAGCCTGAACGCCAGGAGATCGGAAGCACCGTCTGCCCATTCGGTTGCGCTGCGCGACGCGGTCGAGCACCGCGCGTAAGCTTGACTTCCCGTCATAATACTGAGGCGCGAGTGTAGCTAGCCTCGAAGAGCGACGGCCGAGGCGCTTGGGCCGCATCCTTGGAGGGCCGCCATAGCGCGTCGAAGACGGGCGTAGCCGCGCTGATGGCCGGCCACCTCAGGATAACAACCCAGCTTCTTTTCAGCACCGTCATGCTCTAGAACCACCCTGAAGTGTTGCATGGGGTGGGAATCATGACGGTTCGCTGCGCAATCCTCGACGATTACCAGAATGTGGTTCTTAAGGTTGCCGACTGGTCCAAGGTCAAAGGCGACCTCGATATCAAGGTGTTCCACGAGCATCTCGGCGGGCCGGACAAGGTGATCAAAGCCCTGCAGGGCTTTCCGATCGTGATCGCCATGCGCGAGCGCACCGGCTTTCCCAAAGAGGTGATCGAGGCGCTGCCGGACCTCAAGCTCCTGATCACCACCGGCATGCGCAACGCCTCGATCGACACCGAGGCGGCGAAGGCGCGCGGGGTCACCGTCTGCGGCACCGGCTCGTTCGGCAGCCCGACCTCCGGCATCGCCATCGGCCTGATGCTCGAACTCACCCGCCATATCGGCTACGAGAACGCGCGGCTGCATGCCGGCGATAAATGGCAGGTCACCATCGGCCCCGACCTCGAAGGCATGACTTTAGGCGTGCTCGGCCTCGGCAAGCTTGGAGCCCGCACCGCGCACATCGCCAAGGCCTTCGGCATGAAGGTCATCGCCTGGAGCCAGAACCTGACGCCGGAGAAATGCCAAGAGGCCGGCGTCGGCTATGTGGGCAGGGACGAATTGTTCCGGCAGTCGGATTTCATCAGCATTCATATCGTGCTGTCGGCGCGCTCGCGGGGCCTCGTCGGCGCGCGCGAGATCGGCCTGATGAAACCGTCGGCGTTCCTCATCAATACCTCGCGCGGCCCGATCATCGACGAGGCGGCACTGATTGCGGCGCTGCGCGACAAGAAGATCGGCGGCGCCGGCCTCGACGTGTTCGACGTCGAGCCGCTGCCGCTCGATCACCCGTTCCGCAAGATGACGAACGTCGTCATCACCCCGCATCTCGGCTACGTGTCCGAGCAGAACTACCACGGCTATTTCACCGGAGTGGTCGAGGACATCCGCGGCTTCCTCGACGGCAAGCCGGTGCGGGCGATGACGTAGCGGCATGCCCGGGCGCGCGAAGCGCGAGCCCGGAATCCACAGTCACGGAAATTCCGGATCGGCCTCGGTCGCAGGCCGACTTCACGACTTGTGATTATGGATTGTGCGCTCGCGCGCCCCGCTCGCTCGACCGGAATGACAAATGTGATAGTCTGCCGCCATGACCACGCGCGAACAGAACGATTTCCTCACGCTCACCGGCCCCGGCACGCCGATGGGCACGTTGATGCGGCGCTATTGGATCCCGGCACTGTTGGCCTCCGAAGTTCCGCAACCCGATTGCCCGCCGGTGCGGGTCAAAGTCTTAGGCGAGCGGCTGATTGCATTCCGCGACACCGACGGCCGGGTCGGCGTGATGGACGAATTCTGCGCCCATCGCGGCGTCTCGCTGTGGTTCGGCAGGAACGAGGAGCATGGGCTGCGCTGCCCGTATCACGGCTGGAAATATGACGTCACCGGCCAATGCATCGAGGTGCCGTCGGAACCGGAGGAAAGCGGCTTCTGCAAGAAGATCAAGCTGGCGTCCTATCCGGCCGTCGAGGCGGGCGACGTCATCTGGCTTTATATGGGTCCGCCGGAGCTCAAGCCGCCGGCGCCGAATTTCGAATGGGCGACGGTGTCGGCAAATTCGCGTTTCGTCTCGAAGCGTACTCAGGAGTGCAACTGGCTGCAGGCGCTCGAAGGCGGCATCGATTCGGTGCATGTCTCGTTTCTGCACCGCCATGATCTGCGCAGCGACCCCTTGCATGTCGGCCAGGGCGCCGAATTCACCCGCGAGACCGACGCCCGTTTCGAGGTGATCGAAACCAAAGGCGGCATGGTGGTCGGCGTGCGCCGGCCGGCAACCGCGGGCAAGCTCTATTGGCGCATCACCCAGTGGATCATGCCGTTTCACACCATGATTCCGCCCTACGGCGACAATGCGCTCAACGGCCATGCCTTCGTGCCGATCGACGACGAGAACTGCATGTCGTGGTGCTTCACCCACCATCCGGCACGGCCGCTCTCCGCGCACGAGCTGGAGGTGATGGGCGGCGGCGGCGGCATTCACGTCAATCTCATTCCCGGCTCGTTCCGCCCGGTGGTCAACAAAGACAACGATTACATGATCGACCGCACGGCGCAGAAGCACCATAAGTCGTATTGCGGCGTCAAAGGCATCGCCATGCAGGACGCCGCGATTCAGGAAAGCTGCGGGCCGATCCAGGATCGCAGCAAGGAAAATCTGGTCTCGACCGACAACGGCGTGATCATGGCGCGGGCGCGGCTGCGCAAGGCGGCGCTCGCGGTGGCGCAAGGCAAAACGCCGGACGGTCTCGATCCGTCAACGCACGCGGTGCGCTCGGCCGCGATCGTGCTGCCGGAGGAGCAGAATTTTTATGACGCCGCCGGCGAGGCGTTGAAGGCCAAGAGCGGCGTCGCCCACGCCTCGGTGTAGCTTTTCGGTCGTTCCCAGAGTCTCATCCGGACTCCCGCATTCGCGGGAATGCGCGGCGGTGGCGCCATTCAGGCGAACACGCCATGCCGTTCAAGCGAGCGCGCCGCGCGGACGCTCGCCGCCATCGCTCCCACCAGCCGCGGCAAGTCGCGCGTCGGCGTGCCGGCGGGCGGGCGGATTTCAATAAGACAGAACGCGTCAACCGCCGCCGCCTCGGCGAGCGCTGCATCGAGCGTCGCGCCATCCCTGCAGGGGCGATGCACGAGGCCGAAGGCGCGCGCCACGCCCTCGAATTCGATGGCGGGAGCATTGCGCATCGTCATTTCGTAGCGGTCGATGCGGCGGGCGGCGGTCAGCTCGAATATGCCGCCGCCGGCATTGTTCATCACACACAGCGCTCCGCGCACCCGGCGCCATAGCGGATTGCTCAAGGCCGGCAGGTCGTGGACGAAGGCCTGGTCGCCGATCAGCGCCAGCATGCGGCCGCCACCGGCAAGCGCCTCGCCGAGCACCAGCCCGAGCGTTCCATCGATGCCGTTGACGCCGCGCGCGGTGAAGACGCGCGCCGCTCCCTGCCCGGCCGGCATCAGGAGTCCGGCGTGGCGCACCGACAACGAATTGGCGCAATGCAGCGCGGCAAAGCCCGGCGCCGTGCAGATGCGGCCGACCGCGGCCATTTCGCCCCATGGCGCGGCGGCGAGAACAATGTCGCGGGTGGCGGCGGCGACGGTCTCGGCCTTACCCAAGGCTCGCGCCCATTGCGCGTCGCCTTTGCCGAGCGCCGCCGCAAGCGCCGTGACCGCCTCGGGCGCCAGCGGCCGCAATCCGACAGCGTGCGGGCTCAGGAAATCGGCGCCCGGATCATGCCGCGCGATACGGATCACCGGACAGCGCAACCGCTTCACCGCGCGCACTAGGCCCGGGCACACCGGCGTTCCGCCAAGCCGAATGACGATCTCGGCGCCATCGAGATCGAGTGCGCCATCCTCCGCCAAAGCATCGGCGGTGGTGAGCGTACCGGGCAGATTGAAATGCCGCAGCCCGCTGCCGATGTCGGCGATCAGCGGATAACCGGTCGCATCGAGGAGTTCCGCCACGGCCGCCACCGGCAACGGCTGATCCTCGCAGGCCAATAAGACTCCGCGTGCGCCCTTGCGGACGGCGCAGCGACCGACGGCCGCGGTTACGTCCGCGACATCGGCCAAGTGCCACCACAGCGAACGGGCCGGACGCGGCGCCGGCGGCGGCGCGATCACGTCGCCGGACGGATCCTCCTCGGTCGAGCAATAGGCGCCCCATTGCGGAATGTTAATGTGCACCGGACCGCGCCGCTCGCCGTCGATCCCCTGCGCCAGCGCTGCGACGACGCGATCGCGCAATTCGGCAAGCGTCATCGTGCCGTCCAGCGGATCGGGCAGCGCCAACTGGCTGCGCGCCAGCGGCGCGCACAACGGCACTTGCGGCAGCCATTGCGGCTCGCCCGGCAGCCGCCCCGCCTGCGGCCGGTCGCAGGTCAGCAGCACCAGCGGCAGGCCGCGCGCCTGCGCCTCCGCCATCGCCGGCAGCAGATTTGCCACAGCCGTTCCGGATGTGGTGCAGACCGCAGCCGGCGCACCGTCGGCGAGCATCATGCCCAGTGCGAGAAAGCCGGCGCTGCGCTCGTCGACATGCAGGATGCACGCGATCGCCGGGTTCCGATGCAGTGTCATCGCCAAGAGCGCGGCGCGCCCGCCCGGGCACAACAGCACCCGGCGCACACCACAGGCGACCAGCGCATCGGCGAGCACGCTGTCCCACAGGCCATTACGGTTGGCGGGGAGCGCGCTCACGGCAGCGCTTCGGTCAGATAAGCGGCGACGCGCCGGCTCATCGCCGCCTGAACGTCCTGCTGCCGGGCGGCGAAGCGAGAAAAAGCGCCGCTCAGCGCGGGGCGATGTGTGGCGAGCCGGTCAAGCGCGCGGACCAGGGCCGCCGTGAGATCGGGGTCATCGACCTCAAGCGCGAGTTCGGCATGCCCTGCGTCGCTCAGAAGCGCGCGAACGCGCTGGTCATAAGCAAGACCTACGGCGGGCACGCCGGCGGTCATTCCCAGCAGCACCGCGTGATAGCGCGCGCTGACCAGCCGCGCCGCCGCATACAGCGTCGCAACGATCAGGTCAGGCGCCACATCGCCGGCGACGAGCGGCTTGGCGGCGCCGAGCCTCTCGGCCAAGTCGATGCACGCTTGCCGGTCGTTCGCTTCCATCCCGACGATCACCGGAAAGACGCCGGCGGAGCGGCGCGCTGCGTGGTCGCGGACCGCCTGCGCCATGGCGGCGAGAAAAGCCGCGCAGCGCCGGCCTGAAATTTCGGCCGGCTGGAAGAACATCATGCCGCGGTAATGGTCGGATTCCGGCTGCCCGGTCAGCGAGGCAAGCAGGGCTTTGGCCGGATCGGTCACCAGCGGCCAGCGGAACGGGTTGGTCGGGCACAGCACCAGCAGTTCCGCCGTGCCGTTCCAGCCCAGCGCGCGCAGCGCGGCATCCGCCGCTTCCGGGTGCCTTGGGCGATAGCTCCAGCCGGTATCGGTCCCCAGTTCGGCCGCCAGCCCCATCTGCTCGAGGCGGGCCAACGAAGCTGCGTTGCGGGCGATCAACAGAGCCGCCGTCGCATGGCATCGGACAAAGGCCGCGATCTCCGGCGACATCCTATCGACCTCGGCGCCATAGGCGACCGCCGGCTTGCCGAGTGCAGTTGCCATGCCGAGAAAGGCCGTGAGCAGCATCGCCAGGCTGTCGGCAAAGGTGGAGGTGAACAGCGAGCCCTCGCAAACGACCACCGCGTCGTAGCGGGTGCACAGATCGTGGACGCAGTCCGGCGGATAACCCTCGATGCGCTCAACTTCCAGGCGCTCCTGAAAAGGTAATTTGTGTTCGCCGACCACGAGCAGCCCGAGGTCGAGGCGGTCGGCGCCGAATTCGGCCCGCAATTGGCGAATGATCTCGCCGGTGCGCAGATCGGCGCCGGTGTTGGCGGCCCCACTGTAACCGGCCAGCAGAATTCGCAGCCGGTCTGCGGGCGGGCGGGGCGGACGCGCCTGTAGCCGCGCCGCGGCGATCCGCGCGTCATAGGCCGAGCGCAGGTCGCCTTCGGGATCGGCCGAAAGCATCATGGCCTGCATCTCGCTCGGCATCGCCGTTTCCTGCGTTTTAGAAATCGAGATGGCTGTCGAGGCAGACGAACATGGTGCGCTGCCATTGCCGGTCGTCGGGGAGAAGACGAAAGCGTCCGGGCACGAAGGCGCCTCGCCCTGGGATCGCCTTCTGCCGCGCCCAATCCAGCTCCCACTCCGCCACCGGCGAGGCCGACAGCCATGCGGCGAAGTCCGCATCGATCGCCAGATTCGTCACCCGGCTAAGTAGAAAGACACGCTCCCCTACCAAAATGTGCTGCGTGAAAGCCGCAAGAATGGCCTCGGCCTTGGCGAGCAGCGCCGAACTGCCGCGGCGGATATCGCCGGCCTCGGGATACATATCAGCGGTCAATGCATGACGGATCGAGGCCGGCTGGACGCTCTTGTCCGGTTGACTGGCGATGATCCGAAGCGTCAGCGGATGCCAGCCGGCGCGCCGCGTCGGAACGCAGCCGGGCTCGGGCACCGCGGCAAAGGCGAGCTGGCGGCCACGCATGCTCTCGAACACGCCGCTTACCGCAACCTCTTCGGCGTCATAGGCGAACGGCGGCGCGCCCAAAGCGCTGTCCCAGACGATGACCCGCGGCTCGAAGGTCAGCTCGCGGTGGAATGCGCACCTGACCAGGCGGGTCAATTGGTCCGGCGGTTCCAGCATATCCTCGGCCAGCGCGGCGCAATGCCAAAGCGTGACCGGACCGTGGACGAAAAGCAGGCTGTCGGGGGTCAGCGGCGTGCGCGCGCGTGCGGTCCGGTAGCCGCAGTCGCCGCGCATATCGGCAAAGCAAGGCGCCTCGCTGCCGAGCGGCGCCCAGTTCTGCAGCGACAGCGCCCGCGCCAGCAATTGCCGCCAGTATGTGAGCAAGGCGTTGAGCTGCAGCCGCGCCTCCATCACATCGATGACGGCGTCAGCAGTTCGGTCGCCGCAAGCCTGCGACTGCCGAGCGCGCAACTCTCCCATGCAAGCCTCGCGGCGATCGCGCAACTCGATCAGGAGGCGGTCGATTTCGTGCGCCTGTAGCGTTTCGGCCTCCGGCCATTGCATGGCCGGCGTCATGCGTAGGGCCGGCGTCATGCCTGGTCGGTCTGGGCCTCGCCTACCTTGCGAACCTGGGCCAGCGCGCGGCGCAGATTGCCCTGATAGTTATAGTGGCACAGATCGTCGCTCTTCTCGAAGCTGCCGTTGGCGTAATAGGCCCCCATCCGGCAGCCGCCGGCGCAGCGCGAAACGAAAGAGCATGAGCTGCAGCCGCTGATCTCGGTCGATTTGCGGCGGATGCCTTTCAGCCGCGCCTCCTCGAAAATCTCCTCGAACGAGCGATCGAAAATGTTGCCCAGGCGCAGCTCGGCGGTCTTGGCCAGATGGCAGGGGAAAACATCGCCGTTCCAGTCGATGTCGAGCAGCGACCAGCCGATGCCGCACAGTCCCTTGGCATTGTGATCGTCGGCCGAACATTTGCCGTAGCGCAGATAGCGCGTCTTGAGCGCCCGCACTTTCTCTTTGCCGTAGCGGTCCTCGAGCCCGGCATCCATATCGTGCGCGATCCGCATCAGATCCCGTTCGGTCAATTCCAGCTTGCGCAGCCGAAAACTCGCCGCGCTCGGCTTCATCTTCTCGTTCTCTTTGGGGAACGAGCGCAAATTGTTCGGCTTGATATAGCCGCCGTTGGCGACGGCGAATTCCGCCATCTCGGCGATCTCGTGCAGGTTCTCGCTGTGCAGCGTCGGCGCCAGCACGAACGGTAATTTCGCCTTGATGGCGTGATCGATGCCGACGCGGATCTTGGCCAGAGCACCGGCGCCGCGCGAAATGGCCGAGGTCTCCTCGGTCATGCCATCGAGACTGATCTGCACCACGTCCAGCCGCGGCATCCGCGACAAGCGTTCCGCCATCGCCGCATCGATATACATGCCGTTGGTCAGGATCGTCAGCCGCAGACCCGAGGCGTCGACGATATCGAGAATTTCGCCGATGTCGGGGTGCATCAGCGGTTCGCCGCCGGTCAGGATCATGTAGCAGCTGGGATTGATGGCGGCGATCCGGCCGATCAGGTCGCGGACGCGCTCGACCGGCATGTGCCGGCCGCGGCGGTTCGACAAGCCCTGATAGCAATAGGGACAGGCCAGATTGCATTCGCGGGTGATCGTCACATAGGCCGAGATGAGCGGCGGCCCTTCGGCGTCCGGATAGGCCGACCGTGTCCAACCGTCATTGACCACCCGGGTGCGAAACAACTCGGCGTGAGTCCTCGCCTGCTCGCCGTCCATGCCGCAGTCGCTGAAGTGCCGTTCCAGGATGTCGACGGAACCGTCCGACAGGTCGAACAGATGGAGCGCCGTGACGTCGGCGTCCGTCAGCACGCTGAGCGCGCCGACCCGCGGATTGCTGATGAGAAGCAGATCGCCATGCTGTTCGATCCGCGCGTCCGATATCGCAGACATATCGCATCCTCCTCAACCGGAGAAACGGCCATTTAGATTGGGCGGTCAGATCGGGCGAGCGGACGCGGTCCACCCGCCCGTTAGAGAGGCGAAGGTATTAGCCGACGCAGACGCAGGCGCCGACGCAGACGCCAGCCGCGCTCGGCGCGCCAGCAGCGGCGCTGGCGGCCTTGCCCACTTGCACGCCCATCGACCTCAGGGTGCCGTGCGGGTCCTGCAAAAACTTTTGGCTCATTTGAGCATCGCCACGGATCTTCTTGAGAGCTTCCACAAACGATTGGACGTCGGAGGCCATTGACAATCTCCCTGCCTGTTTGAGCACCACATCGTCACAATGTTTGATTGTCACAACCTAGAACGTCACGACAACACATTGTAACGATGCCTATTTCACTCACACTTCAGTCGTACCACCCGTTCTCTTGTCTTCGGTCGGAGCGCTGGGAAACGGGTTCCCTTTATCCTTAATTCTTTTGAATTTTTTTGTTTTTCGGTTGAGCTGGTTTTAGCTCGGCCAGCCCATACGAGTTTTATCTACGCTCTTGAAAGTTGTCAATAGAAATAATACTACTGAAACGTGCATCGAGGAACCGGATTGAGAACCGTCGCCCAATCGGTCATGCCGCTGGTGTGGAACTGGGACTATCAGGTCTCAGAACCGCGGATCGATGACCTGTATCGAAAATCCGTTTCGGACCAATGGTCCGCCGCCGAGGCGCTGAACTGGGACACGCTCGTCGACCCCGCGCGACCCGGGCGCGATATCGGCGGAGCGATGCTGTCCTCAGGACTGGTCGCGCGCCTGTCGCCGGTGCAGCGCGAGCGGCTGATGGCGGGCATGGGCGCGATGACGTTTAGTCAATTGCTCCATGGCGAACAGGGCGCGCTGATGGTCTCGGCCAATCTTGTGCGGCTTTTGCCGAGCGTCGAAATGAAGCAGGCCGCCGCAAGCCAGACCAGCGACGAAGCGCGGCACGTCGATGTGTTCTCGCGCTACATCAAACGTATCGGCGAGATTTATCCGCCGTCGCCGGCGATGCGCCGCGTGCTCGACAAGATCATCAACCATCCGCTGTGGCTGGCGCAGGTGGTCGGCATGCAAATCGTGGTCGAGGGCATGGCGCTGGCGACTTTTCTCGACGTACGCAGCGTCTGCAGCTGTCCGCTGCTGCACGACATCCTCGACCTGGTCATCAAGGACGAAGCGCGTCATGTCGCTTTCGGCAAAATCGCGTTGCGCCGTCATATCGAGGAGATCGACGCCGACAATCGCGCCGCGCTCCATGATTTCACGCTCGACCTGGT
>JBAQHW010000334.1:0-9186 GCA_049288525.1 Xanthobacteraceae bacterium
CGGCCTACCCTTGGGCGTCGACGACAAACTTTTCGTTGCGCTCGACGGCGCGGAAGAATTCGATGTCAGCGTCCGCGTGTTCGGACACACCGATCGCGTGGCGACCGCGGGCTATCATTTGCGGCCGTTCGGCTGGCCGATCATCGAATGCTTTTTCGGCGGTCGTTGCGCCGCGGAACTCGAACGAGGCGGCGAGGCCGCGTTCTTCGATTTTGCCGCGGCCGAGCTCTCCGGCGTATTCGGCAGCGATTTCGTCCGCCGGCTCAAGCCAATCCGGGTGCATGGCTGGCACAGCGATCCGTTCGCGCTCGGCGCCTATTCCTATGCCTCGCCGGGCAACGCCGATTGCCGCGCGGTGCTCGCCGAACCGGTCGACAATCGGCTGTTCTTCGCCGGCGAGGCCTGTTCGCCGCACGATTTCTCGACCGCGCATGGCGGCTATCTCACCGGCGTCGCCGCGGCCGAGCGGGTGATTGCTAGCCGAAATACTTCTCGATAAGTCGCCGGTAGATCGCGGTCAGCGCCTTGAGATCGGCAATCGGGGTGCATTCGTCGACCGCGTGCATGGTCTGGCCGACCAGGCCGAATTCCAGCACCGGGCAATAGTCCTTGATGAAGCGCGCGTCGGAGGTGCCGCCGCCGGTCGAAAGATCGGGCTTGCGCCCGGTGACGTCGGCGATGGCGCCGATCGCCAGATCGGTGAACGGGCCGGGCTTGGTGACGAAGACGTCGGCGTTCGATGACTGCCATTCGATCGAGAAATGCACGCGCCCGGCGGCGGCGAGCTCAGCGTGGCGCTCGACCAGTTTTTTCAGCGAAGCCTGACTGTGGCGGTCGTTGTAGCGGATGTTGAAGCGCGCGCGGGCTTCGCCGGGAATAAGGTTCACCGTCGGATTGCCGACATCGACCGAGGTGAATTCCAGATTCGATGGCGCGAAAAGCTCGCTGCCCTGGTCGAGCGGGGTTTGCAACGCCGCCATGACGGTCATGAGCCCGCGAATCGGGTTATCGGCGCGCTCGGGGTAAGCGACGTGGCCCTGGCGGCCGGTAATGACCAGCGTGCCGTTGAGCGAGCCGCGGCGGCCGGCCTTGATAGTGTCGCCGACGGTCTCGACATTGCTCGGCTCGCCGAGAATGCAGTGATCGAAGCTTTGGCCGCGCTCCGCGGCCCACTTGAGAAGCTTGATCGTGCCGTTGATGGCGACGCTTTCCTCATCGCCGGTAATCAGCAGCGAAATCGAGCCGTTCGGCCTGCCGCCCTTGGCCGCCAGATAGTCGAGCGCCGCCGCGACGAAGCAGGCGATGCCGCCTTTCATGTCGACGGTGCCGCGGCCATAGAGCTTGTCGCCCTGAATCTCGCCGCCGAACGGCGGGTGCGACCACGACGCCTCGTTACCCGCCGGCACCACATCGGTATGGCCGGCGAAAACGAGATTGGGTTCTTCCGTGCCGATACGGGCGTAGAGGTTATCGACCGGCGCTGTGCCGCGTTCGTCGAAGATCACGCGATGGACGGCGAAACCCGCGGCGCCGAGCAGCTTTTGCAGATAGTCGAGCGCGCCGCCTTCCTCCGGGGTGACGGAGCGGCAGCGCACAAGATCGCGGGCGATGGTGACGGGATCGGCAGCCATGAGGCGGCGGAACATTGGTCACTGCGGCCGACGCGTCAACCCCCGTCGGCAATGCCCGTCCGGTTCATCGGCGCGTGGCTTGCGGTCCGAGCGGATCGGCTCCGTATTGATTCGGCCCGACGGTGCCGCGGCGGAAGCCGAGCTCGACGAGGAGCACAAGTCCGAGCACGGTGAACGGTACAGCGATGGCGACCGACGGGAGGCTGGGCTGATCGTCGGTGCCGGTCAGTTCGAGCACCGTGAGAAAGTCGAGCAGCGCGCTGGCGCAGAAGAACGCAATCAGGAGCCACAGCGCCATATTGCGGTCCTGTGCCCGTTTGAGGCACAGGGCGAATTCCGGATAGGCGTAGGCTAGGTCGACGATGGCGCTGAGCCGGTCGCCTTGGAGCTCTTCGGCCAGGACATGCGAGAAAGTCTCGGCCACGAGCAGGACGGCGATGCCGATCCAGAAGGTCTGGCGGCTGATGCGACCATCAAATGTGTTGAAGAGATAGGCCCAGTCCATCGGCATGGCTTTGGCGGTTTCCGGCTTCGATGCTCGACTTCGGTGCCCGGCTCTTAGTCCCGCAACAACTCATTGATGCTGGTCTTGGCGCGGGTCTTTTCGTCGACGCGCTTGACGATGACCGCACAGTAGAGGCTCGGCGTAGCCTCGCCGGCCTTGTTCGGCTTGCCGGCGATGGTGCCGGGCACCACAACCGAATAGGCCGGTACTTCTCCCTGCAAGGTCGCTCCGGTCTCGCGGTCGATAATCTTGGTCGAGGCGCCGAGAAAGACGCCCATCGACAGCACCGCGCCTTCGCGCACGATCACGCCCTCGGCGACTTCCGAGCGCGCGCCGATGAAGCAATTATCCTCGATAATGACCGGGCCGGCCTGCAGCGGTTCGAGCACGCCGCCGATGCCCGCGCCGCCGGAAATGTGACAGTTCTTGCCGATCTGCGCGCAGGAGCCGACCGTGGCCCAGGTGTCGACCATGGTGCCGGAATCGACATAGGCGCCGAGATTGACGAACGACGGCATCAGCACGACGCCCGATGCGATGTAAGCCGAGCGGCGCACCACGCTGCCCGGCACGGCGCGAAAGCCGGCGGCGCGAAATCGGCTCTCGTCCCAATGATCGAATTTCGACGGTACCTTGTCCCACCAGGCCGCGTGGCCGGGACCGCCTGGGATCGGCGTCATGTCGTTTAAGCGGAACGACAGCAGCACCGCTTTTTTCAGCCATTGGTTGACGCGCCAAGTCCCCTTCGATGTGCCGTCGTTGCCCCGCTCGGCGACGCGCACGACGCCGCGGTCAAGCAGATCGAGCGCCTGATCGACGGCGTCGCGGACCTCGCCTTTGGTGGCGGGGCCGATCGCGTCGCGCCGTTCGAAGGCGGCGTCGATGACATGGGTTAGGTTTGCGGTGGCTAGGTTTGCGGTGGCTAGAGTCCCGGCGGTCTCGGCTGACATTGAACGCCCCTTGCTGCGCCGGTTTGTCGGGTCAGGATCGCGCGATGTCAACAGCGGCGGTCAAGCCTGTTTGCCCTCTTGGCCGCTCTTGACCGCGATACCGCGCAAGAAGCCGGCAAGGTCGTCGGTGACGTGGTCGACATGCGCCGCCTCGCGGCCGGCAAGCTCCCATTCCTCGCGCAGCACGACGCGGGCGCCCTCCGGCACGACCAATACGGTGATCATGCCGAGCGCATGCGGCACTTCGAGATTGCGGGCGAGATCCTCGAAGATTGCGGCGTTGCCCGGATTGACGCGGCTGCGGGCCAGGAACCGCTGATAGACGACCGGCCGCGGTTTCGGCTCGAACTCCGCCGCGCGGATATCGAAAACGTCGTCGAAATGTTCGCTGATGCCGAGCCGGCGCATGACTGCGTTGGCATGGTGCAGGGTACCGTTGGTGAGAATGAATTTGCGGCCGGGCAATTCGGCGATGGCAGCGCCCAGCGCCGGATTGGGCTGAAGCGGCGAGTGATCGATCTGATGCACGATTTCGAGAAATTCGTCCGGCTGCAGCCCGTGTTCTTCCATCAAGCCGCGCATGGTGGTGCCGTAACGGCGGTAATAATCCTTCTGCAGCCGGAACGCTTCTTCGTGACTGATTTTGAGGAAAGCGACGATGTAATCGCGGATGCGGACGTCGACCTGCTGCCAGAGATTGAGATGATGCGGATAAAGCGTGTTGTCGAGGTCGAACACCCAGGTGTCGACGTGCCGAAAGCCGCGGTCGATCGCGCTGGCCGTGGGCCGCCCCTTCGCCGGAAGACTCGATGTTGCCATGATTGCGGATGATGACGTTGTGGCTGGTCGCGAACCGGTTCTAGCCGAGCATAAAATTCAAGAACACAATCGATGCGCAGACGGTTGCGGAAGTCTATCCCTTATGTGTTCGCCTTGCTTGCCGGAACGCTGGCCGGCGCTTGCGTCGCCGGCCTCGCGCTGTTCGCCTCCCATTCTTAACCGTTTCAGCCCGCCTCGCGCCAGGACGTTGCCGGAATAAGCCCTTTGAGCGCGCCGTCGTGCAACTGCACCGGGTCGCGTTCGCCTTCCATCGCCAGCCGCAACACGCAACGTGCCAGTTCGTCGGGCTTCACCGTGGTGTTGCCGATAGCTTTCAGTGTCAGCCACGCTTCGTCAAAAGCGGCTTCCAGGACGATGAGAGTCTGCGGATCGAACGAGCTGTTGTGGAACCCACGCATGGGTCCATCCTCACCGATATAGGACCAAGGAGTGCCGCGGAGAGACGAACAAGTTTCCGCGCAAACTTGGCCGAGTTTGTGACGCAAAACCGTGGCCGGCGTCAAATGCCGATGACGGTTTCGTGTCCGGTTCCACGCTCGCGACTAAACCATGCACTATGGGATTAACGCTCTCCTGGATCAGGCGGACAGCCGCGGCAACAAGCGTGTCGCATTGCCGCTCGCAATTGCTTCGAGATCGGCCGGTGAGAGCTTCAGCTTTTGCAGATTGGCGATCTGATCGAGCGGGAAATAAGGATAGTCGGTGCCGTAGGTGATTTGCGAGGTTGACACCAACGTTGTCAGCGCCGCCATGGCGGCGGGGTGGGTGGCGTTCGCCGTGTCGTAATACAGACGCCGAAATTCTGCCTCGATGCCATCGGGAGCAAAGCCGTTCGGGCCGCGTGCCTTCTTATCGTAGAACGCTTCGATTCGGCCGGCGAGGAAGGGGATCGTGCCGCCGCCGTGCGAGAAAATCCACTTGATGTCGCGATACTGCACAAACCGGCCGTGCAGCAGGAGGCTCACCACCGTTCGGGTCGTGTCGTGCGGCACCTCGATCACCGCCGGAAAGGCGCCGACGCTCAACCTGCCGCAGCAGTTTGCGACCAGCGGATGAACGAAGATCGTAGCCTTGCGCCGATTGAGCTCCGCCAGCACCGGCTGATAGAGCGGATCGCCAAGCCACTTGTCACCATAGTTGGTCTGCAGATTGATGCCGTCGGCTTTTAGCGTGTCGAACGCATACTCGATTTCCTTCAGCGTGGTGTCCATGTCGAGCATCGACAGCGGCGCGAACAATGCATAGCGGCCGGGATGGTCGCGCACCATTTCGGCGGCGTAGTCGCAGCACAACCGCGCCATGTCGTGCGCCTTATCGGCGCCGGCGTCGAACCAGACCCCGGGCGTCGAGGCCAGCGACAGCACGCTGTTGGTTATGTTGTTTTTATCCATCGCTTCGAGATCGTTTTCTTTCGTCCACGCGAGTTGGACGCCGAAATGCGGAATCTTGCGCTGGTCTTCCCAATCGGACCAAGCCTTCTGATAGGCCGGTGGATAAAAATGATGATGGGTGTCGACCAGTTTGACCGGCGGTTTGACCGCCGCCGGCTGCGCCTCGGTTTTGCCGCCCGGCAATGCTGCGGTCGCGCCGAACACCACGGCGCCCGCCAGGAAGCCCCGCCGTGACGAGTGGCAGGCACAGCCGAAGCGATGCAATGGTGAGGTGTCGCGGCGCGGCGTAGCCGCGCTGTCCTTAGCGTTCATGGTTTTCCTCCGGGCGTGTTTTTCTCGCCGATCCTACATCAGCCGCCAATGCTGCGCGACACCGATGAATCGACGCGCATCATCGCCACAGCTGAAAGGCGATCAACGCCGCCAGCATGATGCCGCTGCCCAGGCCTTGGATCGGGGTGATCGCTTCGCCCAATACCAGCGCGCTGAGGATCATCGCCGTCAGCGGCTCGAGATGCATGATCAGCGCCGTGCGAAACGGCCCGATGCGCATGGTGGATACGAAGACGAAAAGGATTCCCGCCGTCGTGGCGAGGCTGAGCGCCACCAGCCAGGTCCAACCGAAGTCGGTTTGCGGCGGATGCCAGGTTTGCGTTCCAAGCGAGACCGCGACGAATATGGCGGTCGACGACAGCATCGAATACCAGGTCGTCAGCCGCGCATCGGCGCCCACCAGATAGGCCCGCGTCGCCAAGAGTACGGCGGTACGGCAGCAGGCCGCACCCAGCGCATAGCCCACTCCGGCGAAAGCGAGCCCGGCGGGGTGGGCGCCGATCATGATCGCCAGGCCGCAAAACGCCGCCACCGCGCACAGCACGCCTTTGAAGCGAAAGGGTTCGAGCCCGGCGAACGACGCCGTGAGGCCGGTCAACAGCGGATAGGTGAAATAGGAAAGAATGGCGGTCGGCACGTCGATCGCAGCAATCGCCTTGAACAGGCAGTAAATCAGGCCGGCAAAGATGACGCCGATGCCCATCGACACCCACCTTACCCGCGCGTCGGCGGACGGTCTGCGGCCGAAGCGCAGCCAGCTCGCAACGAAGGCAAGCCCGACGACGCTGCGAAACGACAGCATGGTGAGGACGTCGCAGCCGGTTGCCAAGACCAGCTTGGCCAGCACGTCGGAAATGCCGAGCGAGGCGCCGGCGGCGATGCCCGGCGCCAAACGAAACATCCTGTGCGACGGGACAGCCGCGGCCGGACCCGGTGCGGTCCCGGCGGCGGCATGATCGGCTGCGGCATTCTCCTTGAGCATGATTGTTCTTATGAACTGGAGAGGTCGGCTGCGCCGGCAGACTTCAGGCGCGGATGAGCGTACCGGCACCGAGCTCGGTGAACAACTCAAGCAGTACCGCGTGCGGGACCTTGCCGTCGAGGATGACCACGCCTTCGACGCCGCGCTCGAGCGCATCGATGCAGGTCTCGACCTTGGGGATCATGCCGCCCGAGATGGTGCCGTCGGCGATCAGCCGGCGCGCGTCCTCGACCGACAATTCCTTGATGAGCTGTTTGGATTTGTCGAGTACGCCAGGTACATCGGTCAAAAGGAGCAGGCGCTTGGCGTGGAGCGCGCCGGCGATGGCGCCGGCAAAGGTATCGGCATTGACGTTGAAGGTACCGCCGTTCGCGGCGGCGGCGACCGGCGCCAGCACCGGAATGAGTTCGCGGCCGAGGATTTGATTGAGCACGGTGGTATCGACTTTTTCCGGCTCGCCGACATAGCCGAGATCGACCACTTTTTCGATCTCGGAATCGGGATCAACCACGGTGCGCGTCAGCTTGCGCGCGACCACCATGTTGCCGTCCTTGCCGCATAGTCCGACCGCTTTGCCGCCGGCGGCGTTGATATAGCCGACCATCTGCTTGTTGATGGATCCGGCGAGCACCATTTCGACGATTTCCAGCGTCGCTTCGTCGGTAATGCGCAAACCCGCCGCATAGTGCGACTGCACGCCGACTTTCTTCAGCATGGCCTCGATCTGCGGGCCGCCGCCATGGACGACGACCGGATTGATCGCCGTCTGCTCGAGGAGGACGATATCCCGTGCGAATTCGCGCGCGAGATGCTCCGCGCCCATGGCGTGCCCGCCGTATTTGACGACGACGATTTCCTCGTCATAGCGCTGCATGTAGGGCAGCGCTTCGGCCAGGATGCGGGCCTGCTCGAACGGCGACACGTCCATGGGGAACTCCTTCGACCGCGGCTATTTAACCGCAGCCGCCGGACAGGGAAAGGTCAATCGGCCGCCCGGGACTCGATCCTTCGGAAGAAACGAAAATATTCAGCGGCGCTCAGCCAACAGCCGTGCGATGGCGGCGCGCAATTGCGCCATGCCGGCACCGTTCTTGGCCGAGGTCGCGATCAGATCGGGAAACGCCGCCGGCCTTTTCCTCATGGCTTCGTTTATTGCCGCCGTTCGCTCCGCGAGTTCGGCCGCGCCGACCTGGTCGCACTTGGTCAAGACGATCTCGTGACTGACGGCAGCTTTGCCCAGAGTGTCGAGAATGCCGTCATCTGCGGCTTTCAATCCATGGCGCGCATCGACCAGCACGTAAACGCGCGCGAGCGTGCTGCGGCCGTGCAGGAAACCGGCGATGAGTTTCGTCCAGGCTGCGATCTTGCTCTTGGCCGCGGCGGCATAACCGTAACCAGGCATATCGACCAGAACCAGCCGCTCCGGACCGCTGAAAAAAATCAATTCCTGGGTACGGCCGGGCGTATTGGAGGTGCGTGCCAGCGCCCGCCGGCCGGTAAGTGCGTTGATCAACGACGACTTGCCCACATTGGAACGGCCGGCAAAGGCGATTTCCGGCCCGGCCATCGGCGGCAAGACATCGAGCGACCCGGCCGCGGCGACGAAGTCCCATTGTCCGGCAAACAGGCGGCGGCCGGCTTCGGTTTCGGCCTCGGAGAAGTCGGTGTTATGGCCAGAGGTGTTCATAAAGCCGATTGCGCCACTTGCCTGGACCGGAACGAAAGCGTCGAGAGGGTGTTTCCCAGCCGGGCCGGGTGCGTCGCGCAGGCGTGGGTCGCGCAGTTATGACCGCGCCTGGGTGGCATCGCGGAGGTCACCATGGACGATTGGTCAAACGTCAGGCTTTGCGACATCGTCAATCTCATTCTCAGCGGGGTGCTGTTCTTTTCGCCGTGGCTGTTCGGTCTTTCGGCCGGCGCACAATGGCAAACCGCCTCGACCGTTGGCATCATCATGGCCGTTCTGTCGATTGCGGCACTCGCCGCCTTCGCGGTGTGGGAGGAATGGTTCATGGTGATCGCCGGTCTGGTGCTGATCGTATCGCCGTGGCTGTTGGGCTTCCAGAACTCCGACGCCATGAGCATCGACGTCATCATCGGTGTCAGCGTCGCCGCGGTTGCGGCGTTTGAGGTCTACCTGACCCGCGACGGCGAACCGGGGATGACCGCCAGCTAGTGGTCCGATTCTAACATTCGCACCCCTGTCCGGCATGCCAGTATGCGAATGTTAGAATCAAAGGACCACTAGCAAATGTCAGTCCTAGTGGAGCTTTTGGATTTGACATTCGCTTCACGAGTTTGCGGCTGGGTGGGTAGCGAATGTCAAATCCGCTCCACTAGTCTAGTCACTGCGCCCTGGCCAAGTCCGGACGCGCGGCGAGCCGCGCCTTATTGAGCCCATAGATGATGAACGTCACCACCGCGCCGACGGCGAACGGCAGCGCCGACCAGACGTAAAGGTGCTCGACCGGTAAGCCGACGAACAGCGCGCCTACCAAGGGACCGACAATGGCGCCGAGCCGGCCGATGCCGAGCTGCCAGCCGGAACCGTTGG
>JBAQHW010000335.1:0-3549 GCA_049288525.1 Xanthobacteraceae bacterium
GCCGGATCGCGCCGGACGGATCGGGCCGCAGCAACGGGCTGGCGCGCAAGAGCGGATATTGCCAACTGATCCACAGCCGGCGGCCGCCGACTTCGCCATCGGGGATACGGCGCAGATGCGGGCCTAACAGCTTACCGACGGTGGCGAAGACCTCGTCCACCGTGTCAAGGCCGATACTGCCGACGAGATGCACGTCCATTTGAGCGGCGCCCGTCATTCCGCCGCCAGCCGCGGCGGCGGCCGCACGCTGTCGACGCCGTCGGCTGCCGTCGCCGAGATAGTAGTGCGCACCATGTAACGCGGCTCGTTGCCGGGCCACGGCCGGCCGCGATGCATGGTGGCGCGGTTGTCCCACATGATGACGTCGCCGGCGCGCCATTTGTGCTGGTAGGTCGTGCCGGGCGTGGTCGCGGCCGCGGTCAAATCCTCGATCAGTTTCTCGCCGGCCTTCGGCTCCATGCCTTCGACGGCGTAAGTGTGCGAGGCGATGTAAAGCGCCTTTCTGCCGTTGACCGGATTGGTCCACACCATGCGCCAGCACACCGGCGGCAGCGTCGCCATCTCTTCGCTGCTGGCGAGACCCTCTTGGATTTTGCCGCGCGAGTGGCCGTAGCTGTGCCAGGCGTAGGAATTTTCCAATTTCCGCTGCAGCGCCGGATCGAGCCGCTCGAAGGCAAGCCGCGTCGAGGCGATTTCGGTCTCGCCGCCGGTCGCCGGAATGGTGCGCGCGGCGAGCACCGAGGTCAGCGCCGGCGTGGTCTTGAACGAGGAGTCGGTATGCCAGAGCTGATTGGCTTTGTTACGCATGGCAAAGCGGTGATCCTCCGGCACGACGTTGCCGTCCGGCCCGATGGTGGTGAGGATGACGAAATGCGTGCCGGTGCCGAGCGAGCCGACTTTGGTGACTTCCGGCGGACCGAAGCGGCGTGAAAAGGCGAGCTGGCCTTCGCCGTCGACCTGCTGATCGCGGAACAGCAGGACAGAATAGTCTTCGAACGCCGCGCGGACCGCGGCATAAGTCGCGTCGTCGTTGGCGACATCCGCAAGCGTTACTCCGCGCAACTCGGCGGCAAAGCCAGGCCCTAAAGGCACGATATCCAGATCGGTACCCATTGACGTAGCCTCCTTGGATTTCTTTTCTGCCCGAATTTCCTCCAAAACGGACCAACTGGCAAGGAATCGGTCTAAACCGTAAAACGCGCGGTGACGTCCGGCGGAATCGGCTGCGCTCTGATTTTGTCCGGGTTGGCCGGATCGCGCGTCGCCCAGACGCGGGTTTCCGTGCCTTCCACCGCGAGCCTGCCACCGACCATGATCTGATGCGCGACATCGAAGCTCGAACGGCGGAACGCGCTCACTTGCGCCGTCATTTCCACGACATCGCCGAACCGCGCCGGCGCGAGAAAGCGGGCGCCGGCATCGACCAGCGGAATGCCCATGATGCCGAAGGTTCGCCCCAAGTCCGGCGGCTTCACGCCGAGCGCCGCCTCGAACAGGAGCCAAGTGCTCCAATCGAAGAATTCGAAGAAGCGGGCGTTGTAGACGATACCGGCCGGGTCGCAATGACCCCATTCGATGGTGAACTGGCGGCGAGTGATCAGATTGGTCATGCGCCGACACTAGAATAGTGCCCGGAAAAGAAAAACCGGGTTGCGGTTGCGGCGGCGATAAACTGAGAGGACCGCACGAATCATGACGGGCGAGCTTGCGCCCGCCCGTCACGTTCCTAGCGCTGCTACCCGCTGCCGGGACCAGGATCACATTTGCCATATGATGCAGTGCCGGTAGCTGCGGCCGCACCCAAGCCCATCTGACCTTGGCGATCGCCACATTCGGCAGAACCAAACGCGATCGATCTGACAGTGAAGATACCGCGCCGGCGCGCGGCTGCAAGTTAAAGTCGCGATGCCGGTTCGGCATTCGCCTTTGGGGATAAGTCTGGGGATTGTATTTGGTTGTTTGGTGCCCGCGCGACAAAGCCGCGCCAATGCCGCGGTGGATGAAAAGAGGCGGCAACGAAAATGTTTCCCGGATCATGCGCTGGTCACCCGAACTGCCAGTGCAATAATTCCGCGAAGCTGCTGCGGCGCACGGTCCATTCGACATGTGTGGCCAGAGGAACGCGGCGCGGCCCGCCGATAAGCACCTGCCGCGCCGCGCGTTGCCGCCGCGCCTGCGACACCAGATAATGCCCGGCGCCGAGACAATCGAACGCATCGCCAGTGCAGCGCCGATGCCGCTGGCACGGCCGCTCTGCGCAGCGCCGCCAGAAGCGGAGCGCGTCGCAATAAAGCCGGCAGGTCGCGACATGCGCGGCGTCGATCTCGGCTTTGCCTTGTTGGAAGGTACGGCGTTTATCGTATTGGCCTTTCTTCGCGTCAGGTTTGGTGCGTCGTGACGGCATGGTATTTCTCCGTTTGTTTGGTGCCTCCCCTTCTCCCCGCGCGCGGGGAGAGGTGAATAGTTTCCCGTTCCCGCGGCGCGATGTGCGCGCGAGTGTCAAATACCTCCTCGTCACCGCCGGGCTTGACCCGGCGGTCCATGCTGATGTCTCGCGACATCAGCCAATCCGAATTTTTATTCCAACCGCTTCGCCGCTTTGATTGCCGGATCAATCTCAATCCCGGCAATGACGAAGTACGAAAAGAAGAAAGGAAGCAGAACGCCGGTAGACGCGTACGAACAACCGCCTCTTACGGAGGCGGCGCGCGCCGTGCGCGGCGCGCTCGCCTACCGGCGTCCCACTGCGGCACTTGCGGCAGCGACCGAACGCCACCGCTCAGCTCCAGTTCACGCGCTTCCTGGGGACGGGACCACTGAGAGACGGGTGTTATCCGTCCCCTGCCGCCCCAGTGCAGCGGGTGTTACCCCGCAGACCGGTCATAGTGCCGGCCGGGCGTTTTGGCCCGGAGCCGCCCGAGAGCGAGGGTGACGAAGCCCCACCCGCGGGAACCGCCCCCGCCCCGCCGGCCGGTGTCACCGGCTGACGTCCTTTTACGGAGCGGGATGATCAGGTATGTAACGAAAGGAGGGACGGTTGTCAAGAGGTTGTCGCTTTGGTATTGACAAATGCGCTTGTTCGGTTACAATCTAGACCGTTTCCGTGACTGGACCCTCAAATACTGCGATTGGAGAAGAGGCGGCGGTCAGTTTCAGAACGAGTGACGGGCTTTTAGAATGCTATTCGGTCAGTCTAATGCCGAGGATTCGGAATGATTGTGAAATCTATTCCGTGTGCTACTTTTGCGGGCAATGGCCACCCGCCCCCACTCAGCGCACAACCCTCGGCCTGCCACGGAATTGCGTCTAGGAACGCAGGAGGTCGCAGAGCGCTATACAACCCTGAGGACCGTAATCCGGACCTGCGGCTTTGTGGCAGTCTTTTACTTTTTCTTTCAATGTTTAGAACAATTTGCTGGTGCATCGACACAAATGAACGTGTCTGTTTCGTTTATTGTTCGGGCTGTAGCCGAACTGAAATTCGCATTAGCGATTACCCTGACTGGCGCTGCTTGCGCCTGGGCAGCCGTGGAACGAATGCTTAGGAAG
>JBAQHW010000336.1:0-1577 GCA_049288525.1 Xanthobacteraceae bacterium
ACGCCGCAAGAGTTGCACGTTTTCATGGTTTCGGAAATCGCGCGCATCCGCAGGATCGCAATCGAAGCCAAGATGCTCGATCACAAGTAACCCGCTCCGTGTGTCCCTCGATCCGCGTGGTTCACTGAAATGTCAGTCATCGATTTTCGGTTGCGGCCGCCGGTTTCCGGCTTCCTCAAGATGGCGCTTTTCGTCGAGAACGAACGCCGCGACTGGACGACCCGAGTTCACGGCTTTGAGCCGGCGCCTTCGGCGCGAGAAAAGTCGATGCCACTGCTGCTGCAGGAGATGGACCGCGCCGGAGTAACGTTTGGAGTGGTGATCGGACGCAACTCCGGACGCTACGGCTCGATCAGCAATGACGAGGTGGCAGATATCATCAAGGCCTACCCGGGCCGCTTTGTCGGCGCCGCCTCGATCGACCCGACCAACCGCAAGGCGGCATCCGAGCAAATTCGCAACGCCGCCAAGGCAGGCTTCCGCGCGATCAATATCGAGCCCGGATCTTATTCGGTGCCGATGATGGTCGACGACCGGCGGCTTTACCCGATCTATGCGCAGTGCGAGGACGCAGGCCTTCCCGTCATCATAATGGCAGGCGGCAGTGCCGGCCCGGATTTGAGTTACACCGAGCCGCTGCATCTCGACCGCGTCGCCGCCGATTTCGCCTCATTGAAAATCGTGGTATCCCACGGCGGCTGGCCTTGGGTTCACCAGATCCTGCACATCGCGTTCCGCCGGCCGAACATCTACCTGTCACCCGACCAGTATCTTGCGAACCTTTGCGGAATGGAGGATTACATCCGCGCCGCCGATGGCTTTCTGGCGGACCGCTTCCTCTACGCGAGCTCCTATCCATTTACGCCGGTCGACAGCTATGCCGCGTGGTTCCGGTCCCTGCCGATTCAGCCAGAAGCGATGGATAAAATCATGTTCCGCAATGCCGCCAGTCTGTTGCGAATCGATATCAAGAGCACCCGGCGCGAAGAAGCAGCGACACCCGAGGTAAAAGCAAAATGAAAACCGTTGGCAAGATTTTTGCTGGTTTGGCTTGCGCCGCCTTCGTTTTCCTCGCGAGCTTCACCGCGCACGGCGATGACTATCCGAACAAACCGATCCGGCTCCTGGTCGGTTACGCGCCCGGCGGCGCGGTCGATATCGTCAGCCGCGTTCTAGCCGATCCATTAGAAAAGCGCTTGGGTCAGCGCATCGTGGTCGATAATCGCCCTGGCGGCGGAACTATCATCGCGCTGCAGACACTCGCTAGGGCGGACCCCGATGGCTACACGGCCATGATGGCCGACATCGCAATGGCGGCCAACCCGGCATTGCACAAGACCCTACCCTACGACACGTTTAAGGACTTCGAGCCTGTCGTACTGGTCGCGTTGCTGCCGGCTGTCATGGCCGTCGACCCAAAGCTGCCGGTGAAAGATGTCGCGGATTTCGTCAAACTGGCGAAGTCAGAGCCGGGGAAGCTCAATTACGCGTCGTCCGGCATCGGTAGTCTCGGCCATCTCGGACCTGAGCTGTTCAAATCGGAGACCGGCACCGACATCGTGACGATCCCCTATCAG
>JBAQHW010000337.1:0-1900 GCA_049288525.1 Xanthobacteraceae bacterium
CGTCGCGGCGATGCCGAAACGCTGCCGCGCCGCATCCCGAAGCCGGAAGGTGTGCTGCGCCGCGGCGCCGCTTTCGTCGCGCTCCGCGCCGACGGTGTTATCCTCGTGCGCACGCGGCCCGCCAAAGGCCTGCTCGGCGGCATGACCGAAGTGCCGACAACGGAATGGTCGCGAGACTTCGCCGCAGCGCAGGCACTTAAGGACGCACCGCGCCTGGCGACAAAACCGCTGCTAAAGTGGCGCCGGCTCCCCGGCGTCGTCCATCACGTCTTCACGCATTTTCCGCTGGAGCTTGAGGTCTATGCAGCACACGTTGGCAAGCGCACCCCGGCGCCCAAGGGAGCCCGATGGGTCGCCATCGATAATCTCTCCGAGGAGGCATTGCCGAGTCTGATGCGCAAGGTTATTGCGCATGCGCTGCCCGCGAATGGATCGAACGACAAACACCGAAAGGATCACGCATGACAATCCAACGTCACGACAGCGGGCCGCGCATGAGCAAGGCCGTCGTCCACGGCGACACGGTTTATCTCGCCGGCATCGTCGCCGATGCGCCGAAGGGTAAAAGCACGGCCGAGCAGACCAAAAGCATCCTGTCGCAGATCGACGGCTTTCTCGCCAACGCAGGCACCGACAAGAGCAAGTTGCTCTCCGCTAATATCTGGATCGCGGATATGGCGAATTTCGCCGAAATGAATGCGGTATGGGACGCCTGGGTATCGCCCGGCAATGCGCCGGCGCGCGCCACCGTCGAGGCCAAGCTCGCCTCGCCGGATTATAAGGTAGAGATCATGGTCGTCGCCGCGCGATGAGGCCCGAGCCCGGCATCGAGCCTGGAATTTTGGCGATCTTCAACGACTGCCGCGCGGGGCGTGAGGCCGAGTTCGAAGCCTGGTTCCAGGGCGAGCATCTGATCGAGCGGCTCTCGGTCCCGGGCTTTCTGTTCGGCCGGCGCCACAAGGCGGTTTCCGGCTCGCCGGGCTATTTCAATTTCTACATGGTCGAAACACCTGAGGTGTTGACGTCGAAGCCCTATCTCGAACGGCTCGACCGTCCGACGCCGCTCACGCGCACCATCATGTCGGAGGTGTTCGTCAACATGAACCGCACCGTGTGCCGCCGCGTCGCGCGCCGCGGCAGTTTTCGTGGCGCCGTTGCCGTCATTGCCCGGTTCAATCAGAAGGCGGACGAGGCGGCGCTGGCCAAGGTTTTGGAAGAGTTCACAGCCGACATGGCAATCGCCGGCGGCGAAATATGGATCGCGCTCGATTCCGCCGGCATGCCGGTGTCGGCGGAAGAGAAATTGCGCGGCGGCGACAAAAAGATTGCCGGCGCGTTGATGATCGATACGCTTTATCAAGAAGCCGCCGATGCCGTCGGCGCCCGCTTGGCAAAGCGATTTCCAGACGCCGCCGTCGGCGTCTTTCGCGTGCTGTGCCAGATCGGGCGAGGTGATCTATGAAAGCGCTGCTGCCTTTGGCGGAAACGATCGCGCAACGGCTGATCGCCCGCCGCGAGACGGTCGCGATTGCCGAATCCTCGACCGGCGGATTGATCGCGGCGGCGTTGCTCGCCGTGCCCGGCGCATCGGCTTATTTTCTCGGCGGCGCCGTGATCTACACCAAGACGGCGCGGGCGGCATTGCTCGCTATTGGCGATGCCGAGATGGACGGTTTGCGGGCGGCGACCGAAGCCTATGCGCTGCTCATTGCCAAGCGCATGCGCGAGCGGCACGGCGCCGTCTGGGGTCTTGGCGAGACCGGCGCCACCGGACCGACCGGCAACCGTTACGGCGATCCGGCCGGCCACACATGCATTGCCATTGCCGGTCCGGTCGAGCGCGCGGTCACGCTGCGCACCGATAGCGCCGAGCGCATTGCGAATATGGAAGCCTTCGCTA
>JBAQHW010000338.1:0-3778 GCA_049288525.1 Xanthobacteraceae bacterium
CGAGGCCGCGGCGGATGCCGGTGTTGATGCGGACCACGCCGGCAATGTGATTGCCGCGCGTCACCACCACGTGTTTGTAGCCACCGGCCGTGCCGTGCTGGCGCAGGAATTCGTCGAGATCGGCATCTGCCGGCACGACCATAACATCGTGCTCCATGACGTCGCGGGCCTGGCGGACCAGAAACATGTTGGCGTGCATCGCCTTCGGCACGAAATGGCCGCGGCCCACGAGCTTGATGGTGTAGATGTTCTCTGCCGACAAGAGCCGCCGGATGCCGATCGCGAGCGCTACTGCGACGATGCTCGGCATGACCAGATCGTAGTCGCGGGTCATTTCGAAGATCATGGTGACCGCGGTCATTGCCGCGCCGGTGCCGCCCCCGACCATCGCCGCCATGCCGACGATGGCGCCGGTGATGGCGGTGACGCCCTCGGCCGGATAGATCGCCGTGACCAGCGAGCCGAACGCGCCGCCGATGGTCGCGCCCATGTAAAGCGAGGGCGAGAAAATGCCGCCTGAGGCGCCCGAACCGAGACTGAGCGAGGTAGCGAACAGCTTGGCGGCGAACAGAATCAACAGCAGCATCGGCCAATGCATGCCGCTGGTCAGAATCGCCTGGATCGTGGAATAGCCGACGCCCTCGACATAATAGTGGCCGCCGTAGCGCAACAGCGCATAAATCAGAACGCCAAGCCCGAACATGCCGATGACGTGACGCAAATAGGGATTCTTGATGTATTCGAAAACATCCTCGGCAAAGCTCAGGCCGTAGACGAAGGCAGTTGCGGCAAGGCCGATGATGCTGCCGAGCACCGCGAACAGGATCAGTGCCGCAAGCGTGGCCGGATGCTGCGAGACGAGAAGATCGGCGGGAATGTCGAAGGCTGGATGGATGCCGAAGAAAATGCGGCCAATGAAGGTCGCCGTGCCGGTGGCGAGCGCAACGGGAAGAAAAGTCCGCGCGCTCAATTCCGGCATCATCAGTTCGATGGCGAACAACACGCCGCCGATCGGGGTATTGAAGGTCGCCGCGATGCCGGCGCCGGCGCCGGCCGCGACCAGCGTGATGCGCTGCCATGGCGCCATGTTGATGATCTGGCCGAGAGTCGAGCCGATGGCGGCGCCGATCTGGATGATCGGTCCTTCGCGGCCGACGGCGCCGCCGGTGCCGATCGAAAGTGCCGACGCCAGCGATTTGATCACGGCGACGACCGGACGGATGACGCCGTCCTGGTAATAGATCGCGTCCATCACCTCCGGCACGCCGTGGCCGCGCGCTTCGGGGGCGAAATTCACGACCAGGAAGGTGACGATCAGCCCGCCGAGAACGGGCACCAGAATGACCAGCGCGCCCCACGGGCTTGCCGGGGTGAAAATGCTGGCATCGTAGGCGACCCGAAACAGGCCGAGAAAGGCGACGTTATGAATGAAGCCGATCAGCGCGCGAAAGACGACCGCGCCGAAGCCGCCAACCATGCCGACGACGATGGCAAGCAACGACAACCGGACAAGGCCGAGCCGCAATGGTCGTTTGAATTTCATATGACATCAGCGCACGGCCCCCGCGGTGCGCCCCAAGGGCTAAGGCGTGAAAGGGTGAATTACAATTGACGGATCGAATCGAAGTTCCATACCGCGTCGCTCGGATCGTTCTCGCCAACCCGCAGCGTCTTGGCGTCGACGAAGCGATAGGGCGGCACCGGCAGATTGTAGGGTGCCGGCACGCCGGAGAACACGCGCCCAGCCGGATCGTATTTCGAGCCGTGGCAGGGGCAGAAATAGCCGCCGGGCCAGTTGGTCACCGGCGTGGTCGCGCTCGGCGTCGGGTAGAACAATGGAATGCAGCCGAGATGGGTGCAGATGCCGACCAGGATGCCGTATTCCGGCTTGATCGAGCGGTGCCAGTTGGTGGCGTAGGGCGGCTGCTGGGTCTGCTCGGAATTCGGGTCCGACAAGATCGAGATCATCTGCCGGCTCTGCATTGAATCCAGCGTCTTTTTCGAGCGATGGAACACGAAGATCGGACGCTGCCGCCAGCGAATCATGACCTGGGCGTTTTCCTCGATCTTGCTGACATCGAGATCGACCGGACCGCCGGCGGCGAGCGTTGAGGCGTCCGGGTTCATCTGGTCGACCAGCGGCACCAGGGCGGCCGCCGCGCCGACGGCGCCGACCGTGGCGGTGGCGATGAACAGGAAATCGCGCCGGGTGCCTGCGGGTCCGTGGCCGGGTGACGCGGTCGAAGCGGTGCTCGCCATGGTCGGTCCTTCTAGATGATTTGCCGTGTAGTAAGGCAGCTTATGTCGCCTTCGGCGGGGTCTAGTCAATCAGGACAAGCGCGCTTGCCCGCAAGTTTCGGTCATGCGCGTTTTGCGCTATGGAACGGCCATATCATGCACGGTCCATACCAGTCGCGAGCCCGATCGGGCAGGGCAACCGGGCGTTTTCGGCCGGACGCGGAGTGAAGGGAGATTGAAAATGCGGGGCAAGGATAATCTACGCAGCGCCGCGGAAGTTCTGGTCGCTCAATTGCGCATCCACGGCGTCCAACACGTCTTTTGCGTGCCGGGTGAAAGCTATCTCGCGGTACTGGACGCGTTCCATGACAGCGACCTGACCGTCACGGTGTGCCGGCAGGAGGCGGGCGCGTCGATGATGGCCGAGGCCGTCGGCAAGGTGACCGGCCGCCCCGGCGTCTGCTTTGTCACCCGCGGTCCCGGCGCCACCAATGGCGCCCACGGTATCCACATTGCGCAGCAGGATTCGAGCCCGCTGGTGATGTTCGTCGGCCAGGTCGGCCGCGACATGCGTGAGCGTGAGGCCTTCCAGGAGCTCGACTATCGCGCCGTGTTCGGCTCGATGACGAAATGGACCACCGAGATCGACGATCCCGCGCGGGTACCGGAGATCGTGTCGCGAGCCTTCTACACTGCCGCCAACGGCCGGCCGGGGCCTGTCGTCATCGCCATTCCCGAGGACATGCTGGTCGAGCGCATCGCGGTCGACGACGCGCCGCCGTACGCGCCGGTCGAGACTTCGCCGGGACCGGCGGAGATGGCCAAATTCGCCGAGATGCTCGGCGCGGCGCGCGCGCCGATCATGCTGCTCGGCGGCAGCCGGTGGTCGCAAGACGCTTGCGACCGTATCGGCCGCTTCGCAGAAAAATATGCGCTGCCGGTCGCCACGACATTTCGCCGCGGCTCGTTATTCGATCAGACTCATCCCTGTTACGCCGGCGACCTTGGGATCGGTCCCAATCCGAGGCTGCTTGAGCGGGTAAAATCATCCGACCTCGTCATGATGGTCGGCGGACGCCTCGGTGAATTGCCGTCGCAGGGCTATACGCTGTTCGACATACCGCGGCCGCAGGTTCCATTCGTGCATGTGCATCCCGGCGCCGAGGAACTCGGCCGCGTCTACAGCCCGCATCTGGCGATCCATGCGACGCCGACTGCGTTCGCGGCGGCGCTCGAGCAATTGGACTTCGCCAAGGTGGCCAAAGCGCCGGCGGGCGACGCCAAAGCCGCCCATGCCGACTATTTGCAGTGGACCGATGCAGCCACCGCACAGCCGGGCGGCGTCAATTTCGGCGCCGTGATGGTGTGGCTGCGGGACAATCTTCCGGCCGACGCCATTTTGTGCAACGGTGCCGGCAATTACGCTGCCTGGATTCACCGCTTCTTCCGCTTCCATCGCTTTGGGTCTCACGTCGCGCCAGCCTCCGGCTCGATGGGCTACGGCGTACCGGCGGCGGTGGCGATGAAGCGGCTTTATCCG
>JBAQHW010000339.1:0-3274 GCA_049288525.1 Xanthobacteraceae bacterium
TCCGTGTATTTATAGCGGAGTTCCTTTGGTCGACCGCGGAAGTGTTCTATCAGTTCGGTAATGAAGGTTCCGGTACCGCAGGCTGGGTCGAGAATTTCAACGTTCTTGTCGATTAGCGACTTCTTGAAGTGCCTTTGGCACAGCCAATCAGCGCTCTCGACCATGAAGCGCACGATCTCGTTCGGAGTGTAGACCACGCCCAGCCGGTCGGCCTTTTTCTTATCGTAGACCTTGTAGAAGTTCTCATAAATAAGCTTCAGGAAGTTCTGCTTCTCATGGTGCGTCGGCACGAGCGCGGCGGCGCTTTTGATCGCGGCGTAATAATGTCGCAACGCCGCTAGCGTATCGTATTTCATCTTGCCGGTAAAAAATGTGTTTTCCAGCGCGTAAAGTTCGCGCGCCACGTTGTTTTTGTGGTGGAAGTCGGGATTGTCGAATACCTGACTAAATATCTCTTCCGTTAGAATGTGCTGAATGAGCATTTCCCGCACGTCGGCGGGCGCAACGTTCGGGTTGATGGTTTCCTGGGCATGTTTGAGGAATTTGAGCGCGGCCTTGCGGAAGTCCGCGTTTTCCAGTTCAGCGCTTTCGATCATGTCGCGCAGCGAGCCGAGCACCGCCGGCATGTCCCTCTTGAATTGCTCGATTGCCTTGTGGAATTCTTCGATCTCCGGCCGCTCATAATCGAAAAAACGTTCAAGCAGCGCCTTCAATTGCGCCACTTCCTCGACGCCGCAGCGCATCACCTCTTGCTTGTTTTGGAATAGGACCGCTTCGCGCGAATCCTCGAAGATGATGTTGTCCTGCGGATAGCCGCGGCGGAATTTCTTCTCGATCTCCTCGTCGAGATCGTCGTCGCTGTCCTTCGCCTCCCAATAGCCGAACGGCACGCGTAACGCGTAGAGTAGGGCGCCGTCAGGATAGACGGTCTTCTTCTGCAGGGTTTGATATTCATATTGCGGAATGAAGATGAGGTCGCGCGACCTGCCCCAATTCTTGAGCATCGTCTTGAAAGCTTCACTAACCACGCTCTCGCGCGACGTGCCGCCGACGCTCTTTAACGTCTGCAGGTCATTCAAGTAATGCTGGATTAGAAGCTGGCTCATGCCCAAAACCCCGCGCGACTCCCTTCTACTATCCGTACTTGAATCGCAAGTATTCGGCAATCGGGAGAGGTAGTGTCACCGGCGGCAATGAAGCGCGGAATGGCTGGGACGATCCCCGGATCAAGTCCGGGGACGGCCATGACGAAGGAGTTACGGCAACTCCGCACCCTGATCCTCTCCCGCAGGTGGGAGAAAGGGCATGGACCTTCGCTTCATTTTTCTCCCGGATTTGGCTTCCGCTTTCGCGCGAGGCTACGGCGGACGGGTTGCTCTATCCGGGCCGCGTTTCGGCAAAGACGTGGATGGCCGGAACAAGTCCGGCCATGACAGTTGGGGGAAGGTGAAAGCGGCTGGATTGCTTCGCATCGCTCGCAATGACGGTGTTACTTCCCCAGCGCCCCCCGCCCCGACAGCCCCCGCGACGGCTCCGCTTGCTCGGCTGCGGTCTCCGCCATCTGCGCCGCCTGCTTCGCTTTGATGGCGGCAAGCCAGGGCTGCGCTTGTTTGGTGCCTTCGGCGACGGTGGCGGGGTCGAGCTTGCCCATGAAATCGTCGAGCGTGATGTCGGTCTCGCCGCCGGCGCGCGAGACGAGATGCCATTTCACCGCCTTGACCGGATTGCGCGGCGCGCCGAGGCCAGAGGCGAGAATGCGCGCGTAGCGGTCCTGCGCGATGGGGCTGCCTTGCTTGGCCGCCGTGAAGAAGATTTGCGCGGCGGCGTCCTCGTCGCGCTGGACGCCGTCGCCGTTATAGAGCGCGATGGCGTATTCGACCTCGGCGTCGGAGTTGCCGGCGAGCGCGGCTTTGGCCCACAGGGTCGCTGCCTCGTGCATGTTCTTCGGCACGCCGCGGCCGTCCTTGTAGAAGGTGCCGAGCGCATATTGCGCGTCGGCGCTGCCGGCGTCGGCGGCGATGCGCAGGAGCGCCGCGGCGCGCTTGAAATCCTGCGGGAACAACTGGCCCTCGACATAAAGCAGCGCGAGATCGTAAGCGGCCTCGGGATGGCCGAGTTTTGCTGCGGCGGCGAGCCATTTGGCGGCCAGTTCGCGGTCGCGCGGGCCGGCGCGGCCGTTGATCGCGAACATGGCGAGCGCGAACATGGCGTTGGCATCGCCGCGCGCGGCGGCGAGGCGGTACCAGTCGGCGGCTTTCTTGTCGTCCTTCGGCACGCCGAGGCCGTTGGCGTAAAGCTCGCCGAGAAGCGTCATCGATTTGGCGTTGCCTTTCACCGCGTCGTCGGTGGCGTAGCGAAAGGCGGTAAGGAAATAGCCGCGCTGGAAGGCGCCGAAGGCGAGGTCGAGCGGCGGTTGGCCGGGCGCGGACGGTATGACGGCATCCGGCGCGCTGAAGCTTTGGTCGGTCGGGGCTTGAAAGGAAAAGGGCGCCTGCGGCAGCTGCGCCACGGCGGGGCCGGCGAGGAGGGTAACGAGGGTGGCTGCGATAACCGCTCGTCCCCGCGAAGGCGGGGACCCAGGGGCCCTCTCTGGATTCCCGCTTACGCGGGAATGAGCGGTGGAACGCATCGCAATCACGCGGGGGCGGCGAGTTGCTCTACTGCTGCGCCAATGACTGCGGCTGCGCTGTTTGTCGCCCCTTGCGGCTCGGTCCATATCCACTCACCCAGCGCGATGAAGTCGGCTTTCGTGTGCCCGAGCGCGGCGATTTCGTCCACGGCCGCCGCATAGCCGACGCACGGCACTTCGAACAGGTCGGCCCACCAGGTCAGGCGCTCCACGGTCTCGTCAAACGGTGCGCGGCGCCCATCCGGGAACAATTTGCCCGGCTCGCCGAACATCACGTAATCCGCCCCAGTTTCGGCCGCGAGCATGGCATCATGACGGCTGCGCAGGCCGGCCGCGCCGGCGATGCGGTCGGGCTTTAAGAGCGCCAGCGCCGCGGCGAAGGCCTCCACCCCGGAAACATGCGCGCCGTCGGCGCCGGCGCGCGCGGCCAATTCAGGCCTGCCGTCGAGGATGAGTGCGACATCGCGCCGCTGCACCACAGGCGCCAGCGCCTTGATGCGGGTGATCAGCGTGCGCTCGTCGGTGGGCGCCAGGCGGAGCAGCACCGCGGCGACGTCGCCGGCGGCGAGCGCTTGTTCAAGCGCCGGCACCAAGGCGGCGGGCTCCTCGACCGGCGGCGTGATCAGATAGAGGCGGGGGGAGGGA
>JBAQHW010000340.1:0-17841 GCA_049288525.1 Xanthobacteraceae bacterium
GCTTGCCAGGCTTGCCGCGCGGCAGATGCGGATCAATCGCGGCCCACGCTTCGTTGGACAACCAAAAAAGGTGCCTCATCATAACCTCCCGATCAGACGAGCCCAATCAGAAGGTAGAATCACCAAACAATGCAATAGATTGTATGGGTTCCCTACCTAGAGCGTATCCCGAAATCGGGATTCGCTCTTAGCCGTTTGTTTCAGCATGTCCTTTTCGCAAAACCGGTTTCCACCCTCGGATCAAGTCCGAGGGCAGGCTTTTGCGGGACATTCTCTAGGCTTCGCGCATCGCGGCCGGCGCGGTTCTTATGATCCTCGTGGGTGCGACGGGCGCGCCTCGCGCCGCCTGCGCCGGGGAGATAAGGGACGGCGGGCCGCGCCTCGTTTGCCGGCGATCAAGCCGCGATTGCAGATCGGCGCCGATGCGCGAGGTCTTTGCCAGCCCGTGTTCGGTTTTTTCCCAGTACTGCGGATCGTAAATGAGCTGGATGAGTGCCCGCCAGGCTGCCAGCGAAAGCAGGAGCCAATGCAGCGGTGTCCACGCCAGTGCCCAGGCATGGCGGAGCAAGCCGCGCCGCCGCAAGCCGATCAGGTCCACCAGAATCGTCGAGGCGTAGCCGGAAAGCAGACTCGTCGCAAAGATGGGCGCTGCGTTCTGCATCACGGTGTTCGCCCACGCCGTCGGCAGCGCATAGAGCGTATAAGCCAGTCCTACCATAAAAAATGGATGGATCAGGGCCGCTATTGCATTCGCGGCGAAGCAAATCTGGAAGGTGACGACTCCCGCGACGCCGAGCTCACGCACCAACCGGTCGGGGCGGCGCATGTGCAGGCACCACGTTTGCATCCAACCTTTGTACCAGCGCGTGCGCTGCTTGAGCCAAGGCACGAAGTGCGCAGGCGCTTCTTCATAGGTTGAGGATGGTATGGATGTCGTTTTGTAGCCGAGACGAGCAAGCCGAATGCCGAGGTCGGCGTCCTCGGTGACGTTATACGGATCCCAAGCGCCGGCTTTGCGTAGCGCCGCGGTGCGGAAATGATTTGACGAGCCGCCCAGCGGAAACGGCAATTGCAGCGCCGCAAGGCCGCGCAGGAAAACGTCGAACTGCCCAGCGTAATTCGCCGTGAACATGGCGGTGAGCCAATTGTCGGCGGTGTTGTCGACGGTCAGGCTTGCCTGCACACATGCGAGCCTTTTGCCGCCGCTTCGAAAGGTGTCAATCGCCCGGCGGAGTTGATCGGGCTCGGGCTTGTCCTCGGCGTCGTAAACCACTGTATAAGTTCCGCGGGCCAATGGCAGCGCAACGTTGAGCGCCTTGGGTTTGGTGCGCGGGCCAATTGGCGGAGCAATAATAATCTCGAAGGGCGGACCGAGATTGAGCCGGAGCAATGCCTCACGGGTGTCGCGGTCGTCGGCTTCAAGAACCAATTTTACATCGAGCTTTTCCGCCGGGTAATCAAGCGCGCGGATGGCGCCGACCAGTTGCCGGACAATCAAGGCCTCGCGGTAAAGCGCGCAAATAATCGTGTATGTCGGCAATGCGGCGTCGTCACCGGACGTGTGCGGTCCGGAAGCCGGTCGGATGAAGCAGCTCCACACCCGCAAGAGCGCGGCGGCCAAAAACAAGCCGCAAAACAAACCGCTCAATCCTTCGATCATCGCCTGCGGCGCGAGCGCCAGAAAGGCGACAGCCCAGATCACCGCAGCGACGCATGTCACGATGCGCCGTGTCGGAGTTCGCGGGGCGTTGGAAAGCGAAGGCCGGCTCTGGCGAAGACTGTCTGTGGCGCCCCGGCCCAGCGCACGGCCGGCATGCCGGGTGACGAAAGAGCGCAGGCGGTCCGCCGAGGTCAGGCGGAATGACGTGAGCCATTCCGGACGCTCGCAGCGCGGATCGGCAAGCCGCCGCGCCCTCATGGCTTGCGGCGCGATAATCCAGGTCAGACCGCTGCCTTCCCGCAACGGCAATAGACCTGCCGCCGCCGCCTCGATCAGTCGGTCATCATCGAGCGGGCAATCGGCTCGCGAGACGCGGTCGAGCCGCTCGTAGCGCGTGCCGAGAGAGGCGGCCAGCGCCGTCAGGTACGCTTCTTCGGTGATGGCATCGGCGCAGATCAGCACTCGTTCGGCGCCGACGCCGACGGTCCTCGCCCGCCGTTCCGCGGCGGCGAGGATGCGGTCCGGCAGGAGATGCCGGAGGCAGGCCGTTTCCGGGCACGGGTTGGGTCGCGCTGCCGACACGCCGTCGGTTTGGTGTTTGACGGGCGCAAGAGCGGCGCGGAGCGCGCCGCCCACCAGCCAATTTTCAATCTTGGCGCGGCGAACGCCGGCCCCTACAACGCTATCCACTAACACCGTTGCCCCCAACGCAACGTCAGCGCCGCGCCTGCCTCGACTTTTCCTTATGTCCCCGCTAAGCGGGCCAGGTACGGCGAAGAAGCATGCAGCAACACCGTCAAGTGCCCCGATCGTGGCCTATGCCACCTGGAATAGCAATGACTGGACGCCACTCGCGCCATCGGCGCTGGTCCGCGCTGGCGGCGGCGATCAGCCTCTCCCTCGCCGTTTTGGCGGCGGCCCTTGCCGGCGTGCACGTGGCCTGGGCTCAGGATGGCGTCGATCTGCCGCGGGGCGCCGCGGTGCCCGGCTTCTGGGACCCTCGCCACCGGCCCGAACGGCCCGATCTGTCACGCATCCAATCGATCCGGTTTTTGACGGACGTCGATTATCCGCCGTTCGATTTTGCCGGTCCGGACGGCAATCCGGTCGGGTTCAATGTCGATCTGGCACGGTTGCTCTGTGACGAGATCAAAACCACCTGCACCGTTCAGGCGCGCCGATTCGATTTGCTTCTGGGCGCTCTCAACAGCAATCAGGGCGATGCCGTAATTGCATCGATCGCTGCGACTGCGGAGGCGCGTCAGCGCGCCGATTTCACCGACCCGTACTACCGCACGCCGGCACGCTTTGTCGCCCGCGTCGATAGCCCCATCCATGACGTCGAGCCGGAGCTCGTCGAGGGCAAGAAGATCGCGGTTGTCGCCGGGACGGCGCACGAGGCGTTCCTGAAGCAGCTGTTCACGGAAGCCGAGATAAGATCCTATCCCAATGATGCGGCGGCGCGCGCGGCATTGCGCAACAAAGACGTCGATCTGTTGTTCGGCGACGGAATTTCGCTGGCGTTGTGGCTCAACGGCACCGATTCCGCCGGCTGCTGCGCGTTCCGCAGCGGGCCTTATCTGGAAAGCCGTTTCTTCGGCGAGGGCGTCGGCATCGCGGTCAAACGCGGCAACGATCTGTTGCGGCAGGCGCTGAATTGGGCGTTGTTTCGGCAATGGGAAAAGGGCACCTATACCGACCTGTGGCTGCGCTATTTTCCAATCAACCCGTTTTGAACCTGACGGGTTTTGACACTATAGCGTATCTCGATTTAACAGAATCGGGATACGCTCCCAGCTGTTTGTTTCAGCGAGCTTTTTCGCAAAACCGGTTTCCACTTTTGCGGGACATGCTCTATACCGCGCGACCCGAAGACGAAAGCCGATGCGATGACGAGTGCCGAAGCCCCTCTCGCAAGCTTGCGCGAAATAGCCGAGCTGTCGCACGCCTGGCCGTTCGAGGAGGCGCGTAAGATCGTGGCGCGGCTTAAGCGCGCGCCGAAGGATGAAGTGATTTTCGAGACCGGCTACGGCCCGTCCGGCCTGCCGCATATCGGCACCTTCGGCGAGGTGGCGCGCACAACCATGGTGCGTCACGCCTTCCGCATCCTCACCGACGACAAGATCAAGACCCGGCTGATCGCATTCTCCGACGACATGGACGGACTGCGCAAGGTTCCCGATAACGTTCCCAACAAGGAGATGGTAGCGAAACATCTCGGCAAGCCGCTGACCCAGGTGCCGGATCCATTCGGCACGCATGACAGTTTCGCCGCTCATAACAATGCGCGGCTGCGCGCCTTCCTCGATCAATTCGGCTTCGAATACGAGTTCATGTCGTCGACCGCCTGCTACACTTCAGGACGGTTCGACGCGGCGCTGCTCAAAATGCTGGCGCATTTCGAAGAGGTGATGGCGGTGATGCTGCCGTCGCTGCGCGAAGAGCGCGCGCAAACCTATTCGCCGTTTTTGCCGATCGATGCCAAGACCGGCATCGTCCTGCAGGTGCCGGTCGTCGCCCACAACGCCGCGGCAGGGACCATTACCTATGAGAGCGATGGCGAACGCGTCACGACGTCGGTCACCGGCGGCCGCTGCAAGCTGCAATGGAAGCCGGATTGGGCCATGCGCTGGGTTGCGCTCGGCATCGATTATGAGATGGCCGGCAAAGACCTGATCGATTCGGTCAAGCTGTCGAGCGAAATCTGCCGTGTCCTCGGTGGCAGTCCGCCGGAGGGCTTCAACTACGAGCTTTTTCTCGACGAGGACGGCCAGAAAATCTCCAAATCGAAGGGCAACGGACTGACCATTGACGAGTGGCTGCGCTATGCCAGCCCGGAGAGCCTGTCGCTGTTCATGTATCGCGAGCCGAAAGCGGCGAAGCGGCTTTATTTCGATGTCATTCCCCGGCATGTCGACGAATATCTGCAATTCCTCGATGCCTATCCGCGGCAGAGTCCGAAGGAGCAACTCGGCAATCCGATCTGGAATATTCATTCCGGTGCGCCGCCAGAGCCCGACAATCCGGTGCCGTTCGCGATGCTTTTGTCGCTGGTCACGGCCTCGAACGCGGCCAATGCCGAGACGCTGTGGGGATTCATCGGCCGTTACCGACCCGGCGTGACCGAACAGACGCATCCGCGGCTCGCCGCCTTGGTCGGTTACGCGATCAATTATTACCGCGACTTCGTCGCGCCGACGAAAACGTTTCGCGAGCCGAGCGCGGCCGGACGCGCGGCCTTGATCGATTTACGCGACGCGCTGTCGCAATTGCCGGCGGACGTCGACGCGCAGTCGATTCAAGATGTCGTCTATGAGGTTGGGCGGCGCGAGCCGTTTCTCGACCAGAAGAAGAAAGGCAAGGACGGCCGGCCCGGCGTCTCGCTCGATTGGTTCAACATGCTTTACCAGGTGCTGCTCGGCCAAGAGAAAGGCCCGCGCTTCGGCTCTTTTGTCGCTGCCTATGGAATTCAGAACACCATTGCGATGATCGACGGGGCGCTGGCGCGCTCGGCGTGATCACTGACTGGCCCACAAAATGCGTGCGATCCACAATATATCGACGAGGGCCAGCGTGCGGTCGGCGTGCTGGACATTGAGCGATTTCAGCTCGATCGCTTTGGCGGTCCTGCGCTTGAGCTCCTTGGCCAGCACCTCGCCGTCTTTGGTCCGGACCACCACGCGGTCGCCGCGGCGGATCGGCGCCGACGGCGACACCAGGATGATGTCGCCCTCGCGATAGGCCGGCTCCATCGACTGGCCGGAGACTTCAAGCGCATAGGCATGCTCGTCGGTGACGGCTGGAAACGCGATTTCGTCCCAGCCTTCGCCGGCCGGGAAGCCGCCATCGTCGAAATAACCGCCGGCGCCGGCTTCGGCAAAGCCGAGGAGCGGCACCGCACGCGCCGCTGCGCCGGCGCCCGGCTCGATCAGCGCCACGAAAGTCTCAAGCGGCGTTCCGGTCGCCGTCAAAGCCTTGGCGATCGATTCGGTCGATGGCCAGCGCTCGCGACCCGCAGGCGTAATGCGCTTCGATTTGTTGAACGTCGTTGGATCAAGCCCGGCCCGTCGGGCTAATCCCGAGGCGGATAAACCAGCGCGCGCGGCGAGGCGATCGATGGCCGACCAGACCTGCTCATGCGTGAGCATGCAAACTCCTACATGGGCATGATGCAGAAAAGCGCCTGGCGCGGCTTTCGCAACCAGATCATGCTCAAATAAACGGGGCATGATAGGAATTATTGCCTGAGCGCTCAAGGGCCGTTAGGGTTGCCAACGAACCTAAGGTCCATCGCGTGACGATAATTTATAAGATCTGCGAACATGCAGCGTGGCGGGAAGCCGAGCGCGAGAGGGTCTATGACGGATCGGATGTCGACCGGCGCGATGGCTTTATTCACTTCTCGACCGCGGCGCAGCTTGCCGGGACGGTGGCGAAACATTTCGCCGGGCAAGCCGATTTGATGCTGGTCGCAGTCGACGGCGATACGCTCGGGACTGCGCTCAAATGGGAGCCGTCGCGAGGCGGCGAATTGTTTCCGCACCTTTACGGACCGCTTTACCTCGATGGCGTGCATTGGGCGCGGCCCTTGCCGGATGAAATTGACGGCAAGCGCTCGTTGCCGGAGCTTAAACAGTGATCGGGCTGCTCGACCGACTGACACGACCTTTTCTGTACACGCTCGATCCCGAAGACGCCCATAATCTGGCGATCCGGATGCTGAAATTTGCCCCGCTCCCGGCGGCTGCGCGCGACGATCAGCGGTTGGCGATGCGGGCATTCGGGCTGAATTTCCCCAATCCGATCGGCGTCGCCGCCGGATTAGACAAAAACGCCGAGGTCCCGGACGCGCTGTTGCGGCTCGGCTTCGGTTTTGTCGAAGTCGGCACAATCACGCCAAAGGCACAACCGGGCAATCCGCGGCCGCGCCTGTTCCGGCTCAATGCCGACCAAGGTGTCATCAACCGGCTGGGCTTTAATTCGCAAGGCGCCGATCCGGCGCTGCGCCGGCTCGCCGCCAGGGCGCACGCCGGCGGCGTCGTCGGCATCAATATCGGTGCCAACAAGGACGCGCCCGATCGTCTCGCCGATTATGCCGGCTTGATCGAGCGCTTCGCCGCGGTGGCGAGTTACGTCACGGTGAACATCTCGTCGCCCAATACGCCCGGTCTGCGCGATCTGCAGCAGGCCGCGGTGCTGGACGATCTCCTGGCGCGGGTCATCGAGATTCGGGATCGCGTGGTGCCGAATGCCGGGCCGACCCCGGTGCTCTTGAAGATTGCACCCGATCTTTCCCTGCCCGATCTCGACGATGTCGTCAGCGTCGCGCGCCGGCGCCGGGTTGATGGCATGATTGTCGGCAATACCACGGTCACGCGGCCGAAAAGCCTGCGGGATGGCGAGACCGGCAAAGAGGCGGGCGGTTTGTCCGGCCTGCCGTTGTTGCCGCTGGCGGACCGCATGCTGGCTGAGACCTATGTGCGGGTCGAGGGCGTATTTCCCCTTGTCGGCGCCGGCGGCGTCGATTCCGGCCCAGCTGCGCTCGGCAAGATGCGCGCCGGCGCAAGTTTGGTTCAGCTCTATTCTGGACTGGTATTCCGTGGACTTGCGCTTGTCACCGAGATCAAAGCGGCGCTTCTCGCCGCGCTCGAGCGCGACTCGCGTACCAGCCTGGCCGATTACGTGGGCGCGGACGCGGCCGCGGTGACCGCGGAGCCGTGGCCGGAATAAGAGCGGCGATTGCCGCTGCGAGCTTCGCCGGCATACAACATGACCGATGAGAAACGTTCGATGGAGGCGACATGATCGACTGCTACACATGGATGACCGATAACGGCTATAAGCCGCGCATGATGCTGGAGGAAACCGGGCTTGCACACCGGATTGTTCCGGTCAATTTGCGCGAACGAGCGCAGATGTCGCCGGACTTCATGAAGATCAGCCCGGGCCACAAAATTCCGGCCATTGTCGACGATGATGGCCCCGGCGGCGCACAAGTAACGCTTTGCGAGTCCGGAGCGATCCTCAAATACCTCGCCGAAAAATCCGGCAAGTTCTATCCGGGCGATGCGGTTGGCAGAGCCAAGGTCGATCAATGGCTGTTCTACGGTTCGGCGACCTTCACCACGCTGGCGCAACAGTTCGGGCACTGGACGATCCGCTCGCCGGTGAAGGCCCCGGTCGCGCAACAGCACTACGAGGACAATTTGCGCGACATGCTCGGCATTCTCGATCGGCATCTTGCCGGCAACGAATATTTTGCCGGCGACTATTCCATCGCCGACATGACGATGTATTCCGACGTGCATTTTCACGGCGTCAACGACATTGGGCTCAATAACTACGCCAATGTGCAGCGCTGGCATGACGCCATCGCGGCGCGTCCCGCCGTGCAGCGCGCCTGGGGACCGTTTCCGCAGGCGTGATCGGCTGCAGCGATCAGCGCAGCGCGGCGGCACCGGGCGATGGCGCCAGCACCGGCTGCAACGCCGGCACCAGCTTGCGTTTCTCGCGGCGCGCCGGGATCGCGCGATAAACCTGCTTGGTCGCCTCAACGATATGGACACCGGCGAACGGCGCGGACAGCGTGGCGCCGGTGCGCTCCCAGGCGACAGCCGAACGCAAAAACCAGTTGCGCGAGATGGGAGGCACGTAAAGCGCCTCGCCCCACCCGGTCGGGGTGAACCAGGCGTCGCGCAAGAGCTGGATAATCTGGCTGCGCGAATAGGGACGGCCTTGGCCGAACGGTGTCGTATCCATGCGCGCCCACAGCCCGCGCCGGTTGGGCACAACCGCCAACAGCCGGCCGCCGGCGGCCAGAACCCGCCATGCCTCGCGCAAAAGCTCGGTCGGATCGGACGACATTTCCAGGGCGTGTATCAAGAGCATGCGATCGACCGCGGAATCGGTCAGCGGCAGTTCGTCCTCTTCGACAAGGGCGGCCAATCCGGGGCGCGTCGATGGCCAGCGAATGACGCCCTGGGTCGCCGGCATCGCGGCAAGGCAGCGCTCGGCCTCGTCGCGGAACAGGCCGAGATAAGGCGTTGGATAGCCAATGCCCAGCACGCGCAGCCCGTGGGTGTCGTTCCAGCGGGTGCGGATGCCGTGGCCGACAAGGCGGCGCGCCACGACGCCAAGCTGCTGGCTGTAAAAAGTACGCAGGTCGACCACGTCCATGACGGCAAAATAGCATGGATTGCGTTGGTGTTTTGATCCCTCGCCGTCACGGCGTTAATTATGCTTTATTGCGTGATTCCTGGCGGAGGCGGATGATCGAGGCCTCAACGGATAGGACCCCCAATGCCGGCTCAGACGTATTTGTTTCCCTGCCTCAAGGATAATTTCGGCGTGCTGCTGCATGACCCGGACAGCGGCGCCACCGCATCGATCGATGCGCCCGAAGCAGCTCCGGTCGAGGCGGCGCTGGAAAAGACCGGCTGGCGGCTTTCCGAAATCCTGGTAACGCACCACCACGGCGATCACACCGCCGGCGTCGGCGAGCTCAAGGCGCACCACAAGTGCCGCGTCGTTGCGCCGCGTGCCGAGGCGGCGCGCATCGCCCATGTCGACGAGACGGTCGGCGAGGGCGATAAGGTGCGGCTCGGCGCGCTGGAAGGCCGGGTGATCGAGACGCCCGGCCATACCGCCGGCCATATTTCCTATTTTTTCCCCGCCGACAAGTTGGCCTTTGTCGGCGACACGCTGTTCTCGATCGGCTGCGGCCGCATCATCGAAGGCAATGCGGAAATGATGTGGCATTCGCTGTTGAAATTACGGGCGCTGCCTGACGACACGGAGTTTTATTGCGGCCACGAATACACCGACGCCAATATTCGCTTTGCCAAGACCATCGAGCCGAACAACGCGGCTTTGGCAGCGCGCGCGGTGGACGTCAAAAAACTTCTTGCCGAAGGCAAGCCGACGATTCCGGCAACCATCGGTGCGGAAAAAGCCGCCAACCCGTTCCTGCGCGCCGATGACGCCGAGGTGGCGAAATCGGTCGGACTGTCCGGCAGTCCAGCGTGGAAGGTGTTCGCCGAGATCCGCGAACGCAAGAATCGTTTTTGACGGCGTTTCCGAGCCGTGCGGCCGCTGGGCGCAGACGACGTCATCAGACTGCTCGAGCTTAGGCCGCATCCGGAAGGCGGCCATTTCCGCGAGACGTTTCGCGACCCGCAGCGATCGGCCAGTCGCGCGATGTCGACTGCGATCTATTTTCTGCTGGCGCGCGGCCAGCGCTCGCACTGGCACCGGGTCGATGCCGCCGAAGCCTGGCACTTTTATGCCGGTGCGCCGCTCGTGCTTGAGATCGCGGCGGCCGTATGCAACGAACGCATCATACTCGGCGCCGATCTTGCCGCCGGCGAGCGGCCGCAAGCCGTCGTGCCGGCGCACGCCTGGCAGGCGGCGCACAGTCTTGGCGATTGGACGCTATGCGGCTGCACGGTGGCGCCGGGCTTTGAATTCAGCGCCTTTGAACTGGCGCCGCAGGGCCGGAAACCATAGCTGTGACCGGCTCACCCGTGCGCGCCGCCAGATAACCGTGCAACGCGGCGACGACCTGCGCGCCCTCGCCGACCGCCGCCGCGACGCGCTTGATCGATTTGGCGCGGACGTCGCCGATGGCAAATACGCCGCGCCGCGCCGTCTCCAACGGGTGTCTTTCGCCGCCCGCATCTTCCCCAGTCAGCACGAAGCCCTTGCCGTCAAGCGCAACACCCGAGCCCGCGAGCCAATCGGTATTGGGCTCGGCGCCGATGAACAGAAACAAATGACGGATCGGCCGGCGAACGTCCTCGCCCATGGTGGCGATGCGCCAACGCACCGCCTCAAGCACGCCGTTCTGACCCTCCAGCGCGCTGACCTGGGCCCGGGTCACGACTTCGATATTGTCCAGGGCGGCGATACGATCGACCAGATAGCGTGACATGGTTTCGGCTAGTCCCGGTCCGCGCACCAGCATCCAGACCTTGGCGCCCTGGCTTGCCAGAAACACCGCGGCTTGGCCGGCCGAATTGCCGCCGCCGACCAGCGCCACATCTTGGTTGCTGCAAAGTTTGCCTTCCAGCGGCGACGCCCAATAATGCACACACGATCCTTCGAATTCGTGCAGGTTTTCAAACGCAAGGCGCCGGTAGCGCGCGCCGCTCGCGACCACAATGGAGCGCGTGGAGACGCGTTCCCCGCCATGCAAATGCAGAACAAAGCGGCCGGTAATGTCGGCGGGCGGAAGCAAGCCGCTGACTTCGTCGGGGATCGCCATTTCGGCCCCGAATTTCTGTGCCTGATTGTAGGCCCGCGCCATCAGCGCGATACCGGTAATGCCGGTGGGAAAGCCAAGATAGTTCTCGATCCGGGACGAGGCGCCGGCTTGACCGCCAAAGGCGCGGCAGTCGAGCACGAGGACGGAGAGCCCTTCGGACGCCGCGTAAACCGCCGTCGCCAATCCAGCTGGGCCGGCGCCGACCACGGCCACGTCATAGACGCGGTTGGGATCGATCGGTCCGACCAAACCGATGCAGCGCGCCAGTTCATCTTCGCTCGGATTGCGCAACAGCTGTCCGGCCGGGCAGAGCACGATAGGCAGTTGGCCCGCATCGACATGGAAACGCTCGATCAAAGCTTTGGCCTCTGTATCGAATTCGGGATCGAGCAATTGGAGAGGATGGCCGTTGCGGCGCAGAAAAACCTCAAGCCGGAGCACGTCGGCGTTTCCGGCGCGTCCGACAATGATCGGGCCGCCGACACCGGTCTCCAGGAGACCGACGCGGCGCAGGATCAGCGCGCGCATGATGCGCTCGCCCAACTCGGCTTCCGCGACCAGCAACGCGCGCAACCGCTCCGGCGCGATAATCAGGACCTGGACGGGTTGTTGCGCAATGGCGTCGGCCAGCGCCGGTCGTCCGGCGAGCTGCGCCAATTCGCCGAGGAAGTGGCCGGGGCCGGGGGTATGGAGAGTGGTGCGGCGACCCGATTTGTCGAGGTAGGTCACCTCCACCTGGCCGCTCAGAACGACCATCAAGCCCGCCGCGACCTGGCCGGCCGTGTAGAGCGCCGCGCCGGCGGCGAAGTTCCGGCATTCGCCAAAATGGCGTACCCGCTCGATCTCGAGCGCATCGAGTACGGGCAGCATCTGCTCGCCGCGCCGTTCGATGGTGGAAGCTCGCAGAGCCATGAGGGATCCGTCGCCCGCAATAACCGGTGCAGCGGATATATACTACGAAGAGCTATGCGAAATACTGGCCGCCATTCGCGGTCAGGGTCGAGCCGGTGATCAGCCCCGCATCGTCGGACGCGAGAAAAACCACGCAACGCGCAACTTCTTCCGGTTCGCCGAGCCGTCCGATCGGAATCTGCGGCAACACGCTTTTCTGCAGCACCTCCTGCGGCATCGCCTTGACCATGTCGGTGGCTATGTAGCCCGGGCAGATCGCATTGACGGTAACGCCAGCGCGAGCGCCTTCCTGCGCCAGCGCTTTGGTGAAGCCGAGTTCGCCGGCTTTGGCGGCGGAATAGTTGGTCTGGCCGAACTGGCCCTTCTGTCCGTTGATCGATGAGATATTGACGATCCGGCCGAATTTCCGTTCGCGCATGCCCTCGATCACCTGGCGGCACATGTTGAACAGCGAGCCGAGATTGGTGTTGATCACCGCCGTCCACTGTTCCGGTTTCATGCGGTGTAACTGCGCATCGCGGGTGATGCCGGCATTGTTGACCAGCACGTCAACCGGACCGAGTTCGGCCTCGACCTCTTTCACGCCGGCGGCGCAGGCATCGAACGACGACACATCCCACTTATAGACATTGATGCCGGTCTCGGCCTTGAACGCTTTGGCCGCCTCGTCGTTTCCGCCATAATTGGCGGCGACGGTATAGCCCGCGGCTTTGAGCGCCTTGCAGATGGCCGCGCCAATGCCGCGCGTTCCCCCAGTGACCAACGCAACACGGGGCATCAAATCCTCCCTCATTTTCGCCGGAGCTCTAGCCTTCGTTGAGCCCCGGTCTTTCAAATAGCATGGCCGGGACAAGCCCGGCCATGACCGCGATCAAAGCATCTGCTGCCCGCTCAGCGCTCCAGGCACATCGCAATGCCCATGCCGCCGCCGATGCACAGCGTAGCGAGGCCCTTTTTCGCATTGCGCTTTTGCATCTCGTACAAGAGCGTCACCAGCACCCGGGTTCCCGAGGCGCCGATCGGATGGCCGATGGCGATGGCGCCGCCGTTAACGTTGACCTTGCTGGTATCCCAGCCGAGGTCTTTATTGACCGCGCAGGCTTGGGCGGCGAAGGCTTCGTTGGCCTCGATCAGATCAAGATCGGCGACATTCCAGCCCGCCTTTTTCAGCGCCGCGCGCGAGGCCGGGATCGGGCCAGTACCCATGATTTTGGGGTCAACGCCGGCTTGCGCCCAGGAGACGATACGGGCCAGCGGTGTTTTGCCCAGTTTGGCGGCCTCGCTGGCTCTCATCAGCACGACCGCGGCGGCGCCGTCGTTGATGCCCGACGCATTGCCCGCGGTAACGGTGCCTTCCTTGTCGAACGCCGGCCGCAATTTGCCGATCGAGTCGAGCGTCGTTCCATGCTTGGGGTATTCGTCGGTATCGACCACGACATCGCCCTTGCGGCTCTTGATCGTCACCGGCGTGATCTCGTCCTTGAACTTACCGGCCTTCTGCGCGGCTTCCGCCTTGTTCTGCGATTTGACCGCGAATTCATCCTGCTGCTGGCGCGTAATCTGCCATTGCCGGGCCACGTTCTCCGCGGTGTTGCCCATGTGATAGCCGTTGAATGCGTCCCACAGGCCATCCTTGATCATGGTATCGATCATCTCGAAGTTGCCCATCTTCACGCCGCCGCGCAGGTATGCGCAGTGTGGCGCGACGCTCATGGATTCCTGACCGCCCGCGACGACGATGTCGCTGTCGCCGTTGACGATGCCCTGGTAACCGAGAGCCACCGAGCGCAGGCCCGATCCGCACAGCTGGTTCACGCCCCAGGCCGGCGTTTCGACCGGTACGCCGGCCGCGATGGAGGCTTGGCGGGCCGGATTCTGGCCCTGGCCGGCGGTCAGGATTTGCCCCAAAATGACCTCTGAGACGCGCGCCGGTTCGACGCCCGCGTGGTCGAGCGCCGCCTTGATCGCCGCTTTGCCGAGTTCGTGGGCGGGTAATGTAGCGAATACGCCGTTGAACGCTCCAACCGGCGTGCGCGTGGCGCTGACAATGACGACATCGTCTTTCATGGGAAAAATCCTTCCGAACTGTTGGGCTATTTGGGCGCGGGGCTGGCCGCAAGGTTGCTATAATTGATAGGGATGCGCGGCGGCCTCGACAAGGCGCAAACCGGCGGCGGCGACAGCATGTCCGGCATGTTCGGCCGCGACGTCATAAAAGAGTAGCCGTGCCGCGGAAATCCGCCTATTTTGACGGCAAAACTGGGCGGTTCCATCCATGACCGATACTTCGACCAAGACGGCAGAGCCGGTCACGATCAAGAAATACGCCAACCGGAGGCTCTATAACACCGGCACGAGCACCTATGTCACGCTCGAGGATCTCGCCAGCATGGTCAAATCCGGCGAGGATTTTGTCGTCTATGACGCCAAATCCGGGGAAGATATTACGCGCTCGGTTCTCGCCCAGATCATTTTCGAGCAGGAGAACAAAGAAGGGCAAAACCTGCTGCCGATCGCGTTCCTGCGTCAATTGATCCGCTTCTATGGCGATAGCATGCAGATGCTGGTGCCGCGCTATCTCGAAGTCTCCATCGAGTCGCTCACTCGCGAGCAGGAAAAATTCCGCCACCAGATGGCGCAAGCCTTCGGGGTCGGTGCGTTCGGCTCGTTGGAAGAGCAGGTGCGGCGGAATATGGAAATGTTCGAGCGCGCCTTCGCGATGTTCGCGCCATTCGCCCGCCGCGAGGGCGCCGCAGCGGCCGAAGCTGCAGCGAATGCGGAAAAACCCCCGACAAAATCCGGCGACATCGACGATCTCAAGCGGCAGCTCGACGATATGAAGCGCAAGGTCGATCGGCTGACGGAGAAAGAGCCCGGCAGCGAGTGATTATCGCTATGCTCGAATAGGCTTTGTTTAGTCAATTGGCTAATCAGCGGGCCGTCGAAAGGCCTTGGCGGCGTTCGCCAACCAGGGTCTGTCGGTGGCCGCGAGACCGACTAGGGCGCCTTGCAGATAGTCGCAGCCCCATGCCTGCAAGGTTTTCGCCGCGGCTTCATCCTGAACCCATTCGGCGACGGTCTTGAGCTTAAGACGCTTTGCCAGGTCGATCAGCGTGCGGACGAAAGCGCGATCATCTTCCGAGCGCATGATGTCCTGGACGAACGCCCCGTCGATCTTGACCACGTCCACGCCGAGCTTGCGCAGGTTGCGGAACGACGTATAGCCGGCGCCAAAATCATCGATGGCAAGGCGGCAACCGAGATCCTTGACGCGGGCGACGAAGCCGCGTGTCTCGTCGACGTCATGAATCGCCGCGCTTTCGGTGATTTCGACAATAAGGCGCTCGGCCACGCCGGCATGTTTGCGCAACAACGAGGCAAGTCCCGACCACCAATCGGGGTCGGTAGTCGATGCCGGGGATACGTTGAAACTCGCCTGTAGGGTCGGCGCCGCCGCCAACTCGTCGATGACCAGCTCCAGCACCCGGAAATCCAGCAAGCGCACGAGGCCGAGCCGTTCGGCGACAGGAACGATATCCTGGGCGGCGATCAAGCCACCATCCGGCCGCCGGATCCGCATCAGACATTCATAGAACGCCGGGCGACGGTCGGTCGCGTCGGCAACGGTCTCGTAAGCCAGAAAAATGCGCCGTTCGTTGAGCGCGGCGACGATTTCGTCGGTGGCGCGGACGTTTTCCCGGCGCATGGCTTCGCGTTCGATGTTGGGCCGATAGGCTTGAAATGAGCCGCGGCGGCGCGCCTTCGCGGCATCAAGGCTCTCCTGCGCGCGGGCCAGCACTTCGGCGACGCTGCGGGCATGGCGCGGCGCGGTGACGCCGCCGATCGTGACGGTAATGGCGATCGGGCCGGCGCTGGTCGTAATCATCTCGTCGCGGACGCCGACCAGCATGCGGTCGGCGGCGATCGCCATGTCGTCGGGCGTGCAGTCGCGCAGCACCAGGCCGAATTTGTTGCCGGAAAAGCGGCCGAGCGTATCCTTGCCGCGCATGCGGCCGTGCAGGCGCTTAGCAACCGCGCTGATGACCTGTTCGGCGACTTCGAAGCCATAGGACTCGTTGATGCGGGCCAAGTTATCGATGCCGACCAGCAGAAAGCCGCATGACGAGCGGAAGCGAAACGCCTCCTCAATCGTATCTTCGAGAATTTCGCTCAAGTGATGGCGGTTAAGCTCGCCGGTAAGACCGTCGTGCCGGGCCAGATAGCTAAGTCGCTGTTCGTGCTCGTAACGCTCATTGATGACGCGCATCACCCCGAGCGCTCGCGCCGGCTTGCCGTCGTCGCCGGCAAACCAGCGGCCGGTATCTTCGATCCACAGCTTGGTTTGAGTCGAGGGATCGGGCCGCAGGCAATACTGGATTTGATAGGCGACGCCACGGCCGTCGTCGCGCTTGTCCGATCGCGTCACCGCGTCGAAACGGGCCTGAGCGTTATCGGCTTCGAGAAGCCCGGCAAAAGCCCCGCCGGTCGAAACCGCTGCAATATCGCCAATAAGCAGCACCTCGGCTGCATTGACGCTCCATCGCAACGTATCGGCATCGATCTGCCAGTCGTACGCAACCTCGCCGACGGAGGCGAGGATCTGGCTCGCGTCGAGATCGGCGGTGGTGCTCGGCGGCATGGTGTTCGCGGGCGTTAGGATTTGGCTGGAGCCTATCGTCAACACTTTAAATATTTCGGTAATCCGTCGCCGGAAGTGGCGCCTGCTTTCTGCGGCATGGGCCTTGCGATGTCGTCTCCAAGGACCGGTCACGTCCCATTCCGGGACAAGATGGGTCGCCGGAAAGCCTATGCGCAACGCGCTTGTCCCGCTCGCACCGTCCCATCGAGAGACCGCGACAAGCCATGCGGGCAGGACGGCGAACGCCGATTTCATCGCTCATTTGATCGCAACAGCAGCCCAGGACCCCCAGACCCGGGCACGCCGGCAGGCGACAGCGCTCGAGGCGATTGCGGCCTACCGGGCGGTCGGCCAATGGCCGACTGCATTGGGAAGGAAAGTGCGCCGCTCGCTCTGAGGACACCGAGCGCTACGGCTGTCCCGGCTCTTGGATTTCGATCTCACGCTGGGCGCTGCGCATACCGACGATAAAGCCGGCAAGCACGTCGACGAGCGCAATGGCCATCAGCAGGAAAAACGTCGACGTCGCCGCCCGCTGCACCAGGAGAAATTCGACCAGCATGGCAATGAACAATGCCATTGCCAGGATGTGGTCCATAACGCTGCGCGTTCCGAGCCTGGTCGATTTGATGATTTCGACCCACAGCAAAAAAATAGTGAAGGCAATAAGAATGTCCTCCCAGGTCAACACCCAGTCCTGACCGGACATCATGTGGACGGTGGCCGCCGGCGAGGTCCAACTCACGCCAGGGGTTAGAAACACGATCATGTTGTAAACGGCAAACGGAACCAAAAGGAGCGGAAAGCCAAGTACGAACATGACGCAAAACTTTCGTCACATAGTTCTCTCGGTTCTCTCGTCCGTCACTGCCTGCTAACAAGCGGCGGCGGCGGCCTTAACCTTAGGCTTCCGCCTTCTTGGTCAGCACTTGGCGTCCGCGATACATGCCGGATTTAAGGTCGATGTGGTGCGGACGGCGCAATTCGCCGGAATCTTTGTCCTCGACATAGGTCGGGGCTTTTAGCGCATCGGCCGACCGGCGCATGCCGCGCTTTGACGGCGAGGTTTTTTTCTTTGGCACGGCCATGGCATCGCTCTCCTCTGTCTTGGCGCGTTTTGCTCAGGATGCGGCGCTTATAGAAGAATGATTGCCGTTACGCTAGTGGTCCGATTCTAACATTCGCACCCCTGTCCGGCATGCCATTATGCGAATGTTAGAATCAAACGACCACTAGCAAATGTCAGTCCTAGTGGAGCTTTTGGATTTGACATTCGCTTCACGAGGTTGCGGCTGGGTGGGTAGCGAATGTCAAATCCGCTCCACTAGGGGCCCCGGACGCAAGCATCAAGGCCGCTGAAATCGGCGG